>NZ_JAFEJA010000001.1:1022142-1362857 GCF_016919245.1 Streptomyces zhihengii | reverse complement strand
GCCACCCGCACCACCCGCACCGCCCGTACGCGCACGTCCCTCCCGTACGAGGGACGCACGGCACCACCGCACTGGTCGACGCGCGGCGAGCCCCCGCCCGCCGCGCCGTCCCGCAACGCTCCCGCCGCACCGCGGTGAGCGTGTCCCGGCACACCCCCGCACCCGTGGCCCCGCTCCGCCCTCCGGTCCGCCCCTGCTTCCGTTTCCCGTTCCGTTTCCCGTTCCGCTTCTTGTCCCGCACCCCGATTTCCGCCCCGCACCCGTACCCGGTCCGGCGTCCGCGGACCGTCCGCCCTGCCCGCTCACCGGCCGCACCCGCCGAGGGGATTCGTCATGGCACCAGAACCACCCCTGCTCACCATGTCCGGCATCACCAAGTCGTTCCCGGGCGTCCGCGCCCTCGACGGCGTGGACCTGGAGGTCCAGGCCGGAGAAGTCCACTGCCTCCTCGGCCAGAACGGCGCCGGCAAGTCCACCCTGATCAAGGTCCTGGCCGGTGCCCACCAGCCGGACGGCGGGGAGATCACCTGGCGCGGCGAGCCCGTGTCGCTGGGCTCCCCGATCGCCGCGATGCGGCTGGGCATCGCCACCATCTACCAGGAACTCGACCTGGTCGAAGGGCTGTCGGTCGCCGAGAACGTCTTCCTCGGCCATGAACCCGTCTCCGCGGGCTTCGTGGTCCGCCAGTCGACCGCCCGCACCGCCGCCGCCCAGCTGCTGAAACGCCTCGGCCACCCCGAGATCGACCCCGCGCGCCACGTCGGCGAACTCTCCGCCGCCCAGCAGCAGATCGTCTCGATGGCCCGCGCGCTCTCCCACGAGGTGCGCCTGATCGTGATGGACGAGCCGTCCGCCGCGCTCGACCCGGACGAGGTCGACAATCTCTTCCGGATCGTCGGCGACCTGACGGCCGACGGCGTCGCCGTCGTCTACATCTCGCACCGCCTGGAGGAGATCCGCCGCATCGGCGACCGGGTCACCGTCCTCAAGGACGGCCGGGCGGTCGCCGGCAATCTGCCCGCGAAGTCCACCCCGACCTCCGACGTGGTCGCCCTGATGACCGGCCGCAACGTCGAGTACGTCTTCCCCGAGCGCCCCGACCCCACCGCCCGCGCCGCGGCCGAACCGGTGCTGCGGGTCGAAGGGCTCGCCAGGAAGGGCGAGTTCGCGCCCGTCGACCTGGAACTGCGGCCCGGCGAGATCGTCGGCCTCGCCGGACTGGTCGGCTCCGGGCGCAGCGAGATCCTGGAGACGGTCTACGGCGCCCGCCGCCCCACCGCCGGCCGGGTCCTCGTCGACGGCGTCCCGCTGCGGCCCGGCAGCGTCCGCGCCGCCGTCCGCGCCGGCATCGGCCTCGCGCCCGAGGAACGCAAGGCGCAGGGCCTGCTGATGCTGGAGTCGGTCACCCGCAACGTCTCCGTCTCCACCCTCTCCCGCTTCTCCCGCGGCGGCTGGCTCGACCACGGCAAGGAGCGCGAGGCCGCCCGGCGGGCCACCCGCGAACTGTCGCTGCGGCCCGACAACCCCGACGCCAGGATCCGCACCCTCTCGGGCGGCAACCAGCAGAAGGCGGTGCTCGCCCGCTGGCTGCTGCGCGGCTGCAAGGTGCTGCTCCTCGACGAGCCGACCCGCGGCGTCGACGTCGGCGCCCGCGCCGAGCTGTACGCCGTGATCCGGCGGCTGGCCGACGACGGCCTCGCGGTCCTCCTCGTCTCCAGCGAGGTGCCCGAGGTGCTGGGGCTCGCCGACCGTGTGCTGGTGCTGCGCGAAGGCAGCGTCGTGCACACCGCGGACGCCCGGGAGCTCGACGAACACCGCGTACTCGACCTTGTGATGGAAGGAAGCCCGACGGCATGACGCAGCCAGCCTCCCCGGCGCAGCAGGACGCGCCGGCCGCACCCGCGAAGTCCGCACCGGACAGAAGCACGGCCCTGAGGCCGCTGGGCTTCCGCCTGGACGTGCGCAACCTCTCCCTGCTCGGCGTGCTCGCCGTGCTCATCGCCGTCGGCGGCTTCACCAAGCCCGACGAGTTCCTGGCGACGAGCAACCTCCAGCTCGTGCTGACGCAGGCGTCCGTCATCGGCGTCGTGACCGTCGGCATGACCTTCGTCATCACCAGCGGCGGCATCGACCTGTCGGTCGGCGCGATCGTCGCCCTGGCCTCGGTCTGGGCCACCACCCTGGCGACCCAGGAGTTCGGCTTCGCCGGCATCCTGTTCACGGCCGTGGTCGTCGGCCTCGGCTGCGGGCTGGTCAACGGGCTGCTGATCGCCTACGGCGGGATGGTGCCCTTCATCGCCACGCTCGCGATGCTTGCCTCCGCCCGCGGCCTGGCCCTCCAGATCACCGACGGCAAGACCCAGATGGTCACCGTGGACTCGGTCCTCGACCTCGGCATCCGGGACGCCTACATCCTCGGCATCCCGCCGCTGGTCCTGGTCTTCGCCGCGGTCACCCTGGTGGGCTGGCTGATCCTCAACCGCACCACCTTCGGACGCCGCACGGTGGCCGTCGGCGGCAACGCGGAGGCGGCCCGCCTCGCCGGCATCGACGTACGGCGCCAGCGCCTGTACCTCTACCTGCTGTCCGGACTGTGCTGCGGCATCGCCGCGTTCATGCTGATCGTGCTGGCCGGCTCCGGCCAGAACACCAACGGCAACCTCTACGAACTCGACGCCATCGCCGCCGCCATCATCGGCGGGACGCTGCTCAGCGGCGGACGCGGCACCATCGTCGGCTCCGTCCTCGGTGTGCTGGTCTTCACGACCATCACCAACATCTTCGCCCTGAACAACCTGGAGAGCGCCGTCCAGCAGATCGCCAAGGGCGCGATCATCGTCGCCGCCGTCCTGGTCCAGCACCGCACCCTGCGCGGCGCCGACTGACCGGCGGCGCATCCCGGCCCCCCAGCACGTCCAGCACGTCCAGCACGTCCAGCACCCATTCCCTCCTTCGACAGGGGTTGATCCCGCCATGCCACAGATCCCCGCACCCAGCCGCAGAGGTCTGCTCTTCGGAACCGCAGCGGTCTCCGCCGGAGCCCTGCTCACCGCCTGCACCAGCAACGAGCCGAAGAAGAGCGACGACGCGGCGGCCGACAACGCCCCCGTCGCCGACGACAAGCCCGGCAAGGCCGTCACCATCGGCTTCGCCGGCCCCCAGGCCGACCACGGCTGGCTGAACGCCATCAACCAGAACGCCAAGTCCCGTGCGGAGAAGTACTCCGACGTCACCCTGGAGATCACCGAGGGCTCCAACGACACGGCGGCCCAGATCGGCCAGGTGCAGACCCTCATCAACAAGAAGGTCGACGTCCTGGTGATCCTGCCCGCCGACGGCAAGGCGCTCACCCAGGTCGGACTCCAGGCCATGAAGGCGGGCATCCCCGTCGTCAACCTGGACCGCATCTTCGCCAGCCCGCAGGCGTACCGCTGCTGGATCGGCGGCGACAACTACGGCATGGGCCTCAACGCCGGCAACTACATCGGCGAGCAGCTCAAGGACAAGCCGGACGCCAAGGTCATCGAGCTGGCCGGCCTGGACAACCTGGAGCTCACCAAGCAGCGCACCCAGGGCTTCGACGACGCGCTGAAGAACTTCCCCAACATCCGCAAGGTCGCCCGCCAGGCCGCCGACTTCACCGTCGAGTCCGGCCAGGCCAAGATGGCCCAGCTCCTCCAGGCGCAGTCCCAGTTCGACGCGCTGTGGAACCACGACGACGACCAGGGCGTCGGCGCGCTGCGCGCCATCGCCCAGGCGGGCCGCGACGACTTCCTGATGGTCGGCGGCGCGGGCGCCAAGTCCGCCATGGACGCGATCAAGGCCGGTGACAGCGTCCTCAAGGCCACCGTCCTCTACCCGCCGACCATGGCCGCCTCCGCCATCGACCTGGCCCGCGCACTCGGCCAGGGCAAGGGCGTCAGCGGGATGGCGGAGCTGGAGATCCCGGCCTCCCTGACCCTGTACTCCGCCGTCGTCACCAAGGACAACGTCGACGAGTACCTGCCCACCGGCTTCAACTGACGGTCGGCGAAGGCCCGTACGGGCGGGGCCCCGCGGCGCAGCGGCCGCGGGGCCCGCCCGGGACCGGGCCCGGCCGCCACCGTGCACACCGACGAGGAGGAACCGAATGGAACGGACGGACAGCGACGCGGCGCCCCCGCCGCTGGGCGTGGGCATGATCGGCTATGCGTTCATGGGCGCCGCGCATTCACAGGGGTGGCGCACCGCGGCACGGGTGTTCGACCTGCCGCTGCGGCCGGTGCTCGCCGCCGTGGCCGGCCGCGACGCCGCCGCCGTGCGCGCGGCGGCCGACAAGCACGGCTGGGCCGCGGCGGAGACCGACTGGCGCGCCCTGGTGGCCCGCGACGATGTGCAGCTCGTCGACATCTGCACACCGGGCGACAGCCACGCCGAGATCGCCGTCGCGGCACTCGACGCGGGCAAGCACGTCCTGTGCGAGAAGCCGCTCGCCAACTCGGTCGCCGAGGCCGAGGCCATGGCGGCCGCGGCCGAGCGGGCCCGCGAACGCGGCCAGCTCGCCATGGTCGGCTTCAACTACCGGCGCGTGCCCGCCATCTCCTACGCCCGGCGGCTGATCGCCGAGGGCCGCGTCGGCGCGCTGCGGCATGTGCGGGTGACCTACCTCCAGGACTGGCTCGTCGACCCCGACTTCCCGCTGACCTGGCGGCTGGAGCGGGAGCACGCGGGCTCCGGTGCGCTGGGCGACCTCGGCGCGCACATCGTGGACCTCGCGCAGTTTCTGGCGGGGGAGCCGCTGGTCGGGGTCTCCGCGCAGCTGGAGACGTTCGTCCGGGAACGGCCGCTGCTCGCGGGCGCGTCGGCGGGGCTGAGCGCCTCGGGCGGCAGCGACCGCGGGCCCGTCACCGTCGACGACGCCGCCGTCTTCACCGGCCGGCTCGCCTCCGGCGCGCTCGCCGTCTTCGAGGCCAGCCGGATGGCCCCCGGCCGCAAGAACGCGCTGCGGCTGGAGATCAACGGGGAGCGCGGCTCGATCGCCTTCGACCTGGAGCGCCTCAACGAGCTGCTCTTCCACGACCACGCCGAACCCGCGGTGACCGCCGGCTTCCGCCGGATCCTGGTCACCGAGGCCGATCACCCGTACCTGGAGGCGTGGTGGCCGCCGGGCCACGCGCTCGGCTACGAGCACACCTTCGCCCACCAGGCGCGCGACCTCGTGGTGGCCATCGCCGCCGGGACCCAGCCCGTGCCGTCCTTCGCGGACGGGCTCCAGGTCCAGCGGGTGCTCGCCGCGGTGGAGGAGAGCGCGGGGAAGAACGCCGTCTACACGCCCGTACCGGTGCTCGAACCGGTGCCGGCCCGGGCACAGGTCTGAGAAGGAGGTCCGATGCCACGCCCGTTCACACTGTTCACCGGTCAGTGGGCCGATCTGCCGCTGGAGGAGGTCTGCGCGCTCGCGCGCGACTTCGGCTACGACGGTCTGGAACTCGCCTGCTGGGGCGACCACTTCGAGGTGGACAAGGCGCTGTCCGACCCGTCCTACCTGGACGGCAGGCACGCACTGCTGGAGAAGTACGGCCTGAAGTGCTGGGCGATCTCCAACCACCTGGTAGGCCAGGCGGTCTGCGACAACCCGATCGACGAGCGCCACCAGGGCATCCTGCCCGCCCGGATCTGGGGCGACGGGGAGCCCGAGGAGGTGCGCCGCAGGGCGGCCGCGGAACTGAAGGACACCGCGCGGGCGGCGGCGGCCTTCGGCGTCGACACCGTCATCGGCTTCACCGGCTCCTCGATCTGGCATCTGGTGGCCATGTTCCCGCCGGTGCCCGAGCGCATGATCGAGCGCGGCTACGAGGACTTCGCCGAGCGGTGGAACCCGATCCTCGACGTCTTCGACACCGAGGGCGTGCGCTTCGCCCACGAGGTGCACCCCAGCGAGATCGCCTACGACTACTGGACGACGAAGCGCGCCCTGGAGGCCGTCGGGAACCGGCCCGCCTTCGGGCTCAACTTCGACCCCAGCCACTTCGTCTGGCAGGACCTCGACCCGGTGGGCTTCCTCTACGACTTCCGGGACCGGATCTACCACGTCGACTGCAAGGAGGCCCGCAAGCGCCTCGACGGGCGCAACGGGCGGCTCGGCTCCCATCTGCCCTGGGGCGACCCGCGGCGCGGCTGGGACTTCGTCTCGGCCGGCCACGGCGACGTGCCCTGGGAGGACGTGTTCCGGATGCTGAACTCCATCGGCTACCAGGGGCCCGTGTCGGTCGAGTGGGAGGACGCCGGAATGGACCGGCTCGCCGGCGCCCCGCAAGCGCTTGCCCATCTCAAGCAGTTCGACTTCGACCTGCCCAGCGCTTCCTTCGACGCCGCCTTCTCGGGCGGCGAACAGTAGAACCCGCAGGCCCGAGCCCGGTGGCCCCGGAGCCGCCGGGCCGGTCCGGCCTGCCCGGACGCGGCTTTGTCCTGCTGCGGGTAAAAGTTCAACTTCCGCACTGCACAAGGCCTTTCCGAGCAGGAGGAACCCGGCTACCGTCCCATCTCGCGTACACGAAACAGGTGGTCCAGGAGTGACGGCGCACTCCGGTTCCACGGCACCGAGCCCGGAACGGGACGCCCCAGGGCGCAGACGGACCGAGCGAGCCGCACCGGATCCCCGCGGCGAGCGCGGCACAGGGGGGACACCACACCTCCCCGGCGCTCCACGGCAACCCGCCCGTTCGACCGGCCCAACCGGAGGACATTCGTGCACAGAACAAGGCCAGGAGTCCGCAAGGCTCTCGCTCTCCTCACCGGAAGTCTCCTCGCGGCAACATCGCTCGCCCTCTCAGCGCCGACCGCGGCATCCGCCGCCGACCCCGAAGCGGCCCCGGCGGCCGCCGAGTTCCAGCAGGTGACCCTCGCCAAGGGCGGCGAGGAGACCGGCGAGCCGATGTCGCTCGCCGTGCTGCCGGACCGCAGCGTCCTGCACACCTCCCGCAGCGGCGAGCTGCGGATGACGGACGCCGCCGGCAACACCCGCGTCGTCGGCACCGTCCCGGTCTACTCGCACGACGAGGAAGGCCTCCAGGGCATCGCCCTCGACCCCGGCTTCAGCGAGAACCGGGCGATCTACCTCTACTACGCACCCCCGCTGGACACCCCCGCCGGCGACGCCCCCAACGAGGGCACACCGGAGGAGTTCGCGAAGTTCGACGGCGTCAACCGGCTGTCGCGCTTCCTCCTCCGCGAGGACGGCACCCTGGACAACGCCAGCGAGAAGAAGGTCATCGACATCCCGGCGACCCGCGGCATCTGCTGCCACGTCGGCGGCGACATCGACTTCGACGCGGACGGCAACCTCTACCTGTCGACCGGTGACGACTCCAACCCGTTCGCCTCCGACGGCTTCACCCCGATCGACGACCGGCCGGGCCGCAACCCCGCCTACGACGCCCGCCGCACCTCCGGCAACACCAACGACCTGCGCGGCAAGATCCTGCGCATCAAGGTGGCCGAGGACGGCTCCTACACCGTCCCCGAGGGCAACCTCTTCGCCCCCGGCACCGGGAAGACCCGGCCCGAGATCTACGCCATGGGCTTCCGGAACCCGTTCCGCTTCAGCGTCGACCGGAAGACCGGCATCCTCTACGTCGGCGACTACGGTCCCGACGCCGGCGCCGCCGACCCGAAGCGAGGGCCTGCCGGACAGGTCGAGTTCGCCCGGGTCACCGGGCCCGGCAACTTCGGCTGGCCGTTCTGCACGGGTGACAACGACCCCTACGTGGACTACGACTTCGCCACCAAGACCTCCGGCGCCACGTTCGACTGCGCGAACCTGAAGAACGACTCGCCGTACAACACCGGCCTGACCGACCTGCCGCCCGCGCAGGCCGCCTGGATCCCGTACGACGGCGGATCGGTGCCCGAGTTCGGCAGCGGCTCCGAGTCCCCGATGGGCGGACCGGTCTACCGCCACGACCCGGCGAACGACTCCCCGGTCGCCTTCCCCGCCGAGTACGACGGCGACTTCTTCGCCGGCGAGTTCGGCCGCCGCTGGATCAAGCGCATCGAGCAGGGCGAGGACGGGGCCGTCCAGTCGATCAACCCGGTCCCCTGGACCGGCACCCAGATCATGGACATGGCCTTCGGGCCGGACGGCGCGCTGTACGTCCTCGACTACGGCACCGCCTGGTTCGGCGGCGACGAGAACGCCGGCCTCTACCGGATCGAGAACGCCACCGGCGGACGCTCCCCGGTCGCCGAGGCCGCCGCGGACAAGACCTCGGGCACCGCGCCGCTGAAGGTCTCCTTCTCCTCCGCGGGCACCGCGGACGCGGACGGCGACGCGCTCACCTACGCGTGGGACTTCGGCGACGGCTCCACCTCCACCGCGGCGAACCCGGTCCACACCTACCGGAAGAACGGCACCTACACCGCCACCCTCACCGCGAAGGACCCGACCGGCCGCACCGGCTCCGCCAGCGTCCGGGTCGTGGTCGGCAACACCGCGCCCAAGGTGATGCTCGACCTGCCGGCGGAGGGGGCCCTGTTCTCCTTCGGCGACGAGATCCCCTTCAAGGTGACCGTCACCGACAAGGAGGACGGCGCGATCGACTGCGCCAAGGTCAAGGTGACGTACGTCCTCGGCCACGACAGCCACGGCCACCCCGTCACCTCCGCCAACGGCTGCACCGGCACCATCAAGACGTCCTCCGACGGCGGACACGACCCGAACGCGGACATCTTCGGTGTCTTCGACGCGGAGTACACCGACGGCGGAGGCGGCGGCCAGGCCGCTCTGACCACCCACGACCAGGCCAAGCTCCAGCCCCGCCACCGCCAGGCCGAGCACTTCGACGACTCCTCGGGCGTCAAGGTCCACGACAAGGCCCCGGCCAACGGCGGCCGCACCGTCGGCGACATCGACAACGGCGACTGGATCTCCTTCACGCCCTACCACCTGGGCGGCAGCAAGAAGCTCACGGCCCGGATCTCCTCCGGCGGGGCGGGCGGCTTCCTCGAAGTGCGCACCGGATCCGCGAACGGCACGCTCCTCGGCTCCGCGCCGGTGCCCGTGACCGGCGGCTGGGAGAACTTCCAGGACATCGAGGTGCCGCTGCGCTCGGTGCCGAAGAAGACCACCGAGCTGTTCCTCGTCTTCAAGGGAGGATCCGGAGCGCTGTACGACATCGACGACTTCGAACTGTCGGACACCCCCGTCGACCGCGCGGCCAAGCGGGTCCTCGTCTTCTCGAAGACGGCCGGCTTCCGCCACGACTCCATCGCCACCGGAGTCGCCGCCCTCAAGGAGCTCGGCGCGTCGAGCGGCATCACCGTCGACGCCACCGAGGCCGCCGGGCAGTTCACCACCGCCAACCTCGCCCGCTACGACGCCGTCGTCTTCCTCTCCACCACCGGCGACGTCCTCGACACCGCGCAGCAGAAGGCCTTCGAGAACTACGTGGCCGGCGGTGGCGGCTACATGGGCGTCCACGCGGCGGCGGACACCGAGTACGACTGGGAGTTCTACGGCGGCCTCGTCGGCGCCTACTTCGACTCCCACCCGCAGATCCAGTCCGCGACCGTCCGCGTCGAGGACCACGACCACCCGGCCACGGCCCACGTCGACGGCCCCTGGCAGCGCACCGACGAGTGGTACAACTACCGCACCAACCCGCGTGAGCAGGCCCGGGTCCTGGCCACCCTGGACGAGACCACCTACCAGGGCGGCTCGATGAAGGGCGACCACCCGATCGCCTGGTGCCAGACGTACGAGGGCGGACGCTCCTTCTACACCGGGGGCGGCCACACCAAGGAGTCCTACGCCGAGCCGGCGTTCCGCCAGCACCTCCTCGGCGGACTGCGCTACGCCACCGGCCAGGTCAAGGCCGACTGCAAGCCCCGCACCGGCCACCGGAGCATCTTCAACGGCGAGACGCTGGACGGCTGGAAGCAGGCCGGACCCGGGTCGTTCGACGTCGTGGACGGCGAACTGCGCTCCGTGGGCGGCATGGGCATGCTCTGGTACCAGGCCAAGGAGCTCGGGTCCTACTCCCTGAAGCTCGACTGGAAGATGGAGGGCGACGACAACTCCGGCATCTTCGTCGGCTTCCCGGCCTCCGACGACCCCTGGTCGGCCGTGAACAACGGCTACGAGATCCAGATCGACGCCACCGACGCCGCCGACCGCACCACCGGAGCCGTCTACGGCTTCAAGTCGGCGAACATCAAGGCCCGCGACCAGGTCCTGCGGCCGCCCGGCCAGTGGAACAGCTACGAGATCAAGGTCCAGGGCGAGCGGCTCCAGGTCTTCCTCAACGGTGTGAAGATCAACGACTTCACCAACACCGACCCGGCCCGCAGCCTGAAGAACGGCTACATCGGCATCCAGAACCACGGGGCCGCCGACCAGGTGTCCTTCCGGGACATCACGCTGAAGGAGCTGCCCTCGTAAGGCACGGACTCCCCTCCGGATCCGGGCACGCGACACCGCCCGGATCCGGACGGGAGGCCCCTGGGGCCGCCCCATGAGCCGGCGGCGGGCGGGGAGGCGCCGTACCCCCCGCCCGCCGTCCTCCACCCCACCGGAACACCCACATGGCAGGGAGGCAGCCCGTGAACGACGGGAACGCGACGGACACCCTCACCCAGGACGCCGTCACCCACGACCACCGGGCACGCACCGGAGTCTGGTTCGTCGGAGCCCGCGGATCGGTGGCGACGACCGCCGTCGCCGGATGCGCGGCCGTCACCGCGGGACTGCACCCGCCCACCGGCATGGTCACCGAGACACCGCCCTTCGGCGGCACCGGCCTGCCGCCGCTGGCCTCCCTCGTCTTCGGCGGCCACGACACCGCGTCCTGCCCGCTGCCCAAGCGTGCCGAACACCTCACCGGCGCGGGCGTGCTCCCCGCCGGACTGGCCTCCGCCGTCCGGTCCGAACTGGACGCCGCCGACCAGGAGATACGTTTCGGCGGACCGACCGCCGGCGACACCCGCACCGACGGAGAGCTGACCGCGCGCTTCGCCGACGACATCGAATCCTTCCGCGACCGCCACGGGCTGGCCCGCGTCGTCGTCGTCAACGTCGCCTCCACCGAACCGCTCCCCGAGCCCGGCGCCGACCGCCTGCCGCCCAGCTCCCTCTACGCCGCCGCCGCCCTCCGTGCCGGCTGCCCCTACGTCAACTTCACCCCCTCGACCGGGCTGCGCAGCCCGGCCCTCGCGGCCGCCGTCGCGGCGAGCGGCCTTCCGCACGCGGGCCGCGACGGCAAGACCGGCCAGACCCTGCTGCGGTCCGTGCTCGCCCCGATGTTCGTCCAGCGCGCCCTCGACGTCCGGGCCTGGTCCGGCAGCAACCTGCTCGGCGGCGGGGACGGCGCGGCGCTCGCCGACCCGGCGGCCGCCGCCGCGAAGAACGCCGGCAAGGAACGCGTCCTCGCCGACACCCTCGGGCACACCCCCGAGGGCGAGGTCCACATCGACGACGTCCCCGCCCTCGGCGACTGGAAGACCGCCTGGGACCACATCGCCTTCGACGGCTTCCTCGGCTCCCGGATGATCCTCCAGACCATCTGGCAGGGCTGCGACTCGGCCCTCGCCGCCCCGCTGGTCCTGGACCTCGCCCGGCTCCTCGCCCGCGCCCACGAGGCCGGCATCACGGGGCCCCTCCCCGAACTGGGCTTCTACTTCAAGGACCCCGACGGCGGCCCCGCAGGCCTGTCCGACCAGTTCACCGCGCTCCTCGCCTTCGCTACCCGCCTCCGGGAGGCCCGGTGATCCGGACCCTGCTCCTGCGCCTGGGGCGCGGGGCGTCCGCCGCGGCCTCCGCAGCCTCTTCAGCGACCGGTACTTCCGCGGTGACCGGGACCTCCGTGGTGACCGGCTACCCCACGCCGACCAGGGCCCCCGCGCCGGGCTCGGGCCCGCGGCCGGGCGCGCCGGGACCGGCCGCGCCGGGCCTCTCAGCGCCGGGCCCGGACGACGCGCTGCCGGGCGGGCCCCGTGGGGCCACCGGGCGGCAGCCGGGGGAGGCCACGACCGGGGCACGGATTCCGACGGACGCCGGTGCCGGCGTGCCGGCCGCCGACGGCGGTGCGCTCGCGGACGCCGGGCCCGGCGTCCCCGCGCCCGCCGGTGCGCAGGCCCGGTCCCACGGCCCGGACCTCCCCGCCACCCGGCGGCAGCCGGGCGCGGCGCGCGGTGCCGGAGCGGAGGTACCTCCCGCGCCCGCCCCGCAAGGGGCACGTGAACGGCTCCGCGCGTGGGCCGAACTGCTGCGCGTGTCCGCCCTGTTCAGCGTCCCCGGCGACGCCCTCGCCGGTGCCGCCGCCGTCGGTGCGCGCCCCGGCCGGGGCACGGCCCTGGCCGTCGGCGCCTCGCTGTGCCTCTACGAGGCGGGCATGGCGCTCAACGACTGGGCGGACCGCGAGGAGGACGCCGCCGAGCGCCCCCACCGCCCCGTCCCCTCCGGCCGGATCGCCCCACGGCACGCCCTGGTCGCCGCCGGGGTGCTCACCGCCGCCGGCCTCACCCTCGCCGCCCGCGCGGGGCGCCCCGCCCTGGCGGTCGCCACCGCACTCTCCGCGACGGTCTGGGCCTACGACCTCCGCCTCAAGCACACCCCCGCCGGCCCCGCGGCCATGGCCACCGCCCGCGCACTCGACCTCCTCCTCGGCGCCACGGCAACGTTGTCTGCCCAGGGCGGCGCGGGACGCTCCGGCGGCGGGGCGGGGCTCGCGGCTGCCTCGTCGGCGTCCGCGCGGGCCGGGGGTCTCCCCGTCACGTCCTCCGCCCGCCGACCGGGAGCCGCGGTCCGCGCCGGGGCAGGACCCACGGTCCCCGCCCCCAGCCCGGGGGCGGCACCCGCGAGCGCCGCCGCCCCCGCCGAGGGGCTGCTCCGCGCGCTTCGGGAAGCCCTGCCCGCCGCAGGGGTGCTCGGGGTGCACACGTACGCCGTGACCGCCGTGTCGCGGCACGAGGTGCACGGCGGGTCGACGCGCGCGCCGCTGGCCGCGCTCGCGGCGGCGGCCGCGGTCGCCGGGTTCGCGGCGCGCCACCGCGACGGCCCCGGAGGCCCGGAGGCCGGGCGGGTCGCCGGGGCGCTGCTCGCGGCCGCCTACGCACGCACCGCCGCCCGCCCGTTCCTGCACGCCGCGCTGAACCCGTCCCCGCAGCTCACCCAGCGCGCCGTCGGCGGCGGGATCCGGGCCATGATCCCGCTCCAGGCCGCCCTCGCCGCCCGGTCCGGGGCGGCCACGACCGGGCTGGCGGTGATGGGTCTCGTCCCGCTCGCCCGCCGCCTCGCACGAAAGGTGAGTCCCACATGAGCACCGCGCCCCCCTCCCCGCTCCGCTTCGGCTACGGCACCAACGGACTCACCGACCTCCGGCTGGACGACGCCCTCGGCCTCCTCGCCGACCTCGGCTACGACGGCGTCGGCCTCACCCTCGACCACATGCACCTCGACCCCCTCGCCCCGGACCTGCCGGCCCGCACCGCCCGGGTGGCCCGCCGGCTGGGCGAGCTCGGGCTCACCGCCACCGTCGAGACCGGAGCGCGCTACGTGCTCGATCCGCGCCGCAAGCACGGCCCGTCGCTGCTGGACCCCGACCCCGACGGCCGCGCCGCCCGCACCGCGCTGCTCGTGACGGCCGTGCGCACCGCCGCGGACCTCGGCGCCCACGCCGTGCACTGCTTCAGCGGCATCACCCCGCCCGGCACCGACCCGGGCACCGCCTGGAAGCGGCTGGAGGAGGCGCTGTGGCCCGTCGTCGACGCCGCCGCGGCCGCCGGCGTGCCCCTCGCCGTCGAACCGGAGCCCGGTCATCTCCTCGCCACCCTCGACGACTTCCACCATCTGCGCACGGTGATGGGCAACCCCACGCCCCTCGGCCTGACCCTCGACATCGGCCACTGCCAGTGCCTGGAGCCCGCGTCACCGGCCGACTGCGTGCGCGCCGCGGCGCCCTGGCTCCGGCACGTGCAGATCGAGGACATGCGGCGCGGAGTCCACGAGCACCTGCCGTTCGGCGACGGCGAGATCGACTTCCCGCCCGTCCTCGACGCCCTCGCCGAGAGCGGCTACCGGGGCCTGACCGTCGTCGAGCTCCCGCGCCACTCCCACGCGGGCCCCGAACTCGCCCGCCGGTCCATCGAGTTCCTCCGCGCGCCGGCACCGAAGGGAGCCCCGGACGCATGACCACCACACCTCCGCCCGGCACACCGACGGCCCCGGGCCCCGCCCCCGCTGCCCCCACCCCCGAAGCTCTCGGCGCGCACCTCGACGACACCGCCCGCGCCTGGCTCGCGGACGCCGTCGCCGAGGCGGCCGGCGCCGCCGGGGCGCCGCCGGCCGGCTCCTCCCCGTACACCGTCCGGAGCTGGGAGCTGCGGTTCGCCGCCGCCGGGCGGCACTGCGGCAGCCGCAGCGCCGACGCCGTCCGCGTCCTGCTGCTGACCGAGGCGCGGGCGGACCTGGACACCCTCACCCGCCTCTACCGCCAGGGCAGTGCCGCCGAACGCCTCGCGGTGCTCCACGCCCTGCCCCACCTCGTCCCCGGCCCCCAGGCCCTGCCCCTCGTCGACGACGCGCTGCGCACCAACGACACCCGGCTCGTCGCCGCGGCCGTCGGCCCCTACGCGGCCATCCACCTCGACCGGCACGCCTGGCGGCACGCCCTCCTCAAGTGCCTGTTCACCGAGGTGCCCGTGGACGCCGTCGCCGCCCTGGAGCGCCGCGCCCGCGGCGACGCCGACCTGGCCCGCATGCTCACCGACTACGCCGCCGAACGCACGGCAGCAGGCCGAACCGTCCCCCACGACCTGGACCGGGTGCTCGCCCTGGCCACCACGACGCCCCCGCGGTCCGAGGAGTCCTGATGCGCATCTTCGACCCCCACATCCACATGACCTCCCGCACCACCGACGACTACCAGGCCATGTACGCGGCCGGGGTCCGCGCCCTGGTGGAGCCCTCCTTCTGGCTCGGGCAGCCGCGCACCTCCCCGGCCAGCTTCTTCGACTACTTCGACGCCCTCCTCGGCTGGGAGCCCTTCCGCGCCGCCCAGTACGGCATCGCCCACCACTGCACCCTCGCGCTCAACCCCAAGGAGGCGAACGACCCCCGCTGCACCCCCGTGCTCGACGCGCTGCCCCGCTACCTGGTCAAGGACTCCGTCGTCGCCGTCGGCGAGATCGGCTACGACTCCATGACCCCCGCCGAGGACACCGCGCTGGCCGCGCAGCTCCAGCTCGCCGCCGACCACGGGCTCCCCGCCCTCGTCCACACCCCGCACCGCGACAAACTCGCCGGACTCCACCGCACCCTCGACGTGGTGCGCGAGTCCGACCTCGCCACCGAACGCGTCCTCGTCGACCACCTCAACGAGACGACGGTGAAGCACGCGGTGGACAGCGGCTGCTGGCTCGGCTTCTCCATCTACCCCGACACCAAGATGGACGAGGACCGGATGGTCGCCGTGCTCAGGACGTACGGGACGGACCGGATCCTGGTGAACTCCGCCGCGGACTGGGGCAGGAGCGACCCCCTCAAGACCCGCAAGGTCGCCGACGCGATGCTCGCCGCCGGCTTCGGCGAGGACGACGTCGACAAGGTGCTGTGGCGCAACCCCGTCGCGTTCTACGGCCTCAGCGGGCGGCTCCAGCTCGACGTCCCGCCGCCACAGGGCGCCCTGCACGAGGGGAACTCCATCCTCCGCGGCGGGGAATGAGGTCCCCCGGATGCGCTTCCGCCACCCCGACGGGTCCGTCGTCCATCTCTCCTACTGCACCAACGTCCACCCGGCCGAGACCCTCGAAGGCGTCCTCGCCCAGCTCCGCGACCACTGCGAACCGGTCCGCCGCCGCCTCGGCCGCGACCGGCTCGGCATCGGCCTGTGGCTCGCCAGGGACGCCGCCCACGCCCTGATCAACGACCCCGCCGCGCTGCGCGGACTGCGCGCGGAGCTGGAGCGCAGAGGACTGGAGGTCGTCACCCTCAACGGCTTCCCCTACGAGGGCTTCGGCGCCGAGGAGGTCAAGTACCGCGTCTACCGGCCGGACTGGACGGACCCGGAGCGCCTCGCCCACACCACCGACCTGGCCCGGCTGCTCGCCGCCCTGCTGCCCGACGACGTCACCGAGGGCAGCGTCTCCACCCTCCCGCTCGCCTGGCGCACGGACTTCGGCGCGGACCGGGCCGAGACCGCCCGCGCCGCCCTGGCCACCCTCGCCGAACGCCTCGACGCCCTCCAGGAGCTGACCGGCAGATCCATCCGGATCGCCCTGGAACCGGAGCCCGGCTGCACCGTGGAGACCACGGCCGACGCCATCGCCCCGATCACGGCCGTCGGCGCCCCGCACCGCATCGGCGTCTGCGTCGACACCTGCCATCTGGCGACCTCCTTCGAGGACCCGCGCACGGCGCTCACCGCGCTCGCCGACGCGGGCGTCTCCGTCCCGAAGGCCCAGCTCTCCGCCGCCCTGCACGCCGAGCACCCGCACCTGCCCGAGGTCCGCGAGGCCCTCGCCGCCTTCGCCGAACCCCGCTTCCTGCACCAGACCCGCACCAGCACCGCGGCCGGGCTGCGCGGCACCGACGACCTGGCCGAGGCGGTCGGCGGCGCGGCCCTGCCCGACGGGAGCCCCTGGCGCTCCCACTTCCACGTCCCCCTGCACGCCCCGCCCGCCCCGCCGCTCACCTCCACACTGCCGGTCCTCACGGAGACCCTGGCGCTGCTCGTCGGCGGGCCGGCCCCCCGCACCCGCCACCTGGAGGTCGAGACCTACACCTGGCAGGCGCTCCCGCCCGAGCTGCGGCCCCGCAACCGCACCCAGCTCGCCGACGGCATCGCCGCCGAACTCACCCTGGCCCGCGACCTGCTGACCGACCTCGGACTCAAGGAGCTGCCATGAGCCACCTCACCGACGGCACCGGCGGCACCCCCGCCGACGGCACCCGGAGCCCGACCCCGCTGCTCGTCCTGGACGTCGTCGGCCTCACCCCCCGGCTCCTCGACCACATGCCAAACCTGAGGGCCCTCGCGGACGCGGGCTCGCGCTCCCCGCTGTCGACCGTCCTGCCCGCGGTCACCTGCGCCGCCCAGTCCACCTTCCTCACCGGCACCCTCCCCGCCGAGCACGGCATCGTCGCCAACGGCTGGTACTTCAGGGAACTCGGCGACGTCCTGCTGTGGCGCCAGCACAACGGGCTGGTCTCCGGCGACAAGATCTGGGACGCCGCCCGGCGCGCCCACCCCGGCTACACCGTCGCCAACATCTGCTGGTGGTACGCGATGGGCGCCGACACCGACATCACCGTCACCCCCCGCCCCGTCTACTACGCCGACGGCCGCAAGGAGCCCGACTGCTACACCCGCCCGCCCGAGCTCCACGACGAACTCACCGCGGAGTTCGGCACGTTCCCCCTGTTCCACTTCTGGGGACCGGGCGCCGGCATCGTCTCCAGCCGGTGGATCGCCGACGCCACCCGCCACATCATGCGCACCCGCCGGCCCGACCTCACCCTGTGCTACCTGCCCCACCTCGACTACGACCTCCAGCGCTACGGCCCCGACGACCCGCGCTCGCACCGGGCCGCGGCGGAGCTGGACACCGTCATCGGCCCGCTGCTCGACGACGCCCGGCGCGAAGGGCGCACGGTCGTCGCCCTGTCCGAGTACGGCATCACCCGGGTGAGCCGCCCGGTGGACATCAACCGGGCCCTGCGGCGGGCCGGACTCCTGGAGGTCCACACCCAGGACGGCATGGAGTACCTCGACCCGATGGCGTCCCGCGCCTTCGCCGTCGCCGACCACCAGCTCGCCCATGTCTACGTGCGCAGTCCCGAGGACCTGGAGGCCACCCGCGAGGTGCTGGCCTCCCTGCCGGGCGTCGACCTGCTCCTGGACGACGAGGGCAAGAAGGCGCACGGCCTCGACCACCCGCGCTCGGGCGAACTCGTCGCCGTCGCCGACCCGGACGCCTGGTTCACCTACTACTACTGGCTCGACGACGCCCGCGCGCCCGACTTCGCGCAGCTCGTCGAGATCCACCGCAAACCCGGCTACGACCCGGTCGAGCTGTTCATGGACCCGGAAGACCCCTATGTGCGGCTGAAGGCCGCCGCGGCGATCGCCCGCAAGAAGGTCGGCATGCGCTACCGGCTCGCCGTCGTGCCGCTGGACCCCTCGCCCATCCGCGGCAGCCACGGCCGCCTCCCGGCGAGCGACGACGAAGGTCCGCTCGTCCTGTGCTCCACCCCCCACGCCGTGAACGGCCGCGTCGCGGCCACCGAAGTGAAGTCCCTGCTGCTGCGGCTGGCCGGTCTCGGACCGGCCGCGGAGCACGCCCCCGCGCGCTCCTGAACCGCCGCCCGCGGCGCTCCCCGATCCCGCCCCTCACGTCCCGCACGGCCCACACGAGAGAGAGAACACGTGACCGCGTTCAGCGACGAATCCGCCACCGGCGACTCCCTGCGCCGCTCCCTGGGCGTCAGCCGCCGCCGCTTCCTCAGCACCTGCACCGCCGTCGCCGGCGCCGCCGTCGCGGCCCCGGTCTTCGGCGCCGCGCCGGCCGTCGCCCACGGCGGCCCGCACGGCGGCCCCCACCAGGGCCACGGCCCCGGCCGCGGCTCGGTCCTGGTGCCGGCCGACAAGCGCGGCATCATCCTCTACACCGTCCGCGACGCCACGGGACGCGACCCGCTCACCACCGACCTCCCGTCCGGCTTCCGCGAGGTCTTCCGCCGGCTCTCCCGGTACGGCTACCGCCAGGTGGAGTTCGCCGGCTACCGCCAGCACGCCAACGCCCCGGGCGGCGCCGACCTGGAGACGGTGCAGGGCGCGAGACTGCTGCGCTCCTGGCTGGACGACTACGGCCTGCGCGCCCAGGGCAACCACGGCTTCATCCCCGGCTCCTGGCCGCTGAGCACCCCCGACCTCGACACCTTCAAACGGCACCTGGAGATCGCCAACATCCTCGGCATGGACCACATGGGAACCGGCGGCGACCCCACCGGCAGCTCCTACCGGGCCGACTGGGACGTGGCCGCGGACAAGTGGAACGCGCTCGGCGCCGTCGCCCGGCGCGAGGGGATCAAGCTCTACACCCACAACCACGACGCCGCCTACGGCTTCCTGCTGGACGGCGGCCCGCTCGACGCCCAGGGCCGCCCGACGCGCAGCTCCGGCATCCGCAAGCTGGAGTACTTCCTCAAGCGGACGGACCCGCGCCTGGTCTGGCTGGAGATGGACGTCTACTGGGCGCACGTCGCCCAGTACAAGTTCCGCTCCTACACCGCGCACGACGGCTCCACGGTGGAGCAGGTCTTCGACCCGGCGGGCCTGGTCGCCCGCCACAACCACCGCTACCCGCTGTTCCACGCCAAGGACGGCACCGTCAACACCCAGAACGGCCAGGGCTACGACATGGTCACCTTCGGCGAGGGCGACATCGACTACCGGACGTTCTTCCGGCGGGTGGGGGCGAAGAACTACCACAACCCGATGATCGAGCACGACGGCGCGCCCAGCGCCACGGTCCCGGGGCAGTCCCTCGAGGTGGCCCGGGCGAGCTACGACAACCTGGCCGCGCTGCGTTCCAGGAGCTGACGGAGCTGACGGAGCTGACGGAACGGCCCCGCCCGGGTGCACGACACCCGGGCGGGGCCGCCCTGTTCGGATCCGTTCGGAGAAGTCCTTGTTCGGAGAAGTCGCTACCGACCGGTAGTAAGAACGTCGTCTTCCGTCCATGATGGGGCGCGAGCATGTCAACTCGTTCGCCGGAGACCACGGCGAACGGGCCCTGAGCTGGTTCCACACCCAGGAGACCCCCCATGCATGCACGCGCCACGACCACCCGCGCCGCCGTCACCCTCGCGGCCGGACTCGCCCTCGCCGCCGGCCCGGTGGCCCAGGCCACCGCCCTCGAATCGGCGCCCGACCGGCCCACCGCCGCCACCGCCTCCGCTCCCGCCGCCTCCGCTTCCGCCGGCACGGCGAGCGTCGACTACGCGACCTGGCAGCGCGACGTCACCGCCGCCCTCACCGGGGCGCGCGCCTGGATCGAGGCCCGTTCCGCCGACGCGGGCGGCAAGAAGCAGGCGATCGTCCTCGACATCGACAACACCTCCCTGGAGACCCACTTCCACCCCTTCTGGAAGCTCCCCACCCCGGCCGTCACCGAGGTCCGCGACCTGGCCCGCTGGGCCGACTCCCGGGGCGTCGCCGTCTTCTTCGTCACCGCCCGGCCCGGCATCATCCACTCCCTCACCGACTGGAACCTGAAGAAGGCCGGCTACCCCGTCGACGGACTGTACGTACGCGACCTGCCGGACCTCTTCGAGGAGGTCAGCGCCTACAAGACGGAGAAGCGCGCCGAGATCGAGGGCAAGGGCTACACGATCATCGCCAACATCGGCAACAACACCACCGACATCGTCGGCGGCCACGCCGAGAAGGCGTACAAGCTCCCCGAGTACGACGGGCAGTTGTCGTAGCCGGGGAGGGCGGGAACGTCCGGGTGGCCGGGGCGGCCGGTGTTCCGGCCGCCCCGGCCACCCGTGGCGGGCAACCCGCACGGGCCCGTCGCGCCCGTGCCGCGTCCACGGGTCGCCCGCGCGCCCAGCTTCCGCCCGGCTGCCCCGCGCGCCGGTTGTCCGCGCGCCCAGCTTCCGCCTGGCTGCCCCGGGCGCCGGTTGTCCGCGTTCTCGGCGCCCGCCCGCGCGCTCCGCGCCCGCCGGTGGCCCGGGGGCGCGCCGCCGTCAGCCGATGCCCTGGCGGTCGGGGGTCAGTGCGAAGGCGCGGTCGGCGGCCTCCGGCACCGAGCGTTCCACGGCCAGCACCAGCAGCGCCCGCTGCCGCTCCAGCGGCGCGCGCCGTGTCTCGGGGACGATGCGCAGCAGATCGTCGAAGCCCGCCGCGAGCCGGCGCGACACCTGCGGGCTGCCGATCGCGCAGCCCCGGATCTCCGTGAAGCCGAGATCGACGAGGTCGCCCCAGCCCGGGCCCTCCTGGACCAGGCGCACCACCGCGCGGCGGTCCCGGTGGGCCACCGCGCCCAGCGGGACCGGGGCCGCGGCCGCGAGGAACTGCACGATCCGGTCGACGGCCTGCACCGCCGTCGTCGGGTCGTTCACCGCGGGCGACAGCGCCCTCAGCGCGATGTCCGAGAGCTGCCGCAGCCCGAACCCGAGGTCCTGGTGGAAGGTGCGCTCCACCCCCACCGACACCGCCGACCGCACCAGCCGCTCCCACGGCAGCCCGGCACGCCCCCCGTGCACGGCGATCAGCGGCGTGCCCGGCACCACGAAGTCCCCGATCCTCGGCACCAGCCGCAGCACCGCCCCGCGCCGCTGGGCGGTCCGCACCAGCCGGGCGACGTGGACGTCACGCAGCGTCCCCGAACGCCCCTTGTGCGCGATCCGCGCCACCTCCGGCGGCAGCGGCTCCTCGCTCGGCGCCGCCGCGCGCATCTTGCCCAGCGTCCGGAACGCCTCCCGGGTCACGTGCTCGACGACCGGCCCGACCTTCATGAGCTGGAGGGTCTGGGTCACATAGGCGATGAACAGCAGCAGACTCAGCGCCACCATCAGCAGCGTCACCGCGCTCTGCACCAGCGGCACCGACGCGACCCGCGCCGGGTCCGTCTCGCTGTCGTACGAGGAGAGCACCAGCAGCGACAGCAGGAACGTCGACAGGAACACCGCGAAGGTGAGCTTGCTGATCCGGCTGCGGATGAAGATCCGCACGACGCGCGGACTGAAGTTGCCCGCCGCCATCTGCACCGCGACCAGCGAGATGCTGAAGACGACACCGATGAACGTCATCATCGCGGACGAGATCGTGGTCACGATGACCTTGGCGTCCTCGGCCCACGAGATCAGCGTCCGCACCGTCTCGTAGTCCTGGTCCTGCTGGAGCGCGTCCAGGATCGCCGTGTCCAGCGCGTCCGCCGCGATCCAGAGCCCGAAGACCAGGACCAGCGCCAGGGTGGGCGCGAACCAGAAGGTGTCGCGCAGATGCTCACGGAGCGGGGACAGCGGGCGGGGCCGCCGGCGGTTGCGTTGACTCACCCGCCCGACGGTAGCCACTGCGCACGGCAACCAGGCGGATACACGCTGCAACGAGCCCGCGACCTCATCTCCCACCTGCCCTGACCACGCAATATGTGGGTGAGAGCCACCTGATTCCCCTGGTATTGTTGTCCATGTCGCCGCGGGAGACCGGGGCCGACCACCTGGTCCGGGTGGCGGAATGGCAGACGCGCTAGCTTGAGGTGCTAGTGCCCTTTATCGGGCGTGGGGGTTCAAGTCCCCCCTCGGACACCAGCTGAGACCCCAGTTCGCTGGGGTTTTCTGCGTTTCCGGGCGGTGGCGTGACCAACCACGTGACCAACGGCCCAGCGAATCCCCAGTTCAGACCAGGGACGAGAGGCCGAGTCGGCCCCGCACCGGAGGCGGCCAGTCGGCGCGCTCCGTCCTTACGTGAGTGCCCGTACCGGGCCATCGTGTCGGCTTCCGAAGCCGGTAGGCGTTCCCCTCCTCCACCGCGACCCAGCCCAGTGCTCTCTGCCCGTCGTCCAGGGTGGGGTACTTCTGCTCCTGGGCCCGGATCTGTCGGGCGCGGTGACAGTTTCCGTCCCCCTGAGCCACAGTCGGCCAGAGCGGAGCGTGAGGAGAACCGCGCCACAGTGGTTCGCCTGGACTCCTACCGCCCGACCCCGAAGCCCGTTCCTGCGGACAGGCCGGTGAAGCGGCCCCCCGCCGCCCCGCTTTCCGATTCCAACCTGTTCCGCGCACTGCTCTGAACCTCCCAACAAACCAAGCAAGCCCCGGCCGATCGGCCGGGGCTTCTTTCGTTGGTTCGGCTACTGCAACCTGGACTACGCTCGGTAGAGCGAAGGGCGCTCAGCTACCTGATCCGGGCTGAGACCGTCCACGGTCAGGTTGCCGGTCCACAGATGATCTCGGTTGGCGTAGGTGGCGTCGAAGCTGAGGCGCTTCCCACCGGGCTCCAGCTTCCAGCCCTGGTCAGGGAACTGCGCGATGCGGTCGCTTCCACAAACGAACGCCCGGGTCGCCTGGATCAGAATCCACTGTGCGAGTTCGGTTTCCTTGGCTGCGGGCCGACCACAGGAGCGGGCCATCTGCCACAGCCGTGGCCACTCGACACCGGGGGTCAGGGGGCCGATCACAGCCACGTCCCCGATCCGCCGTTCGTCAAGATGGTGGGTGGCGTAGCCGAAGACCGTGCCGAACATCGCGAACACAGTGACCCGACTGCGTCCGGTCAGGCCCTCGTCATTGCTGCTCATCTTTGGAACCCTTGGCTGTGGCCGTCCGGGCGCCTTGGCCACGCCCGGACGGCTTCCGTTCGGTGAGAGTGGATCAGCAGCCGTCGCCGTCACCGCAGCACGCGGGCGGGTTGCAGTCCTTCGCCGCGCCCCACAGCCGGTCATCGACGTGGAACCCGGCGGCCCTGACGCGGTCCACCACGGAACCGATCAGCGGGCGGGTGCGGACGGTGGCCCTGGGCTCGTGTCCGAGGAAGAACCCGAACTGCTCGTCGCACCAGGCGGCGTACGCCTGGGTGTGGAGCACGAACGAGTGCCATCCGGGGTCCACGGCGTCGGACGGGGTCATGTCGAACGCACGGGTGTCGCCCATGACCTTGAGGAAGGCAAGGGCCTGGTCCACGATCCGGCGGGCGGTGGACAGCTCGTGTCCGTACTCCTCCGCGCAGAACTCCGACACCTTCTCGAACAGCTCGGGACTGACGAGGTCCCGCCCGTGCCGTAAGGCGACGGGGGATTCCAGCATCGTCGTCACTGGTGGTTCCCTTCTGTGGTTGAGGACTGGCCGGTCAGGCGGCGGGCGGGGGCGGGAACTGCTCGCCGCCGTCCTGCTCTCCGGGGTCGGTCATCTCTGCACCTCCTCTCGGTGCGTGTGCCGGCCGAGGTTCCGCCCCCGCAAGGGGCGGGAGTCAGAGGCGAGTTGCGGGCAGGCGAAGAGCTTCGGCGATCTGCTCACGATCGGGTGACAGCCTGATCTACGGAAGCCGAGCGCGACCGCAGATCAGAGCCTGGTCAACTCGCCAGAGCCGTTCACCCTCTGGAGTGGCCGCTGAAGAAGCTCAGTGGCCCGTACCGTGCATCCGCATGAGGATGTCGCAGTCCGTAGAAGTCGTCTGGTCGCTCTCCAGCTCTGCGGCCTTACGGAGCTGTGCCAACCGCGCGCACTCCGGGCAACCCGGAACCGGCCGGAGGCGGGGTCGCAAGGGGACGGTCCCCGGGTCTTCATGCCGCTGAGTGGGTTCCGCCTTCATCGCGCCGCGCCCCTCCCGATCGCTTCCAAAGTCGATGGAACGACCCTAGGAAGTGGCGAATCCACGCGGCTACGCTCTTGCACGAGCTTGCACGGGAACTACCCGAGAGACGTAATCGCCTCGGAGATCAGAGCCCGAGCGGCAGCACCGTGTACCGCGATCTCGGACAGCTGTGAGAACGCCTTCGCGTACGTGGCAACCTCGCTGGGGGCAGTCACGTTCACGGCGGCCGTGAGCAGCTCGACGCTCGCTTGGCGGCTGTCGAACAGGTAGAAGGCTTCCAGGGGCCAGACGCGGCGCTGAGTCGTGAACGGGATGACTCCAAGGCTCACGTTCGGCAAGGCCATGACTGCCAGGAGATACCCGAGCTGGCCGGCCATGGTGGCCTCGTCGCCGATCCGGTAGCGGAGCACCGTTTCTTCCAGGAGCAGAGCGAACCGGTGGTCACCCTCGTGGAGAACTCGTGAGCGTTCGATCCGGGAGGCGGCGGCCGTCTCCGAATCGTCTGGGGTTCCTTGGAAGGCCGCGATGGTCGAGAGCAGGGCCGCTGCGTACGCCTCGGTTTGAAGCATCCCAGGGACCACGTTCGAGCAATACACGCGGAAGTGGCGCGTTTGCTCGTACAGGGGAACGACTTCCTCTTGTGCCCGGCGCATGCCGTGCCGGTGGAGCTTCTGCCAGTGCACGTACATCTGATCGGCTTGCCGATTCGCCGCGATCAGGTCCTCTACCTGGCCCTCGGCTCCGCACGCCTTGCACCAGGCGCGGATGTCGGCGTCAGACGCGGGTGTCTTGGCCCGCTCGATGCGTGACGACTTGGCCGGACTCCAGCCACAGCGACGAGCCAGCTCGTGCCCGGTCAGCTCCGCCTCTCTGCGCAGGCCCCCGAGACGGGCGGCGATGGCTTCACGGGCAGCCTGGGCACTGGACGAGGGGGATGCAGGCATGAGTTGGCTCTTCGCGATTCGTCAGGTCAGACCGAGTACTTCTCGTGTGGGATACCGCGCTCCCACACTGTCTCGAACGCTGCGGAGGCCAGTGCTGCAACGGCCGGTTCGGACCGTACCTCCCAACCGGGCTCGGACCAGCTCCCCTCCCCTGTGAAGTGGTTGAAGAGCACGATCTCCCCGTCGAACACCCAGCAGTCGTTCCCAGGGAGTGCGATGTCGGAAGCCTGACGGCGGGGGAGCCAGCGAACCTGTTCCCCGGCGTGGAGGTTCACCACCGTGCCAGCATGCTCGTACCGGATGTACTCCGTGACCGGCTCCGACACCACACGGGCCCGGCGGACGACGACTCCCCGGGCCACGGTGCCGCGAATCAGATCAACCCAGGGAGCCCAGTAGGCAGAGGCAGGGTCCACGTCGCGTTGGCCTGTGCGCTGCCAGTTCTCGAAGTCCTCGGCCTCGTCGCCCACCCCGTACGAGTCGCGCATCTCCAGGTGCAGCGCCGAGTGCCGGGCCGCCGCCATCAGCTCGTCAAAGCCCGGTTCCTTCTGCGACATCGCACGCCTTCCTCAGCATCGGCACCATGCGGGCCGGAATCCGGATCACCGCTTCGTGTGGCGGAATGCCCGGCGCATGGCCGGGAACCTCGAACGCGGCGCACTCCGCCTCTAGCTTCTCGTCTGGCTCCCAGCCTTGAAGCACCAGCTCCCCCTTCTCCTCGTCCACCCATACGGTGGGGGAACCCTGCTGCCCCGTGTCTGGATCAATCCCGATGAACCGTAGTGCCATGACTGCCTCCGGTGTCGAGTGGCTTACGCCAACTTGCACGAGCTTCGTCGCGGCGGCATCGGAGCGTCAAGGCTGACTGTCGCTCGCAGAGCCCTCGTGAGCGGTTCTCGGCCACGCGGCAGGCCCGCCCATCAGGCGTTGGCTACGTGACCGACGCATGCTCCCGGGCCCGCTCTCGCGGTGCACCCGGTTGCCGCCGGCGCCTCCCGTCCGGACGCCCGCCTCGCCGCACCGTCACCGCCCTGGCCCACTCCGCCCCGGGCGGGACGTGAAATCAGCCACCTCCACCCGAGGGGCCCGACCCGCCTGCGCAGGGGGCCGCGAAATTCAGCCACGGCGTCGCCGCAGACCCGTCCGGGAACGACGGGGAAGGGGATGGCGGACACAACGGATTTCCTGTGATCATGGAGATCAATCGGACTCGCGCGCTCTGCGGGGAGGGGTACCCCTATTCTCTCCAGGCCTTGTTGACGCCCCCCTACCCGCCGGTGATACTCGGATCCGTCGGGAAGCTAAGCCGAATTTTTCGAGTGCCGGGCGATGCGATTCCGAAGCTTTGTTGTCGGCTGCATCCCGCTCTCCGGACGGTTGTCCCCATTCTCTTCCCATCCGTCGTTATCCATTGCAGTCGCCGGTCGCCTTGCCAGTCGAGGAGAGGGCTGTAGATGCCTGTGGTCGAGATAGCCGGTTCGGGGCTCGCGCTTCCCGGAAAGGTGCGCACCACGGAGGAATTCGAGAGCATCCTCCACGCGCCGTCGGAACCGGCGGACCACAAGGTGTCCTTCGCGTCGGAAGAACTGCTGACCGACCCTCTCCAGTTCGCGATATCGCCGCGTCAGGCCCGTTACATCGACCCCCAGCAACTCCTGCTGCTCGATGTCGCGCGGGCCGCGTTCGACGACGCGGGCCTGACGGCCGGCGCGCTCAAGGGCTCACGTACCGGCGTTTACGTGGGGATGACCGAATCGGACCATCTCCTCGGCGTCGACCTGGCCGAGGTGCCCGCGGCCAATCTGAGTTCCGTGGGCGTCGGCAACAACCGAGGGATGGCCGCGGGCCGCATCTCGTACGCGTTCGACCTGCGCGGGCCGAGCATGCAGGTGGACTCGACCTGCTCGTCCGGGCTGCTCGCCCTCCACCTGGCCGCCGCGGCCGTACGCGACGGAGAGATCGACCGTGCTCTGGTCGTCGCCTCGCACCTCGTCCGCAGCGACCAGGGCCGCCTGCTGCGACAGGCGACCGGAGCCATCGACCCCGGGGCCCGCTGCAACGCCTTCACCGACCGGGCGGCGGGCTTCGTCGTCGGCGAGGGCGTGGTGGCCTTCGTCCTGGAGGCCGGCACCCTCCGGCGCACGGGCCCGGCGCGCCCCCGGGTCGCCACGGCGGTCAACCAGGACGGCCGGACCGCCGGCGTCACCGTGCCCAACCGCTCCGCCCAGGAGGACGTGATCACCCGCGCCCTGGGAAGGGCCGGGCTCGATCCCGCCACGGTCTCCTACGTGGAGGCGCACGGGACCGGCACGAAGCTCGGCGATCCCATCGAGGTCTCCGCCCTGGCGGCCGCCTACCGGACCCGGGAGAGGGACGCCGGACGCCCCCTGCTCATCGGGTCGAACAAGCCCCGCTTCGGGCACCTCGAAGCGGCTTCCGGGCTGCTGTCGCTCCTGGTGGCGACCACCGTGCAGCGCACCGGCGTCATTCCGGGGACGCGCTCGGCCGGTGCCCCGAGCCCGACGGTCGACTGGGCGGGGGAGAACGTCCGACTCGTCCTCGCCGACACGCCACTGCCCGGACACCGGGCGGGCGCGCTCGGCGTGAGCGCCTTCGGCATGAGCGGCACCAATGTCCACGCGATCATCGCGCCTGTCCAGGAACAGTGAATTCAGAAAGGGCTGTTTACATGACTGTCGTGGCACGGATCGGCGCGCTGGTCGGCGAACTGCTGGAGATATCCGGAGATGTTCCGACCGGAACTCCACTGCTCGATCTGGGCGCGGATTCGCTGGTCCTGATCGAGTTGTCGCACCGGGTCGAGCAGGAATTCGGCGTGGAGATATCGGTCCAGCAGTTGTTCGAGGACGTGGTCACGGTCGACGCCGTCGCCCGCTGGATCGAGCAGGAAGGCGGCACCCCGACAGCCGCCCCGGACACGACAGGTCCTGCCGCCGCGCAGATCCCGGCCGACGCAGCCGCCACCCCGGCAGGCACGGTGGTGTCGACTTCACGGATCGGCGCGCTGGTCGGCGAACTGCTGGAGATATCCGGAGACGTTCCGACCGGAACTCCACTGCTCGATCTGGGCGCGGATTCGCTGGTCCTGATCGAGTTGTCGCACCGGGTCGAGCAGGAATTCGGCGTGGAGATATCGGTCCAGCAGTTGTTCGAGGACGTGGTCACGGTCGACGCCGTCGCCCGCTGGATCGAGCAGGAAGGCGGCACCCCGACAGCCGCCCCGGACACGACAGCCCCCGCGCCGGCGGCGCCCGCCGTACCCGAGCCGGTCGCGTCCACCGCCCCCGCGCCGACGGCGCCTGCCGTACCCGAGCCGGAGACGACAGCCCCCGCGCCGACGGTGCCTGCCGTACCCGAGCCGGTCGCGTCCTCCGCCCCCGCGCCCGACTCGGACAGGGACTTCGCCGAGGCCACCGCCGCGTCGCTACGGCTCTCCGAGCGGTTCCAGGATGTCCTCTGCAACAACCGGCGCTTCGCCGAGCGCGACGAGAAGGAGCGTGCGGGCTCCTACCCGATCTGGGTGACCGAGTCCGACGGCCCCTACGTCCGGGACGCGGACGGCAACCGGCTCATCGACATCGCCATGGGCTACGGCTCCCATCTCTTCGGCCACAGTCCGGCCTTCGTCACCGAGGCGCTGCGCCGCCAGCTCGACCGGGGGATCCACCTCGGCGCCGAGATCGCCGGGACGGGTGAGCTGGCCCGGAAGATCACCACCCTGACGGGCGTCGAGCGGGTCAACTTCTGCGTCACCGGCACCGAGGCGGTCTTCACCGCGGTTCGGCTGGCGCGTGCGTACACCGGCCGGCCGAAGGTCCTGCTGCTGAAGAACGCCTACCACGGACACTCCGACACCACGCTCTACGGCCCCAGGCCCGGCGGCCGGACTCGGCGGGCGGCGACGCCGAACGCTCCCGGAGTCTCGCGCTCCGGCGCCGAGGACGTCCTGATCGGCTCCGTCGACGACCCGGAACTGTCCCGGTTCCTCCTGGACAACGCCGACGACATCGCGGCCGTGGTCATGGAGCCCCTGCAGAACGGCTCCCCCGACCGCGACCTCGGCGAACTCGCCGCCGAGATGCGCCGGGTGACCCAGGAGGCCGGGATCCTGCTGGTCTTCGACGAGGTGCTCACCGGGTTCCGTTTCGCACCGGGCGGGTTCCAGGAGCTGTACGGAGTCCGCGCCGACCTGGTCACCTACGGCAAGACGGTCGGGGCGGGGCTGCCCATCTCCGTGGTGGCCGGTCGCGCCGACATCATGGACCTCGTCGACGGCGGTCCCTGGACCCAGGATCTCAGGGTGCCCTCCGACCGTCTCACCTACACGGCCGGCACCTACGTCAAGCACCCCCTCGCGGTGGCCGCGGCGAACGCCGTGATGGACGAACTCATCGCCCGGGGACCGCAGTTCCAGGCCGCCATGAACGAGCGCGGCGACCGGCTGCGGGCCCGGATCGACGCCGTGCTGAACGAGGCGGGCACCGGGGTCAGGGTCATCGGCCGGGGCACCGCCTTCCGCTTCGTGCGGGCCGACAGCACCAGCTTCGCGTTCATCGGCAGCGACTTCCACCAGTTCCGGCGGAACCTGATCGCCGAGGGCGTCTACATCACGGAGACCGGCCTCAGCTATGTCTCCGACGCGCACACCGACGAGGTGCTCGACGAGATCGTCGCCGCCGTGGAGCGCGCGGTCCGTCCGCGACCCTCGCGAACGGCCCGCCCGGCCGAGACCTCTTCGCCGCAGGCCGCCACCGTCCCGGCCACCGGGCGCGAGGCCGCCGGACCCGCCGTCGCCGGTGCCGCCGTATCCGATGCCGCCGGCTCCGATTCCGCAGCCCGCGAGGTCGCCGCAGCCCGGCCGCTCGCCGTCAGCCTGGCCTTCTTCGGCATGCAGGACAGCGCGCACGGAGGCAACTTCTACGACACCGTGACCGGCCTGGCCGAGGCGGCGGAGGCGGGCGGACTCGACGCCCTCTGGTTCCCGGAACGGCACTTCGACCGCTTCGCCGGCTTCTCGCCCAACCCCGCGGTGCTCGCCGCCCTGGTCGCCGCCCGCACCCACCGCATCGCCCTGCGGGCCGGCAGCGCCGTCCTCCCGTTGCACCCACCGGTCACCGTCGCCGAGGACTGGGCGATGCTCGACGTCGCCAGCGGGGGACGGGTCGGCCTCGCCGTCGCCTCCGGCTGGATGCGGCGCGACTTCGTCCTGTCCGACGCGCCCTACGAGGCGCGGCGCGACCTCTTCGAACAGCGCATCACGGAGATCACCCGGCTGTGGGCGGGGGAGAAGGTCCGGCTGGAGAGCCCCGCCGGGACCGCCGCGGAAGTGGAGCTGTTCCCCAAGCCCGTCCAGCGGGAACTGCCTCTGTGGCAGGCGGTGCTCGGTGACGAGCGGTCCTTCCGCCAGGCGGGCCGCGCCGGACGGAACATCCTCACCAACCTCATCCAGCAGGACCTGGCGGAGCTGAAGTCCAAGCTGCGCGTCTACCGGGAAGCCCGCGGCGAAGCGGGGCTGGACCCCGACGGCGGCCAGGTCACCGTCCTGGTGCACACCGCGTACACGCCCGACGAGGAGACCCGCGAGGCTGCCGTGCGCGACCTCGAGAGCTACATGCTGCAGACCTTCCGCAGCACCCACCCCGACCCCGCCTCCCTGGACACGGTCGACTGGACGCCGCGCACCCGGGCGGCTGCCCAGCGCCTGATGGACGGGCTGAGCCTGATCGGCGACCAGGACGCCTGGGACCGGCAGTGCCGGGCGCTCCGGGAAGCGGGCGCCACCGAGATCTCCTGCCTGATCGACTTCACCACCCGGCCCGAGAGCTGGCGGCCCACGGTCGAGGCCCTCACCGCCCTGCGCGAGCGGATCGCCCGCCCCACTCCGGCCACCCCCACTCCGCCCGCCCTCACGGCAGCCGCCCTCACGCCGCCCGCTCTCACGCCGCCCGCTCTCACGCCGGCCGCCCTCACGCCGCCCGCCCCGGCGCCGACGCCGGTCACCGGCCGGGACGTCGCCCTGACCCGCGGGGCCGTGGAGATCTGGGCCGCTTCCAAGTCCAGCCCGAACGCCATGGCGGCCTACACCATCCAACGGCTGTTCGAGATCCGCGGCAGAGTGGACCTCCAGCGGCTCGGGGAAGCCTTCCGCGCGGTGATGCGGCACGACCCCGCGCTGCGGCTGGCCGTGCGGACCGCGGGCGACGGGGGCGTGATCCCCGAGTTCTCCACCGAGCACCAGGACGCCTTCGTGCTCTACGACGGGGTCGCCGCCGACCAGGACGCGTTCTGCGACCGGGTCGCCGCCGACCTGGCGGCCACGCCGCTGGACCCCGAGCGGAGCCCGGGGATCGTGCTGCGCTGCCAGCCCGGCGCCGACGGCGTCTTCCTGCACCTCGCCGCCTCCCACGCGATCATCGACGGAACTCAGTTCTCCGAGATCCTGACGCAGGTCGGGCAGGTCTACGCCGGAGGCACCGAGCTGCCCGGCCTCCCGGCCCGCGCCCCCGTCGACACGTCCAAGGGCGACCGCGACCGCGCCTTCTGGCGCGAGACCGTCGCCCGGATCCCCCGCAGGACCCTGGACCAAGCCCTCGGCCGGCCGGTCTTCGACCGCAGCTGGCGAGGGCGGCGGCTCAGCAGGAGACTGCCCGCCGACTGGCTCGACGCCGTGAAGGCCCAGGGCCGCCGGCACCGCGTCACCCCGTTCGTCGAAACCCTCGCGACCACCGTGGAGAGCCTCGACGCGTTCTCCCGGCGGCCCCTGCTCTACTCGTTCCCGGCGCTGCGCCCCCGCACCGAGGAGTACGGCAGCAACGCCAACCTGCTGCCGCTGTGGGCCGACACGGCCTCCGGCGACCTGCGCGCGCACTGCCGGTCGGCGGTCCTGGACGGGCTGCGGCACGGTTCGCTCACCTTCACCCAGATCTTCGAGAGCGAGACCGCGGGAGACCCCGAACGGCGGCGGGTCATGCCCGATGTGACCTTCGCCTGGGACCACTTCGATTCGATGCGCCTCGGAGAGGCGGCCATCCGCGAACTCCCCCAGCGCACCGAGGTGGTCCGCTTCCCGCTCGCGGTCACCTTCACCGTGGAGCCCGGCGACACCGTCACCCTCTCTCTCGACGTCGGTGAGTGGATGGACGAGGGAACGGCCGAGAAGTGCTTCGAGTCGCTCCACACCTCGCTGACCGAGCGGTACGGCGTCCACCCGGCCGCCGCTCCGCGGCCCGAGGAGCCCGCCCCGCCGGCCACCGGCCCGCTCGGAACGGCGGAGGCGTTCGCCCACGCCGCCGCCGCGGCGGTGCGCACCACCGGCGACGACTGGGTCCGCGCTCTCCGTCTCGACGGACAGGAGCACCTGGCGGGGCTGATCGTCAGCAAGGCTCGGGCCACTGCCGCCGCCGTCCTGGAACGCTGCGACGTCAGCCGGGTCACCGGCGTGCGCATCGCGGCGGACCGGGAGCAGGACCTGGTGGGCGCGGTACTGGTCAGCGCCATGCTCGGCCTCGCCGACCGGGTCGCCGAGGAGAAGGGGGACGGTGTGCTGCTGGAGATCCGCGCCACCTCGTCCGGGAGGGAGTCGAGCGACGACCACGTCGTGGTGGGAATGTCCGCCTGGACCTATGTCGAGGCCGACGCGCCGCTCCCTGTGACGCCCTCCGGGCCCGCCGCGGTGACGGCCCTGCTCGACGGCCTGACGGCGCGGCACGGAGCCGGCCGCACCGCGGTCCTGGACCGGGCCGCCGCCGTCCTCGCCGAACGGACGGGCACCGCTCAGGGCTCCGGGTCCGCCGGACGGACGGGCACCGCTCCGAGCCCCGGGGCCGCGGGACAGGCCGCCACCACCCCGGCCCCCGGGTCCGCCGGACAGGACGCCACCGCTCAGGGCCTCCGGGCCGCCGTGCGGACGGCCTGGGAGAAGGCACTCGCCCGCACCGGCTTCGGGGCCGACGAGGACTTCTTCGACCTCGGCGGCGACTCCATCGCCGCGATCCGGGTCGTCGCCGAGCTGAACAGCCGGCTCGGCGGCAGCCTGCCCGTCAATCTCGTCTACCTGCACCCCACCGTCGACGCCCTCGCGTCGGCCCTGGACACCACCCTGGAATCCGAGCGCACCGACGACTCCCACGCGCCGGCGCGTGGCTAGGAGGGCAAGACCGTGACAGCGATGACGAGAACGACGCTCGGGGACGTGCGCCGGTTCGCCTTCTGGGAGGACCCCGGCGGCACCGCGGCCCGTGGCCACGGGTTCGAGGACGGGATCCTGCCCGACGACGTCCAGGTCGTCGTCGACGAGCGGCTGCGGGTGCACCTGCCGGGCTCGCGGACACCGCTCGCGGCCGACCGGCGCTCCGACTGGGCGCTGTTCTGCCAGGAGAACTTCGGCCTCCGGTCCGACCTCTGGCCGCACTTCGAACGCCACCCGCTCAACGAGAACTTCACCTGGGACCCGATCGGCGAGACGGGGCGGCGGATCCTCACCGAGGCGGAGGCGCACCAGTACAACGAGCAGGGCTACGTCATCCTGGAGGACGTCTTCGACAAGGGCTTCCTCCAGCGGCTCACCGACGAGCTCGACGAGCACGACGCCCGCCGGCTGGCGACCCTGCGCCGCACCGGAGACGCGGAGGCCGAGAAGCGGATGAGCTTCGGCGCGCAGCCGTCCCGGCGACTGCGGATGGTGCAACAGCTCTGCGTCCTGCCGCTGTTCCAGCACCTCGGCCACGACATCATCGGCCCCGACGTGCGCCTGTACTGGGACCAGTCGGTCTACAAGCCGGCCCGTTGCTCCGACCCGTTCCCCTGGCACCAGGACACCGGCTACACGTTCGTCGACTACGAGCAGCTCTTCACGGTGTGGATCGCCCTCACCGACGTGGACGTCGAGTCCGGCTGCCTGCGGGTCCTGCCCGGCGGCCACCGGGTGGGGACGCTGCGCCACCACCGGAGCGAGTTCGGCAACTACGTCTTCGGCGAGGACCCCAAGGGCATGACGCCGGTCCCGATGAAGGCCGGCTCGATGGCGGTCTTCACCGCCACGCTGCCGCACATGACCGGCGGCAACGAGCGCGGCTGGACCCGCAAGGCGATCATGATGGAGTACGCCCCGGACGGCATGCAGCGGATCGCTCTCGACCCGTGGGGCCGCCAGGTGAAGACGCCGGCGAACTACATGGACAGCCACTACCTGATCCTCAAGGACGGCGTCCCCGTCGAGCCGAGCCTCTGACGACGAGGGCCGCGGCCCGCGGGCGGCGCACCCGCGCCGGAACCCGGTGCCGCGGCCGAGGGACGAGACGCCCCGGTCGACGCGGATCCGCGAGGCCGCGCGCCCGCGGCGACGGGCGCCCGCGGACGACCGCACCCCCGACGACCCAAGCCGCCGGACACACACCCTCGACGACCCCAAGCCGCCGGACACGGGATGAGCATGCGACACGACGACACACCCGGCCTCGGCCTGCTGGCCGAGGCCCTTGACCGCGACATCCGGGTACGGCGGTTCACCCGCGGCGACACCCCGGGCGCGGGACCGTTCCTCGACGTGGAACTCGAGCGGGACGAGCCCGCCGCCGAACTGCGGCGCCGGCTCGCCCGGCTGGCCCCCGTCGAGGTGGAGGAACTCCCCGCACCGCGGGAGTGGCCGGGCGCCGCCGCGCCGCGCGCGGGGCGCCAGACCGGGATCATCGCGCTCGTCGGCCCGCCCGCCGAGGCCGCCGACGAGCACCGGCAACGCCTGGTGACCCTCGGCCACACCCTCACCCGGGCCGCCGAAGCAGGCCGGGGCATCCGGACCGTCGACTCCGACGGCAGCGAACTGCACCTGTCCTGGGCCCGGTTGCGCGACCTCGCCCTGGTGACCGGCGACCGGCTGCGGGACGCCGCCGGCACGTCCTCGGGACGTGTGCTGCTCGCCACCGTCGAACCGTCGGCGACGCTGCTCGCCTTCTGGTCCTGTGTGATGGCCGACCTCGATCCCGTCCTCGTCCCCGCGGAACTCCTCACGGCGCCCGAGCCGGAGATCCGCGCCTGGACGACCCGTCTCCAGGAGGAGTACGGCTTCCACCTGGTCGTCACCCACCGGGACGCCCCCGACTACGACGCCGCCGTCTGGGGGCGGGTGGCCGGCCCGGGTACCCCGGTCACCCGCTGCGACGCCTTCGCCGCCGACGGGGAGGAGCCCCCCGCGGACCTGGCCGGGCGGCGCGCCGCCTGGGCCGAGGGCCACCCGCTCTCCGGCGACCCGGCGCGCACCGTCTCGTTCATGACCTCCGGCAGCACGGGACGCCCCAAGGTCATCGCGCAGCGCCACGCCGCACTGCTGAGCGTGGCCGCCGGATCGAGCTGGATGAACGGCCTGGACGGGAACGACGTCGGGCTCAACTGGATGCCGCTGTCGCACGTCGGCGGCATCATGATGAACCTGGTGCGGGACGCCTACATCGGCGCCGAGCACATCACCGTCGCCCCCGGACGGATCCTCTCCGACCCCGAGGAGTGGTTCCGCCTGGTGGACGCCCACCGGGTCACCGCCACCTGGTCGCCGAACTTCGCTCTCAAACTGCTCTCCCGCACCGCGACCGCGGCCCTGGCCGACGGGGCGTCCTACGACCTGGCCTGCCTGCGCTTCTACCTCAACGGCGGCGAGGCCGTGTCGGTCGGCGACGTCCGGGAGTTCGAGGAGCGGCTCGCCGCGTTCGGCCTGCCACGGGGCGTCGTGGCCCCCGCCTGGGGCATGACGGAGACCTGCTCGGGCGTCACGTACCACACCCACCTCGACGCGCGCACCGCCGAACCCGGCGTGCCCTCGGTGGGCTTCCCGCTGCCCGGCGTCGAGATCCGCGTCGTGCCACTGGAGGAGCAGGCGGCCGACGGGCCGCTCATCGGCCGGGTCGAGGTGCGCGGGCCGTCCGTCCTGGAGCGGTACGCGGTCGGCGCCGGTGCGGCGGACCCCGACGCGCAGGGCTGGTTCCGCACCGGCGACCTCGGCTGGATCGCCGAGGACGGCCTGCACATCTCCGGCCGGGACGAGGGGCGCATCATCATCAACGGCGTCAACTGGAACGCCGCGGACATCGAGACCTGCGTCGAGGGCGCCCCGGGCGTCGTCCCCGGCACCGCCGTCGCCGTCGGGCACCGCGCCCGGAGCTCGGGCACCGAGGAACTCGTCGTCTTCTGCGCCGCCGCCGAGGGCGGCGACCCGGCGGCCCTTCCCCAGGCCGTGCGCGACCACCTGCTGGCCGGTCTCCGGCTGGGCGTGCGGCGGGTCCTGGTCGTCGACCCCGCCGACATCGAGCGCACCGGCATCGGCAAGGTGCGCAAGAAGCAGCTCGTCCAGCGTTTCCTCGCCGAGGACGCGGGCGGCCCGGACCCCGCCCCCGCGACCGCCCCGGCCGGATCGGTGCGGGCCTCACGCATCGTCTGGCGGCGCCAGGAGCCCGCCGAACGGACCGGTCCGCCCGCCCCCTTCCGCATCCTGGGACCGGACGCCGCCGACCCGGCCGAGGCGCCGCAAGGCGGTTCCCCGGACGCCCGCGGCATCGTCCTGCACGGCAAGGGGCTGGGCCCCGGCACGGCGCTGGTCACCTCCGCCGACCTGCAGGCCCGGTGCGACCGCTGGGGCCCCTGGCTGACCGCCCTGTGCGAACGGCTGCCCAGGACGGCGCTGGTCACCGTCCTGGTCCGCGAGGAGAGCCGGGGCGGCACCCCGGGGCCTGCCTCGCACCCGCTGGCCGGGTGGATCCGCGCGCACCTCGCCGAACGCGGATTCGCCAACGTCCGCACCCTGTGGGCCGCCCCCGGGGCCGGCCGGGACGCCGTGGCGGGAGCCGTCGGCGTCACCGACCTGCGGGACCGCTTCCTGGACGGCGACGGGACGACCTGGACGCGCGTCCTGGAACCCCTCGCTCTGCCGCCGGGCTCGGCCCCGCCCGCACACCAGGTGCTGATCGGTGGCACCGGCCGGCTCGGCCGGGCCCTCGCCGGCCTGCTCGCGGCCCGCGGCCACCGGGTGACGGTGGCCGGCCGCGGCCCCGACGCCGACCTCCTCTGCGACATCACCACCGACGCCGGCCAGGAGGCGTTGCGCCACGCGCTGCGCGACACCGACGACGGCCCCGTGCACCTCGTCCACCTGGCTGGCCCGCCCGGAGTCGCCGGCGCCTCGACGCCCTCCGAGATCCTCGGTCCCAAGACCGACGGCCTGGCCCGCACCCTGGCGGTCGCGCGGGAGACGGGTGCGAGCGTGACCGTCCTGTCCTCCGTCAACGCCCACCTCGGCGGCGCGGGTGTGCCCCACTACGCGGCGGCCTGCAGCGCTGCCGAGGCCCGGGCCGCGCTGACCGGCGGCGAGGTCACCGTCATCTCCTGCTCCCGGGTGGAAGGGGCCGAGCACCTCACCGGCGGCGAGGACGTCGCGACCCTCTCCGGCATCCGGACCGTCGCCCTCCAGGAACTCGTCGGCGTGCTCACCACGCCCGGCCGGCCGCCGTCCCTGCTGCTGGGCGTCGCGCCCCGCAACCGGTACGTCAACGAGGAGGGGGCCCGCCGCCTGCGGGTACGCCTCGCCGAAGCGCCCGCTCCCCGGCCCGCCGCCCCCGCCGACGCGCCCGCCAGCCGGCCTGCCGCCGACCCCGCCCTCGCCCCGTCCCACGCCGGGACGGCCGCGGGCGACGGCGAGGACCTCACCGCCCGGCTGCTGCGCCTCACCCGTGAGGTGCTGCCCGGCCTCGAAGCGAGCCCGGAGGACAACTGGTTCGACCTCGGACTGACCTCCGTCGACCTGCCGCTGCTGGCCAAGCGCATCGCGCGCGAGGAGAAACAGGAGATCACGCTCGTGGACATGATGCGCTATCCCAGCGTCACCGCCCTCGCCGGTGCGCTGCACGCCCGCGCGGCAGCCCGGCCCGCCACCACGGGCGGCGGAGGAGGACGATGAACGGGCCCGTCGCCGTCATCGGCTACGCCGCGCACCTGCCGGGCGGCGACAGCCTGGACGACCTGGACGACTTCCTGACCACCGGGCGCAGCGCGGTGCGGACCCACAGCCGCGAGGAACTGCTGGAGCAGGGCGTCGCTCCGGCGGAGGCGGACCGGCCCGACTACGTGCCCCGCTCGGCGTCGACCGGCTGGACGGTCGAGGGTGCCAAGCACATCGACATGCTCTCCGCGCGCGAGCGGCTCGTCACCGACCCGCAGCAACTCCTCTTCCTGGACTGCGCGGTGGCGGCACTGGAGGACGCCGGCATCCCGCTGCGCGAGGTGTCCGGGCGGGAGGTGGCGTGCGTCGGCGGCGTCGGCATGGGTTTGTACGCGGGCAACGGACTGTCGAGCCATTTCACCGAACACCTGCGGCACGACACCGCGCTGCTGGAGGAGTCGGTCCCTCCGGAGATCCTCGTCGGCAACGCGAGCGACCACACGGTGGGCCGGGTGGCCTACCGGCTCGGGCTGACCGGGCCGGCCGTCAACGTGCAGACCGCCTGCTCCACCGCGCTCGCCTCCGTCGAGTACGCCTGCCTCCTGCTCAGGTCGGGCCGGGTCGGCCTGGCTCTCGCGGGGGCGGCCTCCCTGTACTTCCCCCGGGTCCGTGGCTACCGCTACGAGCGCGGCGGCATCCTTTCCCCCGACGGCGTCTGCCGCGCCTTCGACGCCGAGGCGAACGGCACGGTCGGCGGCAGCGGCGGCGGCGTGTTCGTGCTCAAGCGCCTCGACGACGCGGTTCGTGACGGCGACCGCGTCCACGGCGTCGTCGAGGGCATCCACATGGGCAGCGACGGGTCGGCCCGCGCCAGCTACACCGCCCCCGCCTACGACGGTCAACTGCGCGTCCTGCGCGGTGCGCTGCGCGATGCCGGGGCCCGACCGGACGACCTGGCCCACCTGGAGGCCCACGGCACCGGCACTCCCGTCGGCGACCTGGTCGAACTCTCCGTCCTGAACGAGGTGTTCGCCGACCGCGCGACGCCCCTGCCCGTGGGATCCGTCAAGCCCGCGCTCGGTCACCTGGACACCGCGGCGGGCGTCGCCTCCCTGGTGAACGTGCTGCTCGGACTGCGACGCGGATCCATGCCGGGTACGGTCAACTTCACCCGCACCCCCGACGCCCTGTCCGGCGGCGTCGCGCGTCCCTCGGCCGCACCGACGGAACTGGTCCCGGGCCCCGACGGCCTCGTCCGCGTCGGCATCAGCTGTTTCGGTGCCAGCGGGACCAGCGTGCACGCCGTGGTCTCCGACCGCGCGGTGACCGTTCCCCGTCGTGACCGGCCCGCGTCCGCCGCCCCGGCGTCCGGCCCGGTGGACGGCGCGGTGGACGGCGGACCGGGTTCCGCCGCGTCCACCGCCACCGCCCGCGTGGAGACGGCCACCGCGCCGGGGCACCCCGCCGACGCGGGGACCGTCCGGCGCGAGGTGCTGGAACTGGTCCTGGACCGGATCGCCGCCGACCGGCCCGACCCCGAGGCGGCCGGCAGCCTGGGCGCGGTCGAACTGGGACTGGACTCCGTGGACCTGCTCGCCGTCGGCAAGGTGATCGCCTCCCGCTGGGGAGTCGAGCTGGACGTCATCGACATGCTGATGTTCAGCAGCGTCGACGAGATGATCGACGAGATCACCGGGCGCGTGGCGGGCGGCGGCACGGGTTCATGACCGGCCTGTACTGCTTCCCCCACAGCGGCGGGCTCTCCCACCAACTCCGCCCGCTGGCCCGCGAGATCGCCCCCGACCGCTTCCATCCCGTCGACTACCCCCAGGCCGTGGAAGGGGCCGGGCCGCCCGCGAGCGTGGGGGAGTTCGTCGACGGCTGGCTCCGCTCGCGAGAGGACGCCGGATGCGCGGACGCCGGATTCGAGGACGCCTGCCTGTACGGGCACAGCCTCGGCGGACTGGTCGCGTTCGAGACCGCGGTGCGCCTCGAACGGCGCGGCACGCCGGCCGCGGCCCTGGTGATGGGCGCCTGCGTGCCGGGGGGCGCCGTCCGCCCGGCCGCCCGGATCTCCCCGCAGACCTGCACCGACGACGAACTCCTCGACTGGTCCTTCGACGTGGTCCGGGGCCGGCGCCCCTCGCCCGCCGACCGGGAGGTGTTCGCCGCCTTCGCACCCCGGCTGCGCCGGGACCTGCGGGTGTACGAGGGACACCGGGTCGACGGCCGGCTGGAGAAGACTCCCGTGCTGCTGCTCCTGGGCACCGACGACCCCGTCTGCCCGCTCGACGCGCGGCGCCACTGGACCCCCCACGTCACCCGGCTGACCTGCGTGGAGGTCAAGGGAGGACACATGTTCCACCAGGACGACCCGGCGGCGACGGCCGCCGCGATACGCGACTGGAGGGCCGGGTGAGCGGCGAGCGACGCGTCTGGACCGACCGGCTGCGGCTGACGCCCCTGGCGGTGGGGGCGCGGGTGGCCCCTGGCTGGACACTGGGCACGGCCGCGGCCCTGCTGGTCGCGGCCGCCGCGCCCGCGGCCTCCGCCTGGTGCACCGGCCTGCTGGTCGGTGCCGCGCTGCCGGGGGCCTCGGGCACGGCGGCGATCGCACCGGTGGTGGCAGCCCTGGTCGTCGTCTTCCTCGTCGGGCAGCTGGCGACGCTGCTGGTGGCGACCGTCTCCGACCTGTACGGCGGTGTGCTCGAAGGGGCTGTCGAGCGGGCCGCGATCGAGGCCCTCGTCGACGCCCGCACCGGCGCCGACGCCCCGGTGCGCGAACTGGTGGAGCGGCTGCGCGACACCGGGCCGGTGCGCCACCTGGTGGTGGCGACCTGCCAGCACCTCCTGACCCGTGGACAGGCGGTTCTGGCCGGCTGTCTGCTCGTCGCCCTCGCCCCGCCGACGGGGGCGGTGGCGGTGGTGTGCTTCCTGGTCTGCGCGCTGCTGCTGGAGGCCGACTACGACCGGGAACAGGCGCGCGCCTACTCGGTGGCCGACTCCACCCGGCGGCCCCGCCACCTGCTCTCGCTCGCCTTCGACCCGGCCGCCGCGCGCGAGATCAAGGTGTTCGGCGCCGCGGACTGGATCGTGCGCCGCTACCAGGAGGCGGCCACCGAACACGGCGAGGTCTCCTCGCGCACCGCGCGTCCGCTGCGCGTGGCGTACGCGGCGGTCCTCCTGTCCGGGGTGCTGCTGCTGGCCGACCTCGCCCGCCGCTCGGCCGACGGCCTGCTGGACGCCGGCGGGCTTGCGGTCGGTGTGGCCGCCCTCACCGCCCTCACCGGCGTCTTCGCGGTCACCATGAACGTCGTCCACTCCGGCCTGGCGGTGGCCCTCTTCGCACAGGTCAGGGAGGCCGGCGTGCTGCGGGGACGGACACGGCGGACGCCTCCGGGCGAGCACCCGCCCGAGCACCCGCCCGAGCGTCCCTCCGGGCCCGCGTCCGCCTCCGCGGGGCGGCCGGTGCCGGGCGAGGGCAGTGTGATCCGCTTCGAGAACGTGTCGTTCCGCTACCCCGGCGGCGATCCGGTCTTCGAGAACCTCAGCTTCGAGGTACGCCTCGGGCGCAGCCTGGCGGTCGTGGGCCTCAACGGTGCGGGCAAATCCACCCTGGTCCGGCTGCTCACCGGTGTGCTCCGCCCCGACGCGGGCTCCATCACCTGCGACGGCGAGCCCCTCGGCCCGCCCGAGGAACGGCCCGCCCCCGCCTTCGCCTTCCTCGGGCAGCACTTCGTCCGCTATCCCGCGACGCTGGACCAGAACGTCACCCTGACGGCGCGCACCGTGCCCGTGCGGCCCGCGGCCCGCGCCCTGGTGGCCGGCCTCGTCCCGCAGGAGGAGCCCTCGCCCCTGCTGGCCCAAGGCGTACGCGGCGGGGCGGGCCTGTCCGGGGGGCAGTGGCAGCGGGTGGCCACGGCCCGCGCGGTGCAGGCGCTCGATCCGGAGACCTGCCGCGTCCTGGTCCTCGACGAGCCGACGGCCGCTCTCGACGCCCAGGCGGAGGCGCGCTTCTTCGGCGAGGCCGGCGCGCTGACCGGACCGGGCAGCACCATGGTGATGGTCTCCCACCGGCTCTCCGGGGTGAAGGACGCCGACGAGATCCTGGTACTCGCCGACGGACACATCCGGGAGAGGGGCGACCACGCCTCGCTGATGCGGCGGCCAGGTCGCTACGCGCAGATGTTCACGGCCCAGGCGAGGCGCTATGACCACTGAGAAGACGGCCGCTGAGAAGACGACCTCTGAGCAGACGACCGCTGAGCAGACGGCCGCTGAGGAGACGGCCACCGGAGCGGATCCCGGCTCGGGGGACGGCCCGCCCGCCGGGCGTCCGGGGCGTAGCCGGCGCCCTGAGCGCCCCTTCGCGTTGTTCCTCGGACTGTCCTTCCGGGCTGACCGCCGCGGAGCCTGGGCGACCCTCGTGCTGTTCACCCTCCGGCCGCTGGCCACCGTGCTGTTCGCACTGGGGCTCGCCGGGATGCTCGCCGCGCTGCTGGAGCGGGACCTCGGCACGGCACTCGCGCTGGCTTCGGGCGCGTGCGCGGCGCTGGTCGTCCAACTGGCGTCCGCCAAGACCTCCCTGGCGATCTCGGCCCGGATGGTCGACCGCACCGGACGTCTGGTCGACGGCGAGCTCCAGCAACTGCTGCACCACCGGCGGACGTTGGAGCACTACCACGACCCCGCACTCCTCGACACGCTGGAGGTCGTCCGCGCCGAGCGGCCCCGGCTGACCGAGGGCGCCGACGTCACCGGGCTGATCGCCGGCACGCTGCTGCGGCTGGGCTGCACCGTCACCGTCGCCGCCTTCGCCACGGGCTGGCTGCTGCTGGTGCCGGCCGCCTCGGCCGTCTCCTACGCGTGCACCCTGAGGGCCGAACACGCCCGGCAGCGCGGCCGGGAGGCGGCAGCGGAGGCGGCCCGGCTGCGGGCCGAGTACTTCGCCCTGGGCACCGACCCCGACCACCGCGACGAGCTGCGGCTGACCGGCGGCCGCGCGTTCACCCTCGCCCGGCACCACGCCCACGGCCGCGCGTCCGAGCGGATCCGCGCACGCGGTGCCTGGGCCGGGTTCGCCTGGTCGGCGCTGGGCGCCCTGGTGCTGGCGGCGGCGTACGGCGCCGGCATCGCCGCGCTCACCGGCTCCCTGCGCGACGGCTCGACGTCCGTGGTCACGGGTCTGGCCGCCCTGCTGCTGCTGTCCAGCGTCACGGCGCTGACCGGAGCCCTGATCCGGTACGCGTCCGCCCTCTCCGACTCCCTGCGGGTCACCCGGCTCCTGCTGGAGACGCGCGGGCGGCTGGAGGAGACCGAGCTCCCCGCCGCGCCGGCCGGGGCCCGGAGCGGTATCACCCTGCGCGGTGCGACCTTCCGCTACCCCGGGGCCGGCGCCCCCGCCCTGGACGCGGTCGACCTCACGCTCCGGCCGGGCCGGGTGTACGCCCTGGTCGGTGCGAACGGCAGTGGCAAGAGCACTCTCGTCCAGGTGCTCGCCGGACTCCTGCCGCCCGCCTCCGGGACGGTCGAGGGCGGACCGTGCGTCGATCCGCGCCGGCGCGGCGCGGCCTCCCTGGTCTCCCAGGACTTCGCCCGCTTCGAGTTCGCGCTCGCCGACAGTGTCGCCCTCGGATCCGAGGACGCCACCGCCTCGGACCGCGCTCGCGCCTACCGGGACTCCGGCCTGGCCGAACTCCTCGACCAGGGACGGCTGGAGGACGGAACCCGGCTCGGACGCTCCTTCCCGGACGGCACGGAGCTCTCCGGCGGCCAGTGGCAGCGGATCGCCGTGGCCCGGGGGCTGCTGCCGGACGGCGTCGGCCTGCTGATGTTCGACGAGCCCACCTCGGCCGTCGACCCGCTCGCCGAGGACCGGCTGCTGTCCGACCTCGCCGCCTGGGCGCGCCGCACGGCCCGCGCCGCCTCGGGGGTCGCCGTCGTCGTCACCCACCGGCTCTCGATGGTGCGGGAGGTGGACGAGGTGATCCTGCTGGACCGGGGAAGAGTGCTCGCCGTCGGCCCGCACGAGGACCTGCTCGCCCATCCCCTCTACCGGGAGCTGTACGGGGCCCAGCGGCGCGCCTACGCGCGCGGTTCCGAGTCCTCCCTCGCCACGACTCAGGAGAACAAGGAAAGCCGATGATCGGATCGTTGATGCACAGCTCGCTCCTGCGCCGGGGCGACGGGCCCGCCGTGACCGGTGCGGACGGCCGCTCCCTGGACGGGGCCACGCTGCACGCGGCCGCGGCACGGCTGGCGGCGGCCCTGCGGGCACAGGGCGCGGGGCCCGGCCACACCGTGGCGATCGCCCTCCCGCAGAACGTGGAACAGGTGGTCGCGCTGGCCGCCGTGGTGTACTCCGGGGCCGACTTCGCGCTGATCGACCTCGACGCCCCGCCCGCCCGCGCCGCGCGCTTCCTCGACGTGCTCCGGCCTAGCTGCCTGGTCCTGGACACCGACGCGCCCGGGGGCCACCAGGAGGAACTCGCCCGCACCGCGACGGCGGTCGTTCCGGTGCGCACGGCGTACGGGCCCGGCGCCGGCGACATCCCGTTCGAGCCCTCGTTCACCCCGGGCGGCTACTGCGTGCAGACCAGCGGCACCACCGGCGAGCCCAAGGTGCTGCGCGTGGACGGCGCGGCGCTGGAGAACCGCCTGCGGTGGGGACAGGGCGCCTACCCGCTCGGTCCGGACGACGTGCTGCTGTCGACCTCCCGCCCCAGCTTCGACTTCTACGTCTGGGAGGTGACCGCCGCCCTCTGCTTCGGCCCCCGCCTGGTCCTCACCACCGCCTTCGAGGCGGCGAGTGCGGAGACTCTGCTGGGCCGCTGCGAGGACGAGGGAGCCACGGCCGTCCACTTCTTCCCCCGCATGCTCGACGAGTTCAGCGACCTGGCCGCCTCGTCGGGAGGCTGCCCCGGCCTGCGCCGGGTGTTCTCCGGCGGAGCCCCCCTGTCCGGCGCGACGCTGGCGAAGGCGCGGGCCGCGCTGCCGAACGCGACGGTGCTGAACCAGTACGGGCCCGCCGAGTGCTGCATCGACGTGTCCTGGCTGGTCTGCGGCGAGGAGCACGAGCGGTGCTCGACGGTACCCGTCGGCCGGCCCGTCGACCGCACCACCCTGACGGTCGTCGACTCCGCGCTGCGGCCGGTGCCCACCGGCGTGGTCGGCGAGATCCTGATCGGCGGCATCGCGGCGCGGACCACCCGCGTCCTGGCCGGAGAGGTCCCCGGCCGCTTCGTCCCGACCGACGTCACCGCAGGCGAAGTGGCATACCGGTCGGGTGACTTCGGCCGGCTCGACGAGGACGGGCTGCTGCACTGGGTGGGCCGGCAGGACAACGAGTTCAAGATCCACGGAGCCCGGGTCGACCTGGCCGAGGTCACCGCCGCCGTGCGGGGCGTCGGCGGTGTGACGGACTGCCACGTCTACCCGACCGGGGCGGCGGACGGCGGGATCACCCTCGGCGCGGTCGTCGAGTCCAGCGAGGTCACCGCCGCGGCCTGCCGGAGCCGCCTCGCGGCCGTGCTGCCGCTGTACATGGTGCCGACCGTCCTGCGCGTGGTGGAGCGCCTTCCCCGCACCGCCAAACTGGAGATCGACGTACCCCGCCTGACCGAGGAGTGCGGGCTGCGCCCCCTGCCGCCGCGTCAGCCGTCCGCCCCTGCCGGCGCCGCCGGGACTCCGGCCGCCCGCCGCGCTGGCTGGGCGGCCGTCCGCCCCGTGTCCCTCCCCGAGGAACGCCTGATCGGCATGCGGCGCATCCCGGGGCGCCCGCCCCACTTGATGGTGGCCAACCACCTCGTGATCCGCGGCGCCCTGGACCTCCCCCGCCTCACCACCGCCCTGCGGGAGCTGGTCGCACGCCACTCCATCCTGCGCACCACCTACGCGGAGCTCGACGGGCGCGTGGTGGCAGTGGTGCACGAGGGGCCCGCCGACGACGTGGTGGAGGTACGCCCGCTGAACGGCGTACTCGACGACCGGGCGGCCGCGGAGCACGTCCAACGCGCTCTCAGGGACGAGGAGAAGCGCTTCTCCGACCCCGACCGCCAGAGCATGATGCGGGCCGTGGTGTACCGCCGCGCACCCGAACTCTTCTCGCTGCTGTTGATCTTCGACCACATCGCCGTCGACGAGCGCTCCAAGGCGATGCTCCAGGAGGAACTGGCCCTCCTCTACCAGGGCGACGGGCACAAGCTCGGCCCCGCCGTGCCCTACGACCCCGCCCGCATCCGCGGCGACTTCCCGCCGGCCCGCGAGGTGCCGGTCCTGCTGGCGGCGCTCGACCCCCTGCCGCCTCGTGTGCTGCCGAGCCCCGACCCGGTCGCCGACCCTGCCGCCTTCCGCGCCGGCAGCCACGAGTTCGACCTCCTCGGGGACCGCCGCCACGAGATCGACGGCCTCGTCCGCCGGCTCAGGTGCACCCGGTTCGAGCTGCTGCTGGCCTCCTTCTTCCGCGCGATGAAGCAGTTCGCCGACGAGGACGACATCCTCGTGGTGGCACCCGCCGACACCCGTGGCACGGTGGAGGACTTCGAGACGGTCGGCTTCTTCCAGAACCTCGTGCCGCTGCGCTCGCGCACCCCCGCCGACGCGGACCCGTGGCGGCTGGTCGACGACTGCAAGCAGGCCGTCCGAGCGGCCCTGGGACACCGCGACCACCCGGTCGCCCTCCTCACCGAGGAGTTCCGCGACCCCGCGGTCACCGCCGCGCGCCGCAACCCGATCTGGCAGATCGTCTTCGTCCCCACCGCCATGCAGGTGGACGCGAACTGGGCACTGGAGGGCCTGGAGGTGGCCGACGTCCCGCTCCATCTGACGGAGACGGGCCTGGAACTGATGGCGGAGGTCTCGGACACCGCCGCCGGGCTCAAGGCAGCCTTCCGCTACGCCCTCGGCGCGATGGAGGCCCACGACGCCGAGCGCCTGGCAGTGCTGTGGACGCGGTCCCTCGAATGGGCCCTCGACGAGGTGGCGGCCACCGCGGCCGGGTGAGCGCGGCGGGGCCGCCCGCGTTCCGGCTGCCGGTCTCCTCGTGCGGACCCGCGGCCGCGCACTGCGCGGGCGGCGCCCCCGCGCACACGTCGCCGCCGGTCCTCCGCACCCCGGGGCGGAGGACCGGCGGCGACGGGGTTCAGCGGGACGCGGGGACGGCGGGGGAGGCGTCCGCGGCGGTGTCCTGCTCCGGGGCCTCGGGCGTCTCGCCCCCGTCGAGGGCGACGCCCTTCGTCTCCTTGCCCAGCAGCAGGGCGACCAGCGTCAGCAGGGCCATCGCGGAGAGGTAGACGCCGACCAGCCACGGCGAGCCGTCGCCGGCCTCCCACAGGGCCACGGCGACGAACGGGGCGACGGCCGCGCCGAGGATGGAGCTGACGTTGTAGGAGATGCCCGACCCGGTGTAGCGCACGCTCGTCGGGAACAGCTCCGGCAGCAGGGCGCCCATCGGGCCGAAGGTCATGCCCATCAGCGTGAAGCCGAGCACCAGCCACAGGACCACGCCCAGGGTGCCCATGCCGGTCAGCGGCACCCACAGCAGGCCGAAGACCACGATCGCGGCGGTGACCGCGATCAGCGTGGCGCGGCGGCCGTACTTGTCGGCGAGCGGGCCGGAGATCAGGGTGAACGCGGCGAAGAACAGCACGCCGAAGATCATCATCAGCACGAACGTGGTGTAGCTGTACCCGAGACCGGGCACGGCGGCGTCCGTCGCGGTGCGGCCGTAGCTCAGCGAGAACGTGGTCATCAGATAGAAGAGCACGTACGTGGCCAGCATGAAGAACGTGCCGAGGATCAGCTGCCGCCAGTGGCTGCGGAACGCGGTGGCCAGCGGCAGCTTGCGCACCAGCCCGGCCTCGCGCGTCCGGGAGAAGACCGTCGACTCGACCAGGCGCATCCGCACCCACAGGCCGATCGCGACCATCACCGCGGAGAACAGGAACGGCACCCGCCAGCCCCACTCCAGGAACGCCTCGGAGGGCTGCGAGGGGTCGGCGCCCGCGGCGGACGGCAGCAGGGCGCCGATGAGCAGGAAGAGACCGTTGCCGATGATGAAGCCCAGCGGGGCGCCGAGCTGCGGGAAGGTGCCGTACAGCGCGCGCTTGCCGCTCGGCGCGTTCTCCGTCGCGACCAGGGCGGCTCCGCTCCACTCGCCGCCGATGGCGAAGCCCTGGGCGAGCCGCATCAGCACCAGCAGCGCGGTGGCGATCCATCCGGCCTGCTCGTAGGTGGGCAGCACGCCGATGAGGAAGGTCGCGACGCCCATGGTCAGCAGCGAGGCCACCAGCGTGGCCTTGCGCCCTATCCGGTCGCCGAGGTGCCCGAAGACGATGGCGCCGATCGGACGGGCGACCATCGCGGCCCCGAAGACGGCGAAGGAGGAGAGCAGCGCCGTGGTCGGGTCGCTGCTCGGGAAGAAGAGCGTGGGGAACACCAGGACGGCGGCGGTCGCGTAGATGTAGAAGTCGTAGAACTCGATCGTCGTGCCGATGAGGCTCGCGACGAGCACGCGTGACCGCGAGTTGACGGGGGCGGGCGCCTGGCCGGTGGATGGTGCGGGCATGTCTCGGTCTTTCACGTTCGTTCACGCGGTGCGGAGACCGGCCGCCGCGGGCGGAGCCTCCCTGTACGAGATCCGTGCGTGGGGCACGGGTCTGCTGACGATCTCAGACATCTCATGGTTCAGTCAGCCCGTATCACCATGTGGGACGACCCGCGTCGTGCCCGGCTCCCGCGCCCGTCGCCTCTACCAGCGCATATGGACGTCCTCGGCCCATCCCAGCAGCCCGTCCACGGCGATCCGTTCGCCATCGTCCGTGCGGACCGTGCCCGACCAGTGGCCGAAGCACTGGTCGGTGCGGTTGGCGATCAGGACCGCCTCGGTCCGGGTGGAGCGGTTGTGGAACGGGGTGAACACCAGGTCCACCGCGTCCCCGCCGGGGGTGCGCACCCGCCACGGGGCGAGATGGTCGGCGGGGGACCAGTCCCACTCCAGTTCGTCCCCGATCTTGCTGAGCCGGCCGTCCACGCACAGCGCGTTCTCCGTGCTCCCGGTGCCCCGCGTCCAGCCCCCGCCGAACTGGAGCCCCACCGTGCGGCCGTCCGTCCGGCCCGAGCCGGCGCCCCAGTTCCAGTCCACCGAGCGCGGCCACCGGCCGCGCCCGTGGTCGAGGGTGCCCCAGGCGTCCTCCCCGAACTCCAGCACCCGCTCCCCGACCCGCACCGTCCCCGACGCGGGCCGCGCCGTCTGCTTGGAGGTGTACTGGAAGCGCCGCTCGCTCCAGGGCACCACCACCGACAGCGTCTCGTGCCCCTCATCCATCCCCACCAGGAGATCGACCTCCACCGGCAGCCGCCCGCCCGGCGTCAGACAGCGCGCCCGCAACCGTGTCCCGGCCCCCTCGGACCGGATCTCCACCCGCACCTGCCCCCGCACCGGCCGCGCCGGCCCGACCACCACCGGCGCGGTCCCCGGGGCCCCGGCCACCGCGTCGGGCAGCGCCACCCCGAAGCCGCCGGGCACGATCGCGGTCCGCTCGAACTCCAGCCCCCCGGCGCCGTACTCCAGCACGTACACGGTGTGCAGCGCCAGGAAGTCGAGGTCGCTCACGGTCAGCGCCACCAGATGCGTCGGCGTCGTCACACACCAGTACTCCCACCGCTTGCCGCGCCCCCAGCCGCGCATCCCCGTCCGGTGCAACGGCCGCCGCGACCACCCCACGGCCTCCGCCTCCAGCCTCCCGTCCGCACGGCACAGGTCGACGGGCTCGGTGATCTCGCGCTCATGGGTCGTCATGGGGCGCAGCCTAGGGGGCCGTTCGGCCCCGGGCTCGCCCGCTGTCACGCCCGCGGAAATCCCCTTGCGGGGGCCGCCGGGTCCGCTGCTAGCCTCCGGCACATGAAGCGCGCTGCGATGACGACGACGCCGAGGAGTGTCCCGGCGCGCTGATCGATGCCTGATCCGAAGCCCCGGGGCGAGTGCCCCGGGGCTTCGTGCTGCGGTCGCTCGTCCCACGACCACGAGGACCGACCATGCACGCAGCCCGTCCCGCCCGCGCCGCACAGGACCCTGCCGGGGGACCCGAGCCCGAGGGTGCCGCGGCCGAAGGCCCCAACTCCGATGCCTCGAGCGGCAATTCCGAACCCGAGGATGCCGCGGCCGGAAACCCCGTCCCCGAGGCCTTTGCCGAAGACCCCGCGCCCGGGGGGCGTCCCCGGTACGACCACCGGAAGGTCGGGCGGGAGCTCGGTCTGTTCGACACCGATCCGCTGATGGGGGCCGGGCTGCCGTACTGGCTGCCGGACGGGGCCGTCGTGCGGCACGCGCTGGAGGAGTACATCCGGGAGGCCGAGCGGCGGGCCGGCTACCGGCACGTGTACTCGCCGGTGCTCGGGAAACGGGAGCTGTACGAGATCTCCGGCCACTGGGACCACTACAGCGAGGACATGTTCCCGCCGATGGACCTCGGTGGTGAGCAGGTCGTGCTGCGGCCGAGCCTGTGTCCGCACCACGCCCTCATCTACCGCTCGCGGGGCCGCAGTTACCGGGAACTTCCCCTGCGGATGGCCGAACTCGGCGGCATGTACCGCGCCGAGCTGTCCGGGGTGCTCGGCGGGCTGACCCGGGTCCGGGCGATCCAGCTCAACGACGCGCACGTCTTCTGCACCCTCGACCAGGTGGCCGGCGAGGCGGCGGCCGCGCTCGCTCTGATCCGGGACGCCTACGCGGCGCTCGGGATCACCGCGGCCCGCTACCGGCTCTCCCTTCCCGGGCCGGGCGGCAAGTACGTCGACGCCCCCGAGATGTGGAGCCGAGCCACTGCGCTGCTCACCGAGGTGCTCGACCGCGCGGGTCTGCCGTACGAGGCGGTGGAGGGCGAGGCGGCGTTCTACGGGCCCAAGATCGATGTGCAGATCACCGATCACGCCGGCCGTGAGGCCACCCTGTCCACCGTGCAGATCGACTTCCACCAGCCCGCGCGGTTCGGCCTGCACTACACCGGACCGGACGGGGCGAAGCACCGGCCCGTGATGATCCACCGCAGTGTCGTCGGCAGTGTGGAGCGTGCGGTCGCGCATCTCCTCGAACAGCACGGGGGAGCGTTCCCCGCCTGGCTGGCCCCGGTGCAACTGGCGGTCCTGCCGGTGCCGGACGCCCAACTGCCGTACGCCCGGGGGCTGGTGGCCCGCTGCCTGGAGCTCGGGCTGCGCGCCCGGCTCGACGGCCCGGAGGCGGGCACCCTCGGCGCGCGGGTGCGGGCCGCGCGGCTGGTGCCCTACCGGATGGTCGCCGGTGCGCGGGAGGCGGCGGGCGGGCTCGCCGCCGTCCGTCTCCGGGACGGCCGGAGCACCGCGCCGGCCCCCGTCGCCGAGGTGCTGGAGCGTATCGCCGCGGCGGTCGCGGGCCGCCTCGACGACCTCCCCGGGGATCCCTCTCCGGCGCCCTGACCGAGCCGGGCCGGGCTTCCGCCGGGGGCCCCGCCCGGCCGTCCTGACCGAGCCGTGCCGGATGTCCGAAACGGTGTCAGAAAGTTCATGTCCATGAACTCAAATCATGTACAAGTCATTGACGGTCCGGCGGGAGAGCCCTAGGTTCCCGACGAAAGCGCTTACCCAGCGCCGTTCACACGGTCCTCGGCGGGGGGCGACGGGCGCCCCACCCGTTCACTCCGCCGAACAGGCGCCCACCGCGGCGCCGGGACCGTGCGCAGCACAGCCCCACCCCGTGCTCGCCCCCCATCAGCGGCCCGACGGGCCGCCCGAGCCGACCGACATGGAGACCAACCATGCACATGAGAGCCGCCCTCGCGTGCACCGGCCTGCTGGCAGGTGCTCTAGCCGTGGTGTCCGTCCAACCGGCGCACGCCGCCACCGTGCGCTACGAGGCCGAGACGGCCCCGGCGATCTGCACCGGCGCCGTCGAGACCGAGTGGGCCGGCTGGTCCGGCAGCGGGTTCTGCAACGCCACCAACGCGGTGGGCGCCCACGTGCAGTTCACCGTGAACGCACCGGCCGCCGGCACCGCCACCCTGACCGTGCGCTTCGCCAACGGGACCACCACCGCGCGCCCCGCCGCGGTCGTCGTGGGCGGCACCACCGTCGCCACCCTGTCCTTCGAGGGCACCGGCGCCTGGAGCACCTGGGTCACCAAGACCGTCACCGTGCCGGTGGCGGCCGGAAGCAACACCGTCCGGCTCAACCCCACCACCTCGGCGGGCCTCGCCAACATCGACTACCTGGAGGCCGAGACCAGCGGCGGCACCACCACGCCGCCGCCGTCCTCCGCCGCGCTGTACGTCGCCCCGGGCGGCACCGACGGGGCGGCCGGCACGCTGTCCGACCCGACCACGCTCACCTCGGCGATCAGCCGCATCACCCCCGGCGGGACGATCCATCTGCGCGGCGGCACCTACCGCCACTCCCAGACGGTCACCATCCCCCAGGGCAACAACGGCACCGCGGCCGACCGCACCGAGCTGTCCGCCTACCCGGGGGAGACCCCGGTGCTGAACTTCTCGGCCCAGACCGAGGACCCGGCCAACCGCGGCCTCGCGGTCAACGGCTCGTACTGGCACGTCAAGGGCATCGTCGTCGAACGCGCCGGTGACAACGGCATCTTCGTCGGAGGCAGCAACAACATCTTCGAGCGCACGGTCACCCGCTACAACCGCGACACCGGGCTCCAGCTCTCCCGGATGCTCTCCAGCACGCCCAAGGACCAGTGGCCCTCGAACAACCTGATCCTGAGCGCCGAGTCGCACGACAACGCCGACTCCGACGGCGAGGACGCCGACGGCTTCGCCGCCAAGCTGACCTCCGGCCCGGGCAACGTCTTCCGCTACGCCGTCGCCCACAACAACATCGACGACGGCTGGGACCTGTACACCAAGACGGACACCGGCCCCATCGGCGCCGTCACCATCGAGGACTCCCTCGCCTACGAGAACGGCACCCTCTCCGACGGCACCCAGAACTCCAGCGGCGACCGCAACGGCTACAAGCTCGGCGGCGAGGACATCGGCGTCAACCACGTCATCCGGCGCAACATCGCCTACGACAACGGCAAGCACGGGTTCACCTACAACAGGAACCTGGGCAGCATGACGATCTCCGACAACATCAGCATCGACAACACCGAGCGCAACTTCTCCTTCGACAACGGCTCGTCCGTCTTCCGCAACAACGTCTCGTGCCGCAGCGGCGACGGCTCCAACGACAAGACCGTCGGCAACGCGGACGGCTCCAACCAGTTCTGGACCGGCACCAACGGCTCCAAGTGCTCCGCCTACGCGGGTGCGCTGCGCTGGTCGTACGCCTCCGACGGCCGGCTGAACGTCACGTTCGGCTGACCTGCCCCGCGCGCCCGCGGCCCCACCGCGGACGCGCCCTCCAGCACCGCCCCACCACGACAGACGCCCCACCACGACACCACGGCCCGGCCCGTCGGGAGCCCCACCCCGGCGGACCGGGCCGCCGGCGTGTCAGGCGTCCTCGAAGAGGAGGTCCTCCGGCGGGTGCGTCATCCGCACCGTATGACCGTTCGCCGTCTCCACCACGTGCTGCAGACCGGCGCGCCGCTCACCCGTGGACAGCACGGAGTACCGGTCCCCGACTCCGGCGAGGAACGCGGGGAAGCAGGCGAGCGGCAGCCCGAGACGCAGATGGTCCACCAGCCGGCGGAACAGCTTGGGCAGGATCACCACGTCCTCGGTGAGCGAGTCGAGGCCGGTGATCTTCGCTCCGTCCGTGGTCACATCGCTCTCCCACAGGCCCCGCCCGGCCGCCCGCGCCTCGACGGCCGCGGCGGCCATCTCCGTGCGCAGACCGGTGAAGAGGCTGCGGTAGAAGGTCGGGTAGGCGAACCCCTGCGCGATCAGTTGGTGGTTCACCGTCGTGCGCAGCGTCGCCACGTCCACGTCGATCTCCAGCCCGCTGGTGCCGGGCGCGGTGCCGGCTCCGGCCAGGGCCACGCAACGGCCGTGGACGTCGGAGCCCCGGGTGAGGACGAAGCCCGGCACGGTGGCGGGGGTGGTGGCGGTCACCGTCTCGTCAGGGCGGCGTTGCACATCGGTGAACCCGAGCCGGCTCAGCAGTTCGTCCCGTGCGGCATGGGCGAACCGCAGCGGCTGGTGGACGCGGCCGGGGCCGTAGTGCGTCTCCAGCGCGTCGACCGCGTCCAGGCGCAGCTTCGCGCGGCCGGTCGCGCTGTGCCCGACCGCGCGGCCGCCCCCGCCGCCGACCAGACCCCACTCGGCCGGGTCGTCCGCCGTGAAGTGGACGGTGTCGCCGTCCGGCTGCGATCCCTCGATCTGGTAGAAGCCCTTGATGAGCAGCATGGGCATGGCGACTCCTCGGCGGTGGAACGGTGTGATGGCTGCGAGGGACCGCGCGGGGAGCCACGACGGACGGCCGAACCCCTTGCCCCGTCGCCGAGTTGAACCGGGCCCCGGACCCCGTCCGACACGTCCCCCACTTCAGATGGTGCGCCTCGATCCACCGCTTCGCACCTCCGGTGCCGCACGCCGGACAGGAGGTCTCAGCCCTCTCCGGTGCCGCGCCGGAGAGGAGGTCTCAGCCGATTCCGAGCAGCGCCAGCACCTGGGTCACCGCGTCCACGACCGGCTGCCCCAGCGCGCCCACCGTCGCCGCGATCGTGGCGACGGCCACCAGGGCGTCGCGCCGGGTCGCTGGCGCCGTGGCGTCGGAGGTGATCGCCGGGAGGGAGCTGTCGAGGACCCGCGCGCTGCCGGGCTCGACCTGTGCGCGCAGCTCGCCCACGAGCTGCTCCAGCCGCGCGAGGGCCTCCGTCAGCCCGGGCGCCGGTGCCTGGTGCTTGACGATGCCATTGATGTGGCTCCCGCCGTAGATGTTGACGTTGTCGCCGCCGTGGACGTTGCTGCCGTAGTGGTGCCCGGTGCCCTCGCTCACTTGCTCACCCCCGTGTTGTTGATGCCGCCGTACATGTTGACGTTGTCGCCGAAGTGGTAGTTCTTCGGATTCACCAGCACCCGCTCGACCCGCATCTGGAACTCGACCTCCGGGTGCTCGATGGCGTGCACGAGCGCCTCCAGCAGGCGGCGCAGCCGCGCCGGGTCGGGCAGGGTGACCATGGCGGTGGAGGCGCCGGAGGTCTCCACCTCCAGCACGTGCTGGGACGGGGCGGCGAGTTCCTTGACCAGCTGCACCACGAGGCCGATCGCGACGACGCCGCCGAGCACCAGCACCGTCTGGCCCGACCCGGTGGAGGAGTCCTCGCTCGCGGCGGCGAGCACCAGGGCCGAGAGCGCCGTCACCGCGAACCACTTGAGGAAGCCGAGGAAGGCCTCCAGACGCTTCGGTTCGAGGACGAAGGTGTGGACGCGGGTGATGTTGCGCAACGGGTAGGCCGCCTCGCCCACCCACAGCAGGTTGGCGCCCACGCGCATGACGACATCGCCCGACGGCTGCGGTGGCGGTGGCGGCGCGGGGCGTGGCGGCGTCGCGGGCGGCCGGTGCGGCGGTGGGGGCGGCAGGGCCCCCGGGGGTGTGCGTGCTGTCCATCCGTCCCCCGTCAGGTCCGATGTCACTGACCTCACTGACATCACTGTGCGGACCATTAGGGGGTGCGGGGGCGCCGGAGGAGAGACGAAAAGCAGCCAAAAACGGAGGGCGCATCCGGATGTGCGCCCCCACGCGGCCAGGCTGCCCCGGCCAAGGGCGCGTCAGGTGCCGTCCGTGCCGGCCACCGGGTATCCGCGGAACGCGGGGTCCCGGGCGACCGCCCCGGGGAACCAGCTCGCCAGCACCGCCGCCGAGGGGGCGAAGAGGGCGCCGGGCAGCGCGTCCGGAGGGAACCACTCCCAGCGGGCGATCTTGTCGGGCTCCCGGACCGAGGGCGTGCCCGTGGCCCGCCCGACCCGGGCGGCGGCCGTCACCCGGGGGATGCCGCCCGTCGCGTCGACCAGCACCGCGGCGACGCGCACATCGTCCGGCCGCGCCGACAGGCCGGTCTCCTCGGCGAGTTCACGGACCGCCGCCTGTTCGAAGCCCTCGCCCGCGTCGACCTTGCCGCCGGGCAGCTCCCAGCGGCCGTCGTGCCCGAGCCCCAGCAGCACCCGCCCCGCCGGGCCGGGCACCACGACACCGACACCGATGAGACCGTTGGGCGCGGGGAACGCCCGCTCGGGGCGCGGGCCGGATGCCATGCGGGCACACCTCTCCTGGTCGGGACCTGGTCCGGACGGGACTGTACCCGCCGCTCCCGCCCGGACCCGCGTGAGCCGGACGCGGCACCCCGTCCGCACCACCCCACCAACATCACCCGCACCACCCGCATCACCCGGGACACCCGGAGCCGGGCGGCGGCACCCTGTCCGCAACACCCGGGAGACATCCCGGAGACCCGGGGGAAACGGGCGGCAACCTCCCTCCCCCCGGCGCCCACTGACAGAGGAACGAGGCCACTGACCTCGCCCCCCCATGTCAGGAGGACACGTGCGCAACCCAACCGGCGGGCGCCCGAGGCGCCCGTCCCGTACACCGAGGCCGCTGCGCGCGGTCGTCGCCGCGGGCCTGGCCGTCGTCACGGCCGCCGCGCTGCCGTCGTTCGGTCCGCAGTCGGGCGGCGCGTACGCCGCCACCGCGCCGGGGCCCTCGGTCCGGGCGGAGAACCTGGACCGCGGACTCGTCAGCATCCACGAGGGTGCGGACAACCTGGTGAGCTGGCGCCTGCTGTCCGGCGACCCGGCCGGCGTGGCGTTCAACGTGTACCGGGGCACCGTCAAGGTCAACGACGCCCCGATCACCGGCTCCACCAACTTCCGCCACAAGGACGCCCCGGCGCACGCCGACTACCGGGTGAAGGCCGTCGTCGGCGGCCAGGAGCAGGAGTTCTCCGCCCACGCCGTGCAGTTCCGGGCCGGCTACCTCGACGTGCCGATCTCCAAGCCCGCCGGCGGCTCCGGCTACACCTACACCGCGAACGACGCCTCCGTGGGCGACCTCGACGGCGACGGCGACCTGGACTTCGTCCTCAAGTGGGACCCGACCAACTCCAAGGACAACTCCCAGTCGGGCGTCACCGGCAACACCGTCCTCGACGGCTACACCCTCGAAGGCACCCGGCTGTGGCGCATCGACCTCGGCCGCAACATCCGGTCGGGCGCGCACTACACGCAGTTCCAGGTGTACGACTACGACGGCGACGGCCGCGCCGAGGTCGCGACGAAGACGGCGGACGGCACCCGCGACGGTGTCGGGACCGTCATCGGCAACGCGTCCGCCGACCATCGCAACGGCGAGGGGAGGGTGCTGAGCGGGCCGGAGTTCCTCACCGTGTTCCGCGGCTCCGACGGCGCCGCCCTGTCGACCGCGGACTACGTGCCCGGCCGGGGCACGGTGAGCGGCTGGGGCGACGACTACGGCAACCGGGTGGACCGCTTCCTCGCCGGTACGGCCTACCTCGACGGCAGCACCCCCTCGCTGGTGATGGCCCGCGGCTACTACACCCGTACGGTCATCGCCGCCTGGGACTTCAAGGACGGCCGGCTCACCCGCCGCTGGACCTTCGACACCAACAGCTCGACCAACGCCGGCAAGGGCTACGACGGCCAGGGCAGCCACAGCCTGTCCGTCGGCGACGTCGACGGCGACGGCCGCGACGAGATCGTCTACGGCGCGATGGCGGTCGACGACAACGGCCACGGCCTGTGGACCACGCGCACGGGCCACGGCGACGCCCAGCACCTCGCCGACCTCGACCCGGCCGACCCGGGCCTGGAGTACTTCAAGGTCTCCGAGTCGTCCTCGCAGCCCTCGTCCCTGTACATCGACCCGTCGAACGGCGCCTTCCGCTGGAAGACGGGCACCGGCAGCGACAACGGCCGCGGCGTCGCGGGCGACATCTGGGCCGGGAACGCCGGCGCGGAGATGTGGTCGGCGGCCGACACCTCGATCCGCGACCGCACCGGCGCGACCCGCGGCCGGGAGCCCTCCTCCGTCAACTTCCTCGCCTGGTGGGACGGCGACACCACCCGCGAACTCCTCGACGGCACCCGCATCGACAAGTACGGCACCGGCGGCGACACCCGGCTGCTGACCGCCTCCGGCGTCCACTCCAACAACGGCACCAAGGCGACCCCTTCGCTCTCGGGCGACATCCTCGGCGACTGGCGCGAGGAGGTCGTCTGGCCGACGAGTGACGACAGCGCCCTGCGGATCTACTCGACCCCGATCGAGACCGGCCACCGCTTCACCACCCTGCTCCAGGACCGGATGTACCGCACGGCCCTCGCCTGGCAGAACACGGCGTACAACCAGCCCCCGCACCCGAGCTTCTACCTCGGCCAGAACTGACCCGCCCGCTCCGCCCCGTGGTGCCGCCGGCCCCGCCCGGCGGCACCACCGGCATGCCCGGCGCGGGCCGCGGCCTGGTGGCTGTCCGGTTCGTCCCCGGTCGGGCCGCGGTGCGCGCCCGGGTGTGCGCCTCTTCGCGCCCCGGTGCGCCCTTCGTGCACAGCCCTCCGCGTACCGGCCGCGGGTGCGCGGGGAGAGGGCGCGCCGAGCCGGGAGCCCGCGGACGAGCGGTGCCCTGCGGGCCGAACTCCAGCGCGCGTCCCACCTGGTGAGCCGCCGCGTGTCCACGCGGAAGGGCCGCCGGCCGGGCTCCGCCCCGGCGGGTGCGGACCAGGGGTGGTTTTCGGCCGCCGGGTGGCCCGGGCGGGTGGGCGCTTCCGTGCGCCGGGGCGTGCGCCCGGCCGTCGGGGGCCGGGGGCGGCGAAAAGTTTCCGCCCCCTGCTGAACAGCAAGGTTTAGGTTAGGCTAACCTTCGCAGCGTGAGATCTGCTGAAGAAGCGGCCAACGCACCCACCGTGGGCGGGCACACCATGTCGGCCACCGGCGTCACCGTCGCCTATGACGGTGTCGACGTCGTGCACGACGCTGCCATGACCCTGCGGCCCGGCCGTGTGACCGCCCTCGTCGGGCCCAACGGCAGCGGCAAGTCCACGCTCCTGCGGACGCTGGCACGACTCCAGCGCCCCCGGAGCGCCACCGTCACCATCGACGAGGAGACCGACGCCCTCGCCCTGAGCCCGCGGGAGTTCTCCCGGCGCGTGGCCCTGCTCACCCAGGCACGCCCCACGCCCAGCGGCCTGACCGTCCGGGACGTGGTCGAGTTCGGCCGCTACCCGTACCGCGGGCGCTGGGGCGGAGCCGACCCGGGCGGCCGGGCGGCCGTCGACCGCGCCCTGCGCCTGACCGGCGTCGAGGAACTCGCCGAACGGGGCGCCGAACACCTCTCCGGCGGCCAGCTCCAGCGCGTCTGGCTCGCCGGCTGCCTCGCCCAGGACACCGGCGTCCTGCTGCTCGACGAACCGACCACGTACCTGGACCTCCGCTACCAGATCGAACTCCTCGACCTGGTACGCGATCTGGCCGACGACCACATGATCGCCGTCGGCGTCGTGCTCCACGACCTCGACCAGGCCGCCGCCGTCGCCGACCGCGTCGTACTCCTCGAAGCCGGACGCGTCATCGCCGACGGCCTGCCCGAGGAGGTGCTGACGCCCGAGCGGCTCACCGCCACCTACGGCATCCGCATCGAAGTCGACACCGACCCCCTCACCGGCCGCCTGCGCACCCGCGCGATAGGCCGCCACCACACCAGAACCGAAAGGCTCGGCACACCCTCATGAGACGCCTCATCGCCACCGCGGCCACCGTCGCCGCGGCGCTCGCCCTGTCCGCGTGCGGCACCACCGAACCGGCCGCCGACGACGCCGACAAGGCCTCGGCCGAGCCCACCTCCATCACCCTGACCGACGCCACCGGCGCCAAGGTCGAGCTCGACGGCCCCGCCAAGAAGGTCGTCGGCACCGAGTGGAACGTCGTCGAGAGCCTCGTGACGCTCGGCGTCGACCCCGTCGGCGTCGCCGACGTCAAGGGCTACAAGGCCTGGGCCGCGGGCGTCCCGCTGAAGAACGAGCCCAAGGACATCGGCACCCGCGGCGAGCCCAGCATGGACACCGTGGCCGCCCTCGCGCCCGACCTGATCGTCGCCACCAGCGACCTGCCCGCGCCCGCCGTGAAGCAGCTCCGCGAGGTCGCCCCGGTCCTCACCCTCACCTCGGCCGACGGCAAGGACCAGATCGGCCAGATGCTGAAGAACCTGGACCTCATCGCCCAGGCCACCGGCACCGAGGCGAAGGCCGACGAGACCAGGAAGTCCTTCGACGCCAAGGTCGCCGAGGGCAAGAAGGCCCTCGCCGACGCCGGTCTCGGCGGCGCCGGGTTCGCCTTCGCGGACGGCTACGTCCAGTCGAACCAGGTCTCCGTCCGCCCGTACACCGCCACCTCGCTGCTCGGTGCGGTCAACGAGAAGATCGGTCTGAAGAACGCCTGGAAGATGGAGGGCGACCCGGCCTACGGTCTGGCCTCCACCGACGTCGAGGGCCTCACCTCCCTCGGTGACGTCCACTTCGCCTACATCGGCAACAAGACCGACGCCTCCAGCGACCCGTTCGGCAAGGAGCTCGCCGACAACGCCGTCTGGAAGAACCTGGAGTTCGTCAAGAAGGGCAACGTCCACCGCCTGGACGACGGCATCTGGATGTTCGGCGGACCCGTCTCGATGGAGGCGTACATCGACGCCGTCGTCGCCGCGCTCACGAAGTAACGCGATGGCCGTCACCGCTACCACCCCCGACACCCGCCGGCCTTCGCAGGAACAGCCGGAGACGAAGGCCACGCCGCGGACGGGCGCGGCCGCGGTGACGGCCGCGCTCGTGCTGCTCGTCGCGGTACTCGCCCTGGTGGACATCACCCAGGGCACCGCGGCGGTCGGCGCGTCCGAGGTGATGAAGGCGCTCACCGGCCGGGCCGAGCCCGGCGACGCGTCCGTCGTCATCGCCTCCCGGCTGCCGAGGATGACCGCCGCGATCATGGTCGGACTCGCCCTCGGCATGGCGGGCGCCGCCCTCCAGGCGGTCAGCCGCAACGTGCTCGCCTCGCCCGACACCCTGGCCGTGAACGCCGGTTCCTACCTGGCGCTCGCCGTCGTCTCGGTCACCGGCGTCTCGCTGCCGTTCATCGCCTCGTCCGGCGTGGCCCTCATCGGCGGCCTCACCGCCGCCGCCGTCGTGCTCGGACTCTCCGGCCTCGGCGCCGGCACCGTCCGGCTCGTCCTCGCCGGCACCGCCCTGATGCTCGGTCTCGCCTCGGTCACCGAGGGCCTGCTGCTGCTCTTCCCCGAGCAGACCGAGGGCCTCTACCAGTGGAACCAGGGCAGCATCGGCCAGAACGGCTTCGGCGGCGTCCTCCAGATGCTGCCGCTGGCCCTCGTCGGCCTCGTGGGCCTGCTGCTCGCGGGCCGCAGGGTCGACGCCCTGGCCCTCGGCGACGACGCGGCCCGCGGCCTCGGCGTGCCGGTCCGCGCCACCCGCGTCACCGTCGTCACGCTCGCCGCGCTGCTGTCCGCCGCCTCCGTCACCCTCGCCGGACCGATCGGCTTCGTCGGACTCGTCGCCCCCGCGCTGGTCCGCCCGCTCGCCCGCCGGTTCCGCGGCTTCACCAGGTCCCGGACGGCGATCCCCGTCGCCGGACTGACCGGAGCCGGGCTGGTGCTCGGCGCCGACGTCCTGCTGCGCACCTTCGTCAGCGCCGACCTGGCCGTCGCCGTCCCGACCGGTGTCGTCACCAGCATCGTCGGCGCCGTCTTCCTCGTGGTGATGGCCGTCCGCGTCAAGGACACCGCCGGGGCCGCGGCCGTCGACCGGCTCCGCATCCGCAGCCGCGCCGCCTTCCTCACCACCGTCGGCGTCCTGGTGGCCGCCCTCGTCGGCGTCACGATCGCCGGAGTGCTCCTCGGCGACGCCAAACTGCTCCTCGGCGACGTCGTCAACTGGGCGCAGGGCAGCGCAGGCCGGTCCATCACCTTCGTCCTCGACACCCGGGTGCCCCGGGTCGTCGCCGCGATCCTGGCCGGCGCGGCGCTCGCCCTCGCCGGCACCCTGATCCAGGCGGTGACCCGCAACCCGCTCGCCGACCCCAGCGTCATGGGCGTCTCCGGCGGCGCGGCCCTCGGCGCCGTACTCCTCGTCACCACCGTGCCCCTGGCGGGCTCGTGGAGCATCGTGGGCGCGGCCTTCGCCGGTGCCGCCGTCGCCGCGGTCTTCGTCTTCGGGCTGTCCGCGCGGGGCGGCTTCCAGCAGAACCGGCTCGTCCTCGTCGGCATCGGCATCGCCACCGGCACCACGGCCCTCATCAGCCTGCTCATCGTGCTGACCGACCCGTTCAACGCGACGAAGGCGCTCACCTGGCTGTCCGGTTCCACCTACGGCCGCACCATGCCGGACACGCTGCCGCTGCTGGGCGTCCTCACGGTGGCCGCCGTCGCGGCCGCCGTACGGCGCACCGAACTGGACCTCGTCTCCCTCGACGAGAACACACCGCGGCTGCTCGGCCTGAACCTCTCGCGCACCCGGTTCGGGTTCCTCGCGGCCGCGGTCCTGCTGAGCGCCACCTCCGTGGCGGCGGCGGGCACCATCGCCTTCGTCGGCCTGGTGGCCCCGCACGCCGCGCGCGCCCTGGTGGGCCGCCGGCATGTGCGGGTGGTGCCCGTCTCGATGCTGCTCGGCGCGGTCCTCGTGTGCACGGCGGACCTGCTCGGCCGCACGGTCATCGCGCCGTCGCAGCTCGGCGCGGGCCTGATGACCGCGGTCATCGGCACGCCGTACTTCCTGTGGCTCCTGGTCCGGAGCCGCCGCTAGGGCGTGTCCGGCGCACGGCGCCGTCCGCCCGCGGGGCGTCGCGCGCCCTGCGGGATCCGTCGGACACGGCCCGGGGCCTGTCGTCCGCCCGGCCGGGAGCCCCGGGGGCCGAAGCCCCCGGGGCTCCCGGCGTCCGGTGCCGCGGGCCACCGCTCAGCGCAGCGTCGCCAGCAGCAGGACCACCACGGCCGCACACCCCGCGGCGGCCGCGGAGAGACGCGTCACCACCCGGCGCGACGGCAGCGCGACGACGCCCGGCTCCGTGTGCCCCGCGTACACATGGAGCACCTTGCCGGGCAGCTCGTGCAGCTCGACCCGTGCCAGCGGGAGGTGACGGAGCGACACCTCCCGCGTGATCTCGCCCTTCCGCCGCACCAGGCGCTCCCGCACGGCCCGGCGGTGATGCTCCGCCAGCTCCTCGGGCAGCGCGTCGCCGTCCCCCAGCACATGGGTGCGCCACGCGCCCCGGTTCCGCAGCCGCCGCCGCACCAGCCAGGGCGGGTGCGGCGGCGGGGGTCCGACCGTCTCCGTGACCGGGGTCCGCTCGATCGTCCCGCGCGTCCACACCGTGAGCCTGCCCCTGCCCTCGCAGACGCCGCACTCCTCGGTGCCGTTCCCGCGGCAGGTACGGCACTCGGCCTCCCCGGAGCCGCCGCACTCCTCGTGCAGGGTCCTGCCGCGCCCGCCGCAGCCGGGGCAGGCGGTGCCCTGCTCCCCGCAGAGGTCGCAGCCGGTCCGCACGTCAGGCTGCTTCACCTTCCGTGCCGCCCGCGGCCGCACGGCGGCTCTGCGCCCCGTGCCCTTGCCTTCGCACGCGGTGCACGGTCTCGCACCACGGCAGAGCGCGCACGGTTGCAGCGCGGGACACGGCTGACGGCCCCTGCCGCCGCAGTTCGCGCACTGCCGCCGCCCGTGGCTGCACTTCGTGCAGCCGGTCTCCCGGGCGGAGCCGTCGTGCACCAGGTGCACCGTGGTGTGCCGGTGCACGTCCTTCACCGGGCCCGGATCGTAGGTGCCGAGGTCGCCGTAGACCGGGACGTCCGACAGGTCGTGGGGCGCCGGGCGGGTCTGCTCGGACTCCGTGCGCGACTCCACGCAACGGGTGACGGTGCATGCGAGGAGCGGCTGCCGTGCGATCCGGGCAGCGCCGGCCAGCCGCAGCCGGTCCGAGGGGTCGGGCAGTCGCAGGTACGCGGCGACCGCCGCGAGGATCTCGTCGTCGGACAACGGGTCGGGTGCTGCGCCGGTCATGCGCGGGGTCTCCCTCCGCCGGGCGCCCGCCCGGGCCGCGGACGGCACGGGGGAGCGGGTGCGGTGCTGCGAAACGTCCAAGTGTCCCGCAGGGCAACGCCGCTGGGAAGATCGCGCACCGCCCGGGAAGCGCCCCCGGGAGGTGGGCTGCCCCCGCCGTCCGCCATGCTGGCGCCAGGCACCCGCCGGGCCCCGGCACGCGCCTCCGGCTCACGGCCGGCCGACCCGAACGGAAAGCGGCACATGACCACCGACGCACCCGACGCACCCCGCAGCCTCGACGAGCGGCTGGCGGACACCCGCAAGCGGTTCGAGACCGACGTCGACGTCTGGGTGGCCACCGCGGACGCGGACGGCCACCCGTACCTCGTGCCGCTGTCGTTCCACTGGGACGGCGCGGCGTTCCTGATCTCCACCCACCGCAACAACCCCACCGCCCGCAACCTCCTCGCGAGCGGCGAGGCACGCCTCGCCTTCGGCGTCACCCGGGACGTCGTGCTCGTCCACGGCACCGCCGCCCTGCTGGAGGCGGACGGTCTCGCCCCCGGCGAGGCCGACGCCTTCGCGGCGCGTACGGGCTTCGACCCGCGGGCCGCCCGGCCCCCGTACCCGTACTTCCGCGTCACGCCCGTGAGCGTGCAGGCATGGCGCGAGGTGAACGAGATGCGCGGCCGGGAGCTGATGACGGACGGCCGCTGGCACGCCTGAGACCCCGGGCCGCCCCTCCCGCCCGGGTGCCGCTCACCCCGGCGCCCCCGGCGCGCCCACCGTGTCCACCAGCCGGGCCAGCGCCCCGGCGAGCGCGCCCAGGCCCGGGCCGGGGGCGCCGCCCGGCTCGGACATGTAGACGTCGCGGCGTATCTCGATCATCAGCGCCGTGACCCGCGGGTCCTTCCCGTAGTGCTTCAACGGCACATAGGTGCCGGCGAACGGGCTGTCCAGGGCCGTCCCGCCGAATTCCGCGAACGCCTCCCGCGCGGCGGCGACCAGCTCCGGCGGTGTGTGGAAGGCGTCCGTCCCCAGGCAGACCGGCGGCCGGGGGCCCTCCCCGTGCAGCTCGTACGGGAGACGGGCCGTCGGATACGAGTGCACGTCGACGACCACCGCGCGGCCGGTGGCCGCGAGCCGCGCGTCCACGGCCTCCTGGAGCGCCCGCGCGTAGGGCGCGAAGTACCGTGCGACCAGGTCGCGTCCGTCGAAATCCGCCGGCCGCAGCGCCTCGCCGTGCGTGGTCCGGGTGTAGACCGCGCCCATGCCGACCGCGAGCATCTCCTCGCGCTCGTCGGGGAACCGCTCCGGGTCGACGACCAGCCGGGACAGCCGGTTGACGAAGCGCCAGGGGCGGACCGCCGCGTCGGCGGCGGCTCCGGCGGCGATCTCGTCCGTCCACGCGTCCGTGATGTGGTCGAGCTCGCGGTGGAGCGAAGGCCCGTCCAGCACGATGTCCCGGCGGACGTCGCCGGGCACGGCCCGCGAGGCGTGCGGGACGTGCAGCAGCACGGGGGAGTCCGGTGCTCCGGGCAGCAGCCGGAAGCCGGCGGCGGTCTCGTTCATGCCGTCATCCGACCACACCCCACTGACAGCACCGACAGCACCGACAGCACCGACAGCACCGACAGCACCGACAGCACCGACAGCACCGAAAGCACCGACAGCACCGACAGCACTGACGGCACCGACAGCACTGACGGCACCGACAGCACTGCGAACCGGGTTTCCGTGCGCACCGGGAAACCCGCTGGAGCAGCGTCCGCCCCGGCCGACATCATGGCGGCATGAGCAACTCCGTGCCGCCCGTCGGCGCCCTGATCGTCGTGGACGTCCAGTCCGCCTTCGTCACCGGTCCGGGCGCCGTGCCCGACGCCGTGCGGCTGGCCGGCCGGACTGCGGACCTCCTCGCGCGCGCCCGCGCGGCCGGCGCCCTCGTCGTGCACCTCCAGAACGACGGTCCGCCCGGCGCGGAGGACGAGCCGCACACGCCGGGATGGGAGCTCCACCACCCCGTCGAGGAGGGCCCGTTGGAGACCGTGATACGCAAGCCGCACGACGACGGCTTCGCGGAGACCGCGCTCGGCGAACTGCTCGTCGGGCACGGTGTGCGGGCGCTCGCCGTGTGCGGGGTGATGTCCGAGATGTGCGTCCAGGCCACCGCCCGTACGGCCCTGGCGCTGGACTACCGCGTCGTCCTGCCGCACGACGCCCACGCCACCCAGGACATCCCGCCCGCCCAGGGCCTCGGCGACCGGGTGCCGGCCGCCGTGGTCTCCCGGGTCGCGGAGTGGGCCCTCGGCAGCGACGCGGAGGTCGTCGCACGGGCGGCGGACGTGGTCTTCGGGCCGCCGGGCGGTGCGCCCGGCGCCTGAGCGCCCCTCGGGGCACCCGCTGCGCGACGTACCGCCGCAGACGGGATCCGGCCGACTGCGTGCGGGCACGGTGGCCAACGAGCCGTTCGGCCAGCATGATGGCGCAGTCATGACAAGCGTCGACCGAGCTCCCCGAGGCGGACGGATGGCCCTGCACCTCACCCCTGTCCGGGCGGCACTGGCCGCCGCGCTCTCGGCCCTGATGCTCGTCGGCGCCGCCCCGCCGGCCGCCACCGGCCCCTCGGCCGAACCCGGCGCGGCGGCTCCCGTATCCCGGGCCCCCGGCGCGCAGGCTCCCGCATCCCGGGCCCCCGGCGCGCAGGCCGCCGCATCCCGGGCCCTCGTCGCGCGGGCCGCCGACTGGACGCCGCCGCTCAGCACCCGGGGCCGCTGGATCGTCGACGCGGACGGCGACCGCTTCAAGCTCAAGTCCGGCAACTGGCACGGCGCGAGCGGCACCTGGACGGGCTCGGGCGACCGCGAGGACCCGGCCAACCACCACGCGGGCGAGAAGGCGGACCGCATCCCGCTCGGCCTCGACCGGGCGCCGATCACCGAGATCGTCGACGGCTTCCTGGAACTCGGCCTCAACAGCGTCCGCCTTCCGTTCTCCAACGAGATGGTGCACGACACCCGCCCGGTGGCCGACGCCTCCGTCGCCGCCAACCCCCAGTTGCTGGGCCGGACCCCGCTCGCCGTCTACGACGCCGCCGTCACCGCCCTCACCGACGCCGGCCTCGCCGTCATCCTCAACAACCACACCAACACCACCCGCTGGTGCTGCGCCGTCGACGGCAACGAACGCTGGAACGCGAGCCGGACCGACGCGGAGTGGGAGGCCGACTGGCTGTTCATGGCCCGCCGCTACCGCGACAACCCGCGCGTCGTCGGCGCCGACCTCTACAACGAGGTGCGCCGCACCGTGCTCGACGACCCCAACTGGGGGCGCGGCGACCGCCACGACTGGTTCGCCGCCTCCCAGCGCGTCGCCGACCGCATCCTGCGGGAGGCCGACCCCGAGCTGCTGGTCATCGTCGAGGGCATCAACTGGACCGGTATCCCCGTCGACGGCCTCCCGCACGGCCGCCCCACCCTGGAGCCCGTCCGGCACCTCTCCCACACCCTCGTGCGCTCCGGCAAACTCGTCTACTCCGCCCACTTCTACGGCTACACCGGCCCGAACCACAGCGGAGCCACCGGCATCGGCGAGACCACCGACCCCCGCTACCAGGACTTCACCCGCGGCGAACTGCTCGACGTCCTGAACCGGCAGGCCCTCTACGTCGCCGCCGAAGGGGACCGGCACTTCACCGCACCCGTGTGGATCAGCGAGTTCGGGGTCGGCGGACGCGACGAGCACGGCGTGAAGCAGCGGGCCTGGTTCGAGAACTTCGTGGACCATCTCGTCGCCGCCGACGCCGACTTCGCGTACTGGCCCCTGGTGGGCTGGCACCAGGACCGCAAGGGCAACGGCTGGGCCCTGCTCCACTGGGACTCCGCCGGCCGGCGCGCCGGCGTCTTCGACGGCGACGACTGGCGGGCCGGCGCCTGGAGCCGCCTGGTCGGCGCCCAGGGGCGCACCGGCCCGGTGCCCGTCACCGACCGCTGGTCGATGCTCGCCCCCGACCACGCCGACGCCGTGCAGTCCCTGCGCATGCGCGACGCCGGCGACTGGGACCAGGGCGCCCGCAAGTCCGCCTGCCCCGACGGCCAGCGCCTCGCCGGCCTGAGCCGCACCGGCAACCGCGGCCTGTGCACCGACACGGCCGCCCGCGACCTGTGGGCCACCGGCGGCCGCCACGAGGCCGTCCGCGACGAACGCCATGTGCCGCAGGGCGGCGACTGGGCGAGCGGATACACCAAACTCCAGTGCCCCGCGGGCCACTTCCTCACCGGCTGGTCCGTCCGCGGCGCCGCCGTCTCCTCGGCGCTGTGCGCCGAGTCCCGGACCGCGCTCGGCGCCGCCGCCCGCACCGTCTGGTTCGACCGCGGCGACAACCGCCCCGCGAACGCCCGCGGCGGCGAGTTCGCCCACGGCCGGTACAAGGGCCAGTGCGCCGACGACGAGTACGCGGCCGGCATCGCCTACACCACCCGCATCGGCTCCTCGGGGAACCCGGCGGCGCTGCTGTGCCGGAAGCTCGGATGAGGCCACCGGTGCCGGCGGGCCCCGCGTGAGGGGAGCCCCTCCACGGGAGGCCCGGCCGGCTGCGATACCGTGCCGGGCATGCCCGCAGCCCGACCACCGGTCCCTCCCCGGCCGGTGGCACCGCACCCCACCGACGCCGACGGGGTCCGCCTGCCCCGTCTGCGGGTGCGCGACGTCGTCCTGCGCGGTGCCGCCCACGGAACCGCCGCCGTGCTCGTACTGGCCGCGGGCATGCTGCTCGTCACCGGCCACCACGACCGCGAGACCTTCCTCGCCGTGGTCGCCGGCTTCGCCATGGTCGGGGCCGCGGTCTGCCTCCTCTTCGGTGCGCTCCTCTGGGCCGTCTCCGGCCGCGATGTCCGGCGCTGGCGCGACTGGCGCACCATCACCGGGCAGGGCGGGGCCGTCACGATCATGGGCCCGGCGCTGGTGCGCACGGGCATGCTCGCCCTGGTGCTGTTCCCCGGTGCCCTCGGCCTCTACGAACTGGTCGACGCGGCGGCCTACGACAGCTTCCTGTACGGCGAATAGGGCCGCGTCGGCCCGCCCTCGTCCCGTACCGCCGCCGCCGCGCCGACCGGGCGGAACGCGATGTCCGAAACCCGCCAGCGAGCCCGTGGGCCACCGGGCGAGCATGGGCCCATGACCACAGCAGCGCAGGGCATCCGTATCCGGCACCGCGGGCGGGAACCGCAGGTCCATCCCAGCGCCTGTGTCGCCCCGACGGCCACCCTCGTGGGCGATGTCCGCGTGGGCCCGCGAGCGCGGGTGATGTACGGCGCGGTGCTCGACGCCGAGGGGTCCCGCGTCGAGATCGGGGAAGCGGCGTCGATCTGCGAGAACGCCGTGCTGCGCGCCTCCGCCGTCGCCGGTGACCAGCCGGTGGTCGTCGGCGACCACACCTTCGTCGGACCGCACGCCACCCTGCTCGGCTGCCGGGTCGGCAGGTGCGTCTACGTGGCGACGGCGGCGACGGTCCTCCAGGAAGCGCGGCTGGGCGACGGCTCGGTCGTCGCCGTCGGCGCCCTCGTCCACGCGCGGACCGTCCTGCCGGACGAGTTCTTCGTGCCGCCGCACACCGTGGCGCTCCACACGCCGGTGCGGCTGCTCGCCGCCGGCGACCCCGGCCTCGCCGAGGCCGTCGCCCGAGTGGGCTTCGCGCAGGTGGCCTTCGGCGTCGACGCCGGAGGGACCGACCGGATCAGCCGGTACGAGCGCGTCGCGGAGGTGCGGGCCGCCGAGTTCGCCGCGCACGCGGACGACGAGGTGCTGGAACCCGGCCCGTGAGGAACGCGGTTGCGCCGCCGGCGCCCCGTCTGCGAGGTTCATGACCTCGGACGCTTCCAGGGCTGCCGAGCGTCCGAAGGGGGCGCCGCGACGACGGCGGTATGCGGTCGTGCGTCCGCGGCCGGCGAGCCCTGCACAGGGGAGGACCACATGTGGACGGGAGTGCGTGAGCGGGTGCTCGCGCTGCGGGACGCGCCCCACTGGCGCAAGGTCTTCGGCGCGGACCGCACGGGCCACGGCTTCGAGCTGCTCCCCGCCCTCACCCCGGACGAACTCGCCGCCGCCGAGGCGCACCTCGGCGTCACCCTGCCGCACGAGTACCGCACCTTCCTGCTGGAGGTCGGCGCCGGGGGAGCGGGCCCCGACTACGGCCTGTTCCCGATCCGCCCCCCGGCACCCGGCGCACCACCCGCGGACCGGCAGGCCGCCCGCCCCTTCCGCCCCGAACTCACGGCCCTGGTCGACGCACACGCCCTCGACGAGCCCCGGCCTGCCGGCCATCCCGACGACGAGGCGTTCCGCGCCGCCCACGCCGCCTGGCGGACCCGCGAGGACGCCCTGGACGACGCCCTCGTCGACGGCACCCTCCACATCGGAGACCGCGGCTGCGCCTACTACTCCGTCCTGGTGGTGGGCGGCCCGCACAGCGGCACGGTGTGGGAGGACGTCCGCGCCGTCGGCGAAGGCGTCGTCCCGCAGCGTCTCGCCTCCACCGAGGGGTACTTGTCCTTCGCCGAGTGGTACCACCACTGGCTGACCTGGGCGGAACGCACTGCCCGGGGCGAGAGCGCGCGGTAGCGCGCGAGGTCCGGGCTCCGGCGGGAGGGCCGCACGGTGCCCCGGGCCGGCGGGCACAGGGGAGGACGCCCTCATCGGGCTCCACCCGTCGCGCAGGCCGCCGACGGGGACGGCATCCGGCGCTCTGCGACGATGGCTCCATGGACGAAGAGGTCATCCCCATTCTTCGCGTGGCGGACGCCGCGGCGGCGGTCGCCTGGTACGAACGCCTGGGCTTCACCCCGCAGTGGGAACACCGCTTCGAGCCGGGACTCCCCGCGTTCGTCGAGGTCGCCCGGGGCGGCCTGCGCCTGTTCCTGTCGGAGCACACGGGAGACGCCCGCCCCGACACGCTGGTCTACCTCCGCGTCCGGGATGTCGAGGCCGTCGCCGCCGCGTTCGGCGTCCCGGTGGAGAACGCTCCGTGGGCGCGCGAGATCGAACTGCGCGACCCGGACGGCAATCGCCTCCGGATCGGCACACCGACGGGCTGAACACGGATCCCGCGCGGGCGCGCGCACCCCTCGGCGTCAGCGCTCCCGCGGCGAGCGGTCGTCGAGCCAGGCGGCGATCGTCGCGTAGTCCCCGTCGGTGAGGCCCCGCCGGGGATCGACCCGGTGGAGGTGGGCGGCGCCCGGGTGGTGGGACGTCACCCAGGCGCGGTCCGCCGGGGTGATCTCGTCGTCGGCCCAGACGAACGGGCGCCCGGCCGCATGGGCGACGACGGCCCGGGTCTTGGCGTGCAGCGCCGTGTTCCGGTCCGGCGCGTCCGGCCAGTCCAGGACCGGGAGGCGGGGCAGGCCGAGGAGGGGCGCGAGGCAGTCGTTGGCGTCGTCCATCCAGGTCGTGGCCCACACCAGATCGCACCCGAGACCGGCCAGGCGGGCACCGTGCCGGGGATCGAGCCTGGACAACAGCGGGTTCCCGCCGGGATCGGCGCCGGGGTGCCGAAAGCGCGGGTACTCCTCCGGCTCACCGCCGAACGGCAGGAGCGGGCCGTCCACATCGAGGAAGAGCAGCGGGCGCCGCTTGGGGGGACTGGTCACGACGGCACTCTAGGGGGCGGGTGGTGCGCAAGGGCTGCCGGTACGACCGCACGGCGCTCACCGCTCCGTGAGGTCCTCGTCGACGACGAAGCAGGTGTAGGTGCCGGTCACGGTCGTCGAGGTCTGGCCCTGGGCAACCTGGAGGCCCTGCACGGCCGAGCCGGCGTAGGCGAGGGTCTTGCCGGGGAGACGGCTCTCGCGGAGGAGGCTGTCCGGGGCCTCGGCGAAGGCGGTGTCGCACTTCTTCTTCGCGAACCAGTCCGGGTCCTTGTCCGTCTTCTTGCCGGGGATCGTCTCGTCCAGCACGACCTGGGCGACGACGAGGATGTCGTGGGGCGCCGAGCAGTCCACGGTGCGCACGACCATCCGCGAGGCCACTCCGGTGTTGTGGTCCGCGCAGCGGCCCGGGTCCAGGGCGTCGAGGGAGGCCACCGTCTTCTCCGCGTCCTCGACGCCTTCGGCGGGCACGCCGTTGTCGACCGGTTCGCCGAATTCGCTGAGGGTGTAGGAGGCCCGGAGGCCGGTGACCTCCTTCAGGATCCCGTCCTCGTGCAGGATGTCCAGCAGCGGCCGCAGGTCGGCGGTGACCTCGCTGAGGCGGCCCTCCGCGTCCAGCCGGACCGTCATCGGGACCTGCTCGTCGCCCCAGCTGTCGCCGGGGCCGACCTTGACGGACGAGGGCAGCAGTCCGGCGGCGTTCTCGGGGAGGGCCGTGACCTCGTAGACACGGCTGCCGTCCTTCTCGCGGCGCGGCTCCTCCCGGGGGACCGAGCGGGGCACGAGGTCCGCGAGGGTGCCCGACCACGGTGCCACCTCGCCAGCGGCGTGGACGGAGAGCTCCTCGGCCCCGTCGCCCAGCACGGTGAACGCGGCCGGTGAGTAGCGCAGCCAACTGGAGTCGTCGCGCCGGACGTAGACGTCGTCGCCGGCGGTGGCGACGGCGACGCGTGCGGCCTCCCCGATGTATCCCGCGTCCTTCTCGGGGAAGTCCGCGGGGATGTGCAGTTCGTGTGTGGCGCTGGAGGTCCGGGCGGCGTAGTCCTGCGTCCCGGAAGCCCTCTCGACGGTCTTCGCCCCGGACGTCGCGTAGGTCAGCGTCGCCAGGAAGCGCGAGGTGCCCGCCTCCCGGGTGGCCGCCGTCGCCGCGTGGAACTGCTGGGCGAGCGGCACTCCGTACACGGCCTCGCCCGGCGCCTCCTCGGTGCCCGAGCCGCACGCGGCGGTGCCCAGGAGCACCGGCAGGAGTGCCAGCACGGCTCTTCTACGACCTGCGGTCTTCGCGTTCCCCACCCTTTGTGCATGCACGATGGGGATATCGTGCACGGCGCCCGAGAGCTCGGCCAGCACGAACGGATCACGATCGGCGCAGGTCGGAGGGGCTGCTCCGGTGCGGGAGCGGGCAATCGGGGCGGCACGGCCAGGCGGCGTCGCCGAGAGGGGCGGACGCCGCCGACGGGACGGGCGGCCTCGTCGAAATCGACTGCGCGTCACGGCCGCCGCTGCGTAGTCTGCGCCGATGATCAGTGCAGGACTTACGGACCGGGCCGGGCGGCACATCGCCCTGTGCGAGGTGGACGACGAGAACTGGCGGGCCGTCGCCGACGTGGCCCCGCTCGACGAGCAGCGCGCGTTCGCGCCCGCGCTCGCGGCCCGCTATCTGCTGTTGTCGTCGCGCGAGGGCGTGTGGCACTCGCTCGCCGTGACCGCCGGCGGCACGGTGGTCGGCCATGTGATGTGGGCGCGCGACGAGGACGACGGCTCCCACTGGATCGGCGGCATGCTGATCGACGGCCCCGAGCAGGGCGCGGGCGTCGGGCGGGCGGCCGTGCGGACGCTGATGGCCTGGCTGGCCGGACGCGAGGACTGCCACGTGCTGCGCCTGTCGTACGAGCCCGGCAACACGGCCGCCGGGAAGCTCTACACGTCCCTGGGCTTCCGCCCCACGGCCGCGTCCGAGGGCGACGAGGTGGTCGTGGAGCTACCGGCCGGGGCGGTGGACGGGGCGGTGAGCGGGGCGGCGGACGCGACGGGGAGCGTGGCCGGATCGCCGACCGGTTGACCGGACGAGGGGGCCGGTGCGGGCCGGCAGGCCGGGGGCGACAGGCCGGCCGGCCGCCCGGACGAGGGCTGACGCTTCGACGGGCCGCCCGGACGAGGGCCCACGCGCCCACGGGCCGCCCGGACGAGGCCCACGCGCCGACGGGCCGCCCGGCCGGCGCGCCCCCGGCGAACGGGCACCCCGGCCGGGAGCGTCGCACCGCCGTGGCCCGCTACACGTCCCGGCGGTCCGTCATGACCACCGCCACCGCCACGGCCACCAGCGCCCACACCCCGAAGACCGTCCACGCCTCGGTGAGCGACACCGGGTACTTCTGCGGGGCGTGGTCCCGGGCCGGGTTCTCCACCAGGGCGTTCCACGCGTTGAACGGCATCGCGTTGCCGATCTCCTTGACCCACCGGTACGTCTCGCCGAGGAACAGCGTCGGCAGCAGCACCAGCACACCGACCACCGCCGCGACCGAGCCCGCCGCGTGACGGATCACGGCGCCCAGCGCCAGGCCCACCAGCGCGCACAGCGGGGCCAGCAGGGCCGACGCGGCGACCGCGCGCAGGGCGCCCGGCGAGGTGACGGACAGTCCGTCGTGGTCCCGCAGGATCCACTGGGTGACCCCGAACGAGACGGCCGTCACCACCGTGCCGAGCGCCAGCGTCACGGCCGCCAGGACCGACGCCTTGGCCGCGACCACCGCCCGCCGGTCCGGGACCGCGGCGAAGGTGGTGCGGATCTGGCCGGTGGTGTATTCGCCGAAGACGGCCATCGCGCCGAGGCTGCCCGCGATCACCATCAGGATCTGCCACGCCGGGGTGGTGAACGCGCTCGTCAGCGGGTCGAAGAGGAACTCCGGCCGTGCCCCCTGCTCCAGGCCCGGCGGCGGCTCGGGCATGTCGGCCAGCCAACGCGCGTTCGAAAGGGCCGAGTTCACGTTGATCCCGCTGACCAGTGCCGCACCGGCCCACAGCACCCAGTGGGTCGAACGCAGCGACCACAGGGCGATCCACTCGGCGGCCAGCAGATGACGGAAGCGCGCCCGGGGTTCCGCGGTGGGCGGGGTGTCCGGGCGGGGGCGGGCGGCCGGGGCCCGGCCCGTGGCGGGTGCGCTCATCGTCGGTCTCCCGAGCCGTATTCGACGCTGTCGGCGGTCAGTTCCATGAACGCCTCCTCCAAGGAGGAGGCCTGCGGGGTCAGTTCGTGCAGCATCAGCCGGTGCCGGTGGGCGAGCGCGCCGACCCGGTCCGCGGCCAGGCCGGTCACCGTGCAGGAGCCGTCCGCCTCGGTGCGCAGCTCTCCGCCCTCCGCCGTCAGCACGGCGGCCAGCGCGGCGGTGTCGGGCGTCCGGACGGTCACCGTCCGCCGGGTGCCCCGCGCCGAGAAGGCCGCCAGGCTCTCCGCCGCGATGAGTTCGCCCCGGCCGATGACGACCAGTTCCTCGGCCGTGTGCTCCATCTCGCGCATCAGATGGCTCGACACCAGCACCGTGCGGCCCTCGGCCGCCAGCCGGGCGAAGAGGCCGCGCACCCAGAGCACGCCCTCCGGGTCGAGGCCGTTCAGCGGCTCGTCGAAGAGCAGCACGGGCGGGTCGCCGAGCAGGGCCGCGGCGATGCCGAGCCGCTGCTTCATCCCGAGCGAGAAGCCGCCGATCCGCCGGCGGGCCGCGTCGGTCAGCCCGACCTCCTCCAGCACCTGGGCGACCCGGCGGCCGCCGAGCCCGTTGCCGTGCGCCAGGGCCGACAGATGGGCCCGGGCGCTGCGCCCGCCGTGCACGTCGTGGGCGTCCAGCAGCGCGCCCACGTGGCGCAGCCCCCGGGGGCGGTCGCGGAACGGCCGGCCGTCGACGGTGACCGTCCCGGCGGAGGGGGTGTGCAGGCCGAGGATCAGGCGCAGGGTGGTGGACTTTCCGGCGCCGTTGGGGCCCAGGAAGCCGGTGACCCGGCCCGGGCGGACCGTGAGGCTCAGACCGTTCACGGCGGTCTTCGCCCCATATCTCTTGGTCAGTTCGTGGATGTCGATCACACCGCCCACCGTGCCGGTGGCGCGGACCGCCGCGCATCGGCCCGCCGGTCACGGCGCCGCCGGGCGAGGTGGCCCCGGGGTGTACGCCCCCGGGCCGATGTCCGCCGGCCCCGGGCTCCCTAGGATCGCCCCATGACCGCCCCGCAGCCGGGTCGCCGGACCGTGAGGGCCTGGTGGCGCCGGGTACCCGTATCCGCTGTCCGCCCGGCCCGCCCGGGTGCGGCGGCGACGCGTTCGGACGAGGACGGCGGTGCCGTGGGCGCCCGCCACGGCGGGGCCGGCACCGAGAGCACCCCGGCCCGGCCGCCCCGCAGGCTTCCCGGTGCCGCCCGGACCGTGGCGGCCTGGTGCGCCGCCCTCGCCTACCCCGTACTGCTCCACACCGCCGTGCTGAACGAGGGCGAGCCGACCGGCACGCGGCTCGCGCTGCCCGCCCTCCTCGCGGTGCTGCCGGTCGCCCTGCTGCGCCGACGGCCGCTGGTGACACTGGCCCTGGTGCTCGCGGGCACCTTCGCGGCCACGGTGACCGCGGCGTCGGTGCTCGCCGCGGGGGCCGGATTCGCGGACCCCGGGTACGCCGGCCCCGGACACACCGGGCCCGGGCACACGGGCCCGCCCGGGGCCCGGCAGCTCGGAGCGGAGGGCAACGCCTGGCAGATCGCCGCGCTCCAGGCGGTGGTGATCGACGCAGCGCTCGTGTACCTCGCCGCCACGCGGAGGGCGCGGACGGTGGTGGCCGCCGCGTGCGCGGCCCTCACCGTCCAGGTGGGGGCGGCGAGTTACCACCGGTCCGGGTCGGACCGGTTCGTCTCCGCCGTGCTGATGTTCGTCCTCGCCGTGGCCATCGCCTGGCTGGCCGGCCTGATGATCCGCGAACGGCGCGAGCACGCCCGCACGGTCGGCGAGCAGGCCGCGCGGCAGGCCGTCACCGAGGAACGTCTGCGCATCGCGAGGGAGTTGCACGACATGGTCGCGCACAGCATCGGTGTGATCGCCATCCAGGCGGGCGTCGGCCGCCGGGTCGTCGACACCCGGCCCGCCGCCGCCCGGGACGCGCTCGCCGCCATCGAGTCCACCTCGCGCGAGACCCTCGCCGGGCTGCGGCGCATGCTCGGCGGTCTGCGGCGGGCCGACCCGGACGAGAGCCCCCGGGACCCGGCGCCGGGGCTGGGCGACCTCGAACGGCTGCTCGCCGGCTTCCGGGAGGCGGGCCTGGAGGTCGCCGTCCGCTGGCGCGGGGAGCGGCGCGCCCTGCCGCCCGACGTGGAGCTCTCCGCCTACCGCATCGTGCAGGAGGCCGTCACCAACGTGGTCCGCCACGCGGGCACCCGGCGGTGCGACCTCGTCGTCGACTACGGAACGGACCGCCTGGCGGTGGAGATCACCGACGACGGCCCCCGGGACGCGCCCGGCCGCCCGGACGCCCCCGCCCGGACCGGCCCGCACGGCACGCGGGGTCCCGACGGCAGGCGGGAGGCGCTCCCGGCGGGGAGCGGGTACGGGATCACCGGCATGCGCGAGCGCGCCGCCCTGCTGGACGGCCGGCTGACGGCCGGCCCCCGCCCCGAGGGCGGCTTCCGGGTCGCCGCCTGGCTGCCGCTGCCGGAGGGCGCCCGATGACCGCGGCGCCCGGGGTGCGCGTGCTCCTCGTCGACGACCAGCCGCTGGTCCGCGCCGGACTGCGGGTCCTCGTCGACACCACCGGCGACCTGGTGTGCGTGGGGGAGGCCGGCGACGGCGACGAGGCGGTCCGGCTGGCGGCCGAAGTACGCCCGGACGTGGTGGTGATGGACATCCGGATGCCCGGCACGGACGGCATCGAGGCCACCCGGCGCATCACCGGCGGCCCCGGTGGCGCGCGCGTCCTCGTCCTGACCACCTTCGACGACGACGAGTACGTCTACGGCTCCCTGCGCGCCGGAGCCGCCGGATTCCTCGTCAAGGACATGGACCTGGACGCCATCCTGACCGCGATCCGGGTGGTCGCCGCCGGGGACGGCCTGATCGCGCCCGCCGTGACCCGCCGCCTGATCGCGGAGTTCGCCGCCCGCCCCGAGGGACCGCGGGCCGGGAGCGGCGCGGGCGGCGGCGAGGGGATCACCGAGCGGGAACGCGAGGTGCTCACGCTCGTCGGCCGCGGCCTGTCCAACGCCGAGATCGCGGCGGCCCTGTTCATCAGCCCGGCCACCGCCAAGGCCCATGTGGGCCGCCTGTTCACCAAGCTCTCCGCCCGTGACCGCGTCCACCTCGTCATCACCGCCTACGAGTGGGGCCTGGTGACGCCCTCGCGGTGAGACGGCCGACCTCCGCACGCGGTGGGCCCGTTGGTTGCCCGTCGAGCCGCCTGCTGCGAGGATCATGCCCGGCCGACGCGACGGTGTCGTGCCGTCGCACACGAGGAGCGTGAACCATGACCGGGACCGAGGCCCCGCGCGACGCGTTAGCCGCGTCGGGACGGATCGACACCAGCAAGCCCCACCCGGCGCGGGTGTACGACTGGTACCTCGGCGGCAAGGACAACTATCCGGTCGACGAGGCGCTCGCGCGGCAGATCATGAGCCTCGACGGCACCGCACAGCACGTCGCCCGGACCAACCGCTGGTTCATGCAGCGCGTCACCCGCTGGCTCGCCCGCGAGGCGGGCGTCCGGCAGTACCTGGACATCGGCACGGGCATACCCACCGAGCCCAACCTGCACCAGATCGCCCAGTCCGTCGCCCCCGAGGCCCGGGTCGTGTACACCGACAACGACCCGATCGTGCTCACCCACGCCGAGGCGCTGCTGCGCAGCACACCGGAAGGCGCCACCGACTACGTCCAGGCCGATGTGCGCGACCCGGCCCGCATCCTCGAACAGGCCCGCAAGACGGTCGACTTCGACCGGCCGCTCGCGCTCTCCCTGGTCGCGCTCACCCACTTCCTCGGCGACGACGACCGCCCCTACGAGCTGGTGTCCGCCCTCGTGGACGCGCTGCCCCCGGGCAGCTACCTGGTGCTGTCCCAGCTCACGGCCGACCTCGACCCGGCGGCGGTGATGCGCGGTGTCCAGATGTACGCCGCGTCGGGCGTCACCCTCGCCCCGAGGACGCACGCCGAGGTGGCGCGGTTCTTCGACGGGCTGGAGGTCGTCGAGCCGGGAGTCGTCACCCTGACCGAGTGGCACCCGGAACTCGGCGTCAACGAGACCGTCGCCCCCGACGCGGTGATCTCCCTCTACGGCGCGGTGGCCCGCAAGCCGTAGCCCGCCGCGCGACGGCCCGGGGCCCGGTCGCCCCCGGCCCCGTCCGGCGCGACGCCGCCCGCACCCCGCCCGGCCCTGCCGGCGGGGCGGGTGCGGCTGCACCGGGCGGCGGCCGAGGCGATCACCCGGCGCGCGGAGGCCACCCCGTTCGTGCTCCCCGGGCCGCTGGACGTCGAGAACGCTCTCTTCGGGCCCTGCATGACCGATCTGGCCGCCCTCGTGCCCGGCGTGGGGAGCGGCGCACCGGGAGCACCCGGGGGTGGCCGCGTCAGGCCCCGCCCGGCTCCAGTGGTGAGACGGGCCGTTCGAAGAAGGTCTCCAGCACCACCGTCGCCTGCGTCCCGCTGACCCCCTCGATCGCGTAGATCCGGCGCAGCACGTCCTGGAGCTGCTCGGTCGTCGCCGTCCTGACCTTGACCAGGACGGAGGCGCTGCCCGCGATGACATGCGCCTCCAGGATCTCGGGGAGGGCGGCGAAGCCGGCCGCCGAATCGCCCATCCACGCGGTGGAGTCGACCATGACGTAGGCCAGGACGCCGCTGCCCACCGCCGCCGGGTCCACGTCGACGGTGGTGCGCCGGATCGCCCCGCGTTCACGCATCTTCCGGACCCGCTCGTGGGCCGCCCCGGCGGACAGGCCCACCGCCTCGCCGAGCGCCGCGTACGACAGGGTGGCGTCCTCCTGAAGCTGCGCCAGCAAGGTGCGGTCGATGTGATCCACGACTCTCCGTTCGGTAATGACTTGCGTCGACCATATCTCATCTCGCAATCTTCGATCCGTACCGAAGGTGATTCGGTGACGCTCGGATGGGGAGACCGGCATGGCCCGTGAACGGCACGCACTGTACGAGAAGTTCGACGACCGCTTCCGCACCGGCAGGTGCATGAACGGCGACGACGCGGCCGAGGTCCTGTTCACCGGCTGCCGCTGGGCCGAGGGGCCGGTCTACGTCCCCGCCTGGCGGCAGGTCGTCTGGAGCGACATCCCCAACGACCGGATGCTGCGCTGGGACGAGGAGACCGGAGCCGTCTCCGTCTTCCGGCGCGACGCCGGCCACACCAACGGCAACACCCTCGACCGGGAGGGCCGGCTGATCACCTGCGAGCAGGGCAACCGCCGGGTCACCCGCACCGAGCACGACGGCTCGCTGACGGTGCTGGCCGACCGCTGGCAGGGCAGGCGGCTGAACAGCCCCAACGACGCCACCGTGCGGTCCGACGGCTCCATCTGGTTCTCCGACCCCGACTTCGGCATCACCAGCGACTACGAGGGCCACCGTGCCGAGAGCGAGATCGGGGCCGGCAACGTCTACCGGACCGACCCCGCCACCGGTGACGTGCGCCTGGTCGCCGACTGCTTCGGCGCACCGAACGGCCTGGTCTTCTCGCCCGACGAGAAGCGGCTGCTCGTCTCCGACACGAGGGCGAACGTGATCCGCGTCTTCGACGTCCACGACGAGGGCACCATCTCGGACGGCGAGGTCTTCGCCGACGCCACCAGCCGGGAAGGGGCCCGCTTCGACAACCTCCGCTTCGACGACGAGGGCCGGCTCTGGGTGGCCGCCATGGACGACGGCGTCCACTGCTACGACCCCGACGGCACGCTCATCGGCCGGCTGGACATCCCCGAGCGCGTCGCCAACATCACCTGGGGCGGCGTCAAGCGCAACCGCCTCTTCGTCACCGCCGAGACCAGCCTCTACTCGATCGTCATGGGCGTCACCGGCACCCACCCCACGGGACCGGGCCGCAGGCGGGTGCCGTACGCGGGCGAGTAGGAGGGGGAGCAGGAGGGCTGCGGGCGGTCCCCGCCGCGCCGCGCGGCCCGTGACGGCGGTCCCCCGAGCTGGGTTTCTATGCTGGCGGCATGAACGCACCCACCGCCCGCCGTGCCGTCCCCGCATGATCGGCGAGGGGGCGGAGGCGAGCGCTCCGCAGGATGTGGTCACGCTGCGGCAGTTGCTCGCGTACGACGAGGACGGGATCCTGCGGCTGGTGCTCGCCCCGCGCGGGCAGGACGCCGAGCTGGTCGGCGTGATCATCGGGGACGAGGACGGCGGCCGCCCGTACGCGGGGCGGATCGTGCTGGTGACGGGCGTCTCCGCGGAGGCCGGTGCGGGCGCGGCCGAGGCCGTGCGGGAGGCGGCGCGGCGGGGTGCCGGTGCGGTCGTGGTCCGCGGGCGCGGGGACGGGGACCCGGCCGCCGAGGTGGTCGCGGCGGCGCGGGAGACGGGTGTGGCGCTGCTGGCCCGGGGCGGCTGGGCGGACTGGGCCGACACCGTCGAGATGCTGCGCGCGGCGTTCGCGTTCGCCGCCGTGGGCACCGGGGACCGTCTCGCGGGGGACATCGCGGGCGGCGGTCTCGCCGTCCTCGCCTCGGTCGTCGCCCGCTACTGCCAGGCCTCGATCACCGTCGAGGACACCCGCTTCCGGGTCCTCGCCCACTCCGCGACCAGCCCCGAGGCCGACCCGGTGCGGCAGTCCACCATCCTCGGCGGCAAGGTGCCGGACTGGCGGGTCGCGGAACTGCGGCGCAGCGGACTGCTGAAGGCCCTGTGGACCTCACGCGACGTGATCCACCGGGCCGCGGACGGCACCGATCCGGAACGCCTGGTCGTCGCGATCCGCAGCGGCGGCGAGATCCTCGGCTCCATCTGGGCGGCCGCCGACGGCCGCAGCTTCTCGCCGGACGCCCGCGAGGCCCTGCGCCGCGCCGCCGAGGTCGCCGTGCCGTACCTGCTCCAGCACCGTCTGCGGGTGAGCAGCAACCGGCGCCGCGAGGAGCACGCGCTGCGGGAACTGCTGCGCGGCGAGGGGGACCGCCGTGCCCACATCTGGTCGCTCGGGCTCGCCCCGGAACTGCCCTGCGTCGTCCTCGTCGCCGAACGCGACCTCACCACCGCCCCGGTGCCCGAGCGCAGCCTCCAGGCACTCGCGCTCCAGGCGTCCGCCCACCGGTCCGCCGTGCGCGTGCTCCGCGAGAGCCACCGGCTCACCGTGCTGCTCCCGGTGCCGGACGGCGACGAGCGGGAGGCCCTGGCGCTCGCCAGGGAGCTCGACTCGCTGGCCGCCGCCATGCCGGACGCCCCCGCGGTCTGGATCGGGGCCGGCCGGCTGGTGGGCTCACCGCTCGAAGCGGCGGACTCCCGCGCGGAGGCCGTGCTGGTCGTCCGCGCCCTGCGGGAGCGCGCGGCCCGCGGGGCCGCACCCGGCCGCACCGCCGGGGCCGGGGCGCCGGAGCGGCGGGAGCGGCCCGTGCGGCACGCCGGGCCCGGGGAGGTGGCGCAGACCGTGGCCGTGCTCCGGGTGCTCGACGCCGTCCGCCCGCTGTGGGAGACCCAGGGCGGCCCCGTCCACGACATGGTGCTGGCCGACCTCGCGGCGGGCGGCGAACTCGTCCGCTCGCTCACCGCCTACCTCGACGCGGCCGGTGACGTCCCGCGGGCCGCGCAGAGCCTCGTCCTGCACCCCAACACCCTGCGGTACCGGCTGCGCCGTGTACGGGAGCGCTTCGGCATCGACCTCGACGACCCCGACACCCGGCTGCTGGTCACCCTGGCGGTACGCCTCGCCACCGGCGGCGACCGCCCCACGGGTGAGGGGATTTGACCCCGTACGGCACGGTCTTGTGCCGGGCGGACAAGCAATCGCGCTTCCTTTGTCCCGCGCCACGAAGACGGCGGCGACGCCCGCGGAGCACCCTCGTGCCATCCGATCCGCGACGAAAGCCGGCCCGTGACTTCGCACTCTCCGCACCCCGGGGTCCCCGCTGACCCGACTCCGACCCCGACCGCCCAGCCCGCGGTCGGCACGTCCACCGCCGCCGGGCGCGCGGGCCTGGTCCTGCGCCACGCCCTCGACGAGGGGCTGCTCACCGCCCGGGAGCCCGTCGCCGGCTTCCTCGACACCGACGGCGTCCGGGAGACGGTCAGGGCCCTGCACACCGCGTTCGCCCCCGTCCCCGACGTCCTGCACACCTTCGCCGTGAAGGCGTCCTCCCTCGTGCCGGTGCTGCGGCTGCTCACCGGCCTGGGCATGGGCTGCGAGGTGGCCAGCCCCGGTGAGCTGCGCCTCGCGCTGGACGCCGGCTGCGACCCCTCGCGCATCGTCCTCGACTCGCCCGCCAAGACCCGCGAGGAGATCGCCGAGGCGCTCGCCCTCGGCGTCGCCCTGAACGCCGACAACCTCGACGAACTCGACCGCATCGACGCCCTCCGCCCGGACGGCTGCGCCTCCGTCGTCGGACTGCGCGTCAACCCGCAGGTGGGCGGCGGGTCGATCGGCGCCATGAGCACCGCGACGGCCACCTCCAAGTTCGGGGTGGCACTGCGCGACGAGGGCGCCCGCGAGGCCGTGCACCGCGCGTTCGCGCGGCGGCCCTGGCTGACCCGGCTGCACGCCCATGTCGGCTCGCAGGGCTGCCCGCTGGAGCTCATCGCGGAGGGCGTCGCCGAGACGTACCGCCTCGCAGAGGAGATCAACGAACGGCTCGGCAGGCGTCAGATCACCGGCCTCGACATCGGGGGCGGCCTGCCGGTCAACTTCGCCGACGACACCGTCCGCCCCACGTTCGACGACTACACGGCCGCCCTGCGGGCCGCGGTGCCGGGCCTGTTCGACGGACGCTACGGCCTGGTGACCGAGTTCGGCCGGTCGCTGCTGGCCAAGAACGGGTTCATCGCGGCCCGTGTCGAGTACGCCAAGGAGGCCGGGGGCCGGCGGATCGCCGTGACCCACGCCGGGGCGCAGACCGCGACCCGCACCGTGCTGATGCCCGGCGCCTGGCCGCTGCGCGTCGGCGCCTTCGACGCGCAGGGACACCCGAAGACCGGCCCCGACGTCGTGCAGGACGTCGCCGGGCCCTGCTGCTTCGCCGGTGACGTCGTCGCCGAGGCACGCCCGCTGCCCGCGCTCACCGAGGGCGACCACGTGGTGCTCTACGACACGGGCGCCTACTACTTCTCCACTCCGTGGGCGTACAACAGCCTGCCCCGGCCCGCCGTGCACGGCTACGTCCTCGACGGCGGGCAGGTGCGCTGCGCACCCGTCCGGGACGCCCAGACCCTCGACGAGATCGCGGCGGAGAGCGGGGCGCGGCACGCCGACGCCCTGCACACCCTGCGCTGAACCCCCGTGCCGGGGCGCGTTGACGCCCTGCGTGCCCGGCGTTGCACCCTTCGGGGGCCACACCGACGCCCTGCGCTCCTTCCGTTGAACCCCGTGCCGGGGCACACCGACCCCCTGCACACCCCGCGCCGAATCCCCGTGCCGGGGCACGCCGCCGACCCGGTCGTGTCACCGGGTGCCCCCCGGCCCCCGACCCCCTTGCCCGCCCATCCCCGAGGATCCGCCATGCCTCAGTCCGCCGTTCCCACGGCCGCCACCGACGGCGGCCCGCCGCCGGCCCCCGCCCGCCGCCGGCTCCTCCTCACCCGGAGCGCGGCGGCCGCCGCCCTGCTGCTCAGCCTGGCCGTCGGCCTCACCACCGAAGGCCCCACCGCCTGGGGGCTGTTGCCGATCGCCCTCTACGCCGTGCTCGCGCTGACCGGCACCTCGCTCGTCACCGTCACCGCGCTCGCGCTGGTGAGCGCCGCCCTGGTGGTGCTGCCCGCGCCCGGGAAGGCCGCCGACGTGCTCGGCGGATCCGTCACCGACCCGGTCACCGTCATCGGCCTGATCATCGTCTTCGGCGCGGCGACCGGGGAGGTGCTGCGGGTCACGGGAGTCGCCGACACCCTCGTCCGCTCCATCCTGCGGCTCACCGACGGCCGCGGCCGGACGGTCCTGATGTACGGCATGATGCTCGCCTGCCTGGTGCTGGTCGCGAGCCTGGGCACCCTCGCCGGAGCCCTCGCCATCGCCGGACCGCTGCTCGTCCCGGTGGCCGCCCGGACCGGGTTCACGCGGTCCGCGACCGCGGCGACCATGTTCCTCGGCGGCTGCGCCGGCCTCGCCCTCGCCCCCTTCGCCGGCTCCAACATCGCCATCATGGACACCGCCGACGCCGGCTACCTGCTCTACGTCGCCGTGGGCGCGGGCCCGCTCGCGGTGCTGTCGCTGCTGCTCGCCGCGGTGGTGGTGCCCTGGGTCCAGCGGCGCAGCGCCGCGCAGCAGGACTTCTACCGGCCCGAGGAGGCCGCCGAGGAGCCGTCGGACGCCGCCGGGCGGCCCGACCGCGCCCGCCGCGCGACCTGGGCGTTCGCGCTCACCCTCGTGATCACCGTCGGCTACGCCACCGTGACCAGGGCCGGCACGACGTTCCCGCTGATCGCCCTGCCCCTGCTGTCCGCGGTGACCGTGGCGGCGGCCGGACTCCCGCCGGGCCGCGCCGTCAGGGCCTTCCTGACCGGGGCGCGCCGCATGCTCCCCATGCTGGCCCTGTTCTGGATGCTGGCCGCGCTGTTCGGCTTCATCGACCTGGCCAAGCCGTACGACGTCGTCCTCGACACCTTCGGACCGGAGCTGCGGCACATGTCCGCCCTGCCGTTCGCGCTCGCCGTGGCGGCCCTCGGCTGGGTCGGCGTCCCCGGCGCCACGGCCGCCCAGGTGATCCTGATCGGCGAGGTGTTCGGGCCGCTGGGCACCGAACTCGGCATCGGACCGGCCGCCTGGGTCGTCGTGCTGCTGTGGGCGTCCAAGGCGGACACCTACGGGCCGCTGCCCAACGCCAACATGGTCGGCACCATGGGGCTGGCCCGGGCCGACCGGCTGCCCTATCTGCTGGGCACCGGATGGGCCCTGCTGATCCCGGCGTGCGCCCTGTACACCGTGCTGCTCGTCTTCATCCTGTGAGCCGCCGCCCCGGCACCCCGCTCGTGCCCGCCACCCCCTCGACTCCGCCCGCACCACCCGGAAATGAGCCCGCCATGCCCGACCAGACCGCCGCCCCGGACACCGCGACCGCCCCGGACACCGTGACCGGCCCGGACTTCGCGACCGTCCCGTACGACCTGCTGATCACCGGCGGCACCGTGATCGACGGGACCGGTGCCGCGCCGCGCCGCGCGGACGTCGCCGTGCGCGGCGACCGCGTCGTCCGGGTGGGCGACCCGGAGCCGGACGCACGCGCCGTCACCACCCTGGACGCGACCGGCCTCGCCGTCACCCCGGGCTTCGTCGACCTGCACTCCCACGCGGACTTCTCCGTCCTCGCGATGCCCGACGCCGAGGCGTGCCTGCGGCAGGGGGTGACCACGCTCGTCACCGGCAACTGCGGGCTCTCCCCCTTCCCGAACCCCGCCGCCGAGGCCCCGGCCGACCCCGCGCCGGGCACCCTGGGCGGCGGCGGATGGGCGGACCTCGACGCCTTCGCGGCGGCTGTGGACGCCGCCCGTCCCGCCGTCAACATCGCCCCCCTCGTCGGGCACGGCGCCCTGCGGACGGCGGTGACGGGCGCGGCCAGGACTCCGGCCGGCCCCGCCGAACTCGACGCCATGCGGGCCCTGCTGGCGACCGCGGCGGAGCAGGGCGCGTTCGGCATGTCGACCGGCCTGATCTACGCCCCCGGCTCCTTCGCCGGCACCGACGAGATCACCGCCCTCGCCGCCGAGGCCGCCCGCCGCGGACTGCTCTACGCCACCCACATGCGCGACGAGGGCGACAAGGTCACCGAGGCCGTCGAGGAGGCCCTGGAGGTGGCGAGGGCCTCCGGCGTCCGGCTCCAGATCTCGCACCTCAAGGCGATGGGCCCGGCCAACCACGGCAAGGTCCGCACCGCGCTCGCCCTGATCGACGCGGCCGCCGCCGAGGGCCTCGACGTGGCCTGCGACGTCTACCCGTACACCGCGTCCTCGACCCGGCTCACCTCCCGGCTGCCCGACTGGGCGATGGACGGCGGCACGGACGCGCTCGTCGATCGCCTCGCCGACCCCGGCACCCGCGCCCGGGTCCTCGACGATCTGCGTCCGGCCGTGGGCCGCACCTTCCTCCCCGAGGGCGTCGTCCTGGCCATGACCGGGCCGGGGCGCTACAGCGACCGCATCGGCGACAGCATCGCCGACATCGCCCGCGACGAGGGCGTCGAGCCGGCCGAGGCGGTGCTGGAGGTCCTCGCCGCCCACCGCGGCGAGGTCATGATCGTCAACCACGCGATGGCGGAGGACGACGTCGACACCGTGCTGCGCCACCCCGGCAGCGCGGTGGCGAGCGACGGCTGGGTGCTCAACGCACCGGGCGAGGGACACCCCCACCCGCGCAACTTCGGCACCTTCGCCCGGGTGGTCGGGCACTACGTCCGCGAGCAGCGGGTCCTCGAACTCGCCGACGCCATACGCAAGATGACGTCCCTGCCGGCGTCCCGCCTGCCGCTGCCCGGGCGCGGCACGCTGGCCGCCGGGCAGATCGCCGACCTCGTCGTGCTCGACCCGGAGGCCGTGGCCGACCGGGCGACCTTCGCGGACCCGTGGCAGTACGCCGTCGGTGTGCGCGACGTGTTCGTGTCCGGGACGTGCGTCCTGCGCGACGGGCACACCACCGGCGCCCGCCCGGGCCGCACCCTGCGCCGGGAGCCCGCCGCGGTGTGACGCCCGGGGGAGTCATCGCCGGGTGAGGAGGCCCCGGGACCGGGCGGCGCGCTCCGTGCGCGCCGGCCGTCCCGGGGCCCGCCGGCCCGCTCAGTGCCCGCTGCTCTCGTAGTGGCGGGACTGCCGCTCCCAGAAGCGGTACGCGGCGTACATCAGCACCACGCCGATGCCCGGGGCGCCCCAGGCGAGCCACTGGGGCACGGCGAGTTCCTCCTCCCGGTCCATCAGCACGGTCGCGGGCAGATAGGCGACGAAGGCCAGCGGGAAGACGAAGGTCAGCCCGAAGCCGGCCACCGGGCCGAAGATCTTCAGCGGGTAGTTGCCGAAGTCGCTGAAGATCATGTCGATGGCGAATTTGACGGGGGAGACCCGCTTCATCCTGAACACCAGCGCGGAGGCCGCCAGTTGCAGGGAGCCTTCGACCAGCGCACCGCCCACCACCGCGAGCAGCAGGAAGCACACGGCCCCCGGCGACCAGTCGACCGGCGCGGAGGCCGAGGCGACGGACAGCAGGGCCACTCCGCCCGCCAGGTCGCCGAGCGAGCTCAGCCGGACCCTGCGGGTGAGGAGCTGGACCAGCGGGGACACCGGGCGCACCAGATAGCGGTCGTACTCGCCCTCGATGACGACCTCGTCGACGTGGACCAGCTGGTGGCCGGGGAGCAGCCACAGCCCGTGGGCGGTGAGCCGCATCCCGTAGAGGAACGCGATCTCCCCCAGCCCCCAGCCGCCGACCTGCCCGAAGCGGTCCAGCACCGCCCAGATGAAGGCCAGCCCGACGCCCTGGTAGAACAGGCCGCCGATGATGTTGACGAACAGGTTCCCCCGGTACTGGAACTCGGCGCGGAACGCCGCACCGGCCAGCAGCAGATAGACACGCGCACCTCGCATCGTCCTCATCCCCCCTGCGACATGACACGGCGCCGGGCGCGCGACCAGACGAACGCGGCCAGCGCGCCGAGGGCGGCGATCCAGGCGAGCTGCACACCGAGGGCGGCCGCGATGCCGGCGCCCTCGATCTCGCCCAGGTAGACGGCCGCCGGGGTGTACGCGGTGGCCTGGAAGGGCAGCCATTCCGCGGCCGCCCTGACCGGTCCCGGCATGAACCACAGCGGGACCAGCGCCCCGGAGAAGAACTGTGCGACGAAGCGGTAGGCCATGAGGGCGCCGCTCACCTCCAGGGTCCAGAAGGAGACCATGCCGAGCAGCAGCCCGAGCAGCTGGTTCACGAGCAGCGCGCCGGCCAGCGCCACGGGGTAGGCGAACCCCGCGGCCGCCGACGCGGGCGCCCGGCCCGCGCCGATCAGCAGCGCGAACGGCAGTGCCACCACCAGGACCGGGACGGCGGCCGACGCCCATCCGAGCTGGCCGGCGAGCATCTGCCCGGGGAAGCCGACGGGCCGCAGCAGGTCCACGGCGACCTTGCCCTCCCGCACCCGCTGGTCGATGGGCGAGGACCGCCACGGGCTGACGAGCTGGTACTGGAGCGTCGTCAGCGTCGCGTACGCCGTCATGGTGGCGAGGCCGAGCCCGTCCACCTCCGCCCGCCCGTCGTAGAAGGCCCTCCAGACGACCGTCAGCAGCCAGATCTGGAGGAGCATCATCGCGAACGACGACAGATAGGCCGTGCGGTAGGTGAGGGCGGCGCGGAACTCCATCCGGGCGCAGGCGAGATGGGCCCTCAGCCAGGTGCGGGGCGGCTGCCGCACGGCGGCGGGGGCCGTCGGCGCGGTCATCCGCGGTCCGCGTAGATCCGGTGGATGACGCTCTCCAGCTCGGGTTCCACGATCGACAGATCGGTCACCCGGTGCTGCGCCAGCACCGCGGCCACCAGCTCGGCGGGCGGTGTGCGGACGGGGTCGAAGCGCAGCCACACCTTGCCGCCCTCCCGGCGGACGACCTCCGCGCCCTCGACGCTCTCCAGCCCGTCGGTCTGCACCACGAGTTCGCGGTGCGGGGCGTAGCGGGCCTTCAGCTCGTCCACCGCGCCGTCGTAGGCGACCTTGCCGTGGTCGATGAGGATGATGCGGTCGCAGAGTTCCTCGACGTCGTCGAGGTCGTGGGTGGTGAGGACGACCGTGGTGCCCGACGCGCGGTTCAGCTCACCGACGAAGGCGCGTATCCGCTCCTTGGCGACGACGTCGAGCCCGACGGTCGGCTCGTCCAGGTAGAGGATGTCCGGGTCGTAGAGCATCGCGGCGGCGAGGTCGCCGCGCATCCGCTGGCCGAGGGAGAGCTGGCGCACGGGGGTGTCGAGGAACGGACCGAGGTCGAGCACCTCGCCGAACTGCCGCTGTTTCGCCCGGAACCGGTCCTGGGGCACGTCGTAGAGGCGGCTGATCAGCCAGAGCGAGTCGCGCAGCGGCAGGTCCCACCAGAGCTGGCTGCGCTGGCCGAACACCACCCCGATCCGGCGGGCGTTGCGCGACCGGTCGCGCCAGGGCGTGGCGCCGGCGACCCTGACCGTGCCGGACGTGGGCACGAGGATGCCGGTGAGCATCTTGATGGTGGTGGACTTCCCCGCGCCGTTGGGGCCGAGATAGCCGACCATCTCGCCCTGCCGGACCGTGAAGTTCACGCCGTCGACCGCGCGTTTGACGGTCCGCTCCCGCGTCAGCAGCGTACGGACGCCCGCGAAGGCGCCCTCCTGCCGGGTGGGTCGGCTGAACTCCTTGACGAGGTCTGCCACCTCGATGACGGGCATGTGTGCCTCTCCTGGAGCGGGCCGTGCCCTGTCGGGCACGGTCGAGCAGCGAGTGTGCACACGGCGACTTGGTCTAGTCCAATCAATTTCCGTGCGGCGGCACGGTGCTGCCCTCCGGCACCGCGCCGAGGCCGCCTCGGGCCCGCGGCGGAGTCCGGGCGCGCGTCGTCACGGCGGGCCCGCCCCGGCGCCTCGCGCGCCGTACGTGCAGAATCCGCCGCATGGAGACGACCGAGTACATCGACACCCTGCGGCGAGAGGGCGAACTCCTCGCGGACGCCGCCGAGCGGGCGGGTGAGCACGCCCCCGTCCCGACCTGCCCCGGCTGGACCACGGGCGACCTGGTCCGGCACACGAGCACCTTCCACCGCTGGGCGGCCCGCATCGTCGCCGGGTCGCTGCCCGGGCCCGTACCGGAGGATCCGGCGCCGGGCGTGCCCACCGGCACGGACCTGTGGCCCTGGTTCCGGGACGGACACGCGGCTCTGCTCCGGACGCTGGAAGCGGCCGGCCCGGCGGCCGACTGCTGGACCTTCCTGCCCGGCGCACCGCCGCCCCTGACGTTCTGGGCGCGGCGGCAGGCCCACGAGACGGCGGTGCACCGGGTGGACGCCGAGTCCGCCCGCAGAGGTGAACTCACCCCCCTGGACGCGGCCTTCGCGGCCGACGGCATCGACGAACTGCTCACCGGCTTCCACGCCCGCACGAGAAGCCGCGTACGCACCGAGCGTCCGCGCACCCTGCGCGTGCGCCCCACCGACACCGACACCGGCCCGGTGTGGACCGTGCGGCTGTCCGCCGACGCGCCGCCGCGCGCCGAACGGTCCGCGGACGGCCCGGCCGACTGCGAGCTGAGCGGCCCGGCGCAGACCCTCTACCTCCTGCTGTGGAACCGCCTGCCCCTCGATGCGGCGGCCGTCACGGGCGACCGGGCCCTCGCGGACCTCTGGCGCCGGACCTCGGGGATCGGCTGACCTCATCGCCCGGTGTGTGCCGGAGCCGCCGGGCAGGGGCAGGGGCGGGGACCCGCCCGGGACGCGGAGGGTCCCCGACCGCGCGGCCGGGCGGGTCGAGCCGGGATCGCCCCACGGGCCCGCCGACGGTCCGTCAGGGCGATGGGGGCAGGCGGGTGAAGGACCGGCGGTAGGTGCGCGGCGGCACCCCCCGGCGGCGTACGAACTGCGCGCGCAGCACCGCCGCGCTGCCGAAGCCGGCCCGGCGGGCGATCTCCTCCACCGGGAGGTCCGTGGTCTCCAGGAGTTCCTCCGCGTGCGCGAGCCGCAGCCCGAGCAGCCAGGCGTGCGGGGTGGTCCCGGTGGAGGCGGCGAAGCGGCGGGCGAAGGAGCGGCGGCTCATCAGGGCGCGGCGGGCCATCTCCGCCACCCCGAGCGGCTCGTGGAGACGGGTGCGGGCCCAGGCGAGCACCTCGGCGAGCCGGTCGTCCCGGGAGTCCTCGGGGACGGGGGCGGCCAGGTACTGGGCCTGGCCGCCGTCGCGGTGGGACGGGAGCACGAGGTCCCGGGCGATCGCGTTGGCCGTGGCGGCCCCGTGCTCCCGCCGCAGCAGGTGCAGGCAGAGGTCGAAGCCGGCCGCAGCCCCCGCGCCGGTGGCGATCGGTCCCTCGTCGACGTACAGCGCGGCGGCGTCGACGGTGACGGCCGGGTGGCGGTCGGCGAGCAGGCCCGCGAACCGCCAGTGGGTGGTGGCGCGCCGCCCGTCGAGCAGCCCCGCCGCGGCGAGCGCGAACGCGCCGACGCAGTGGGCGGCGACCAGTGCGCCCCGCTCGTGCGCGGCGGTCAGCGCGTCGAGCACGGCCGCGCCGGGCGGCGTACGGAAATCCGCCCAGGGCAGGGCCATCACGAGGTCGGCCGAGGCCAGCCGGTCGAGGCCGTGCTCCACGAAGAGCGGCAGCCCGGTGTCGCTCCGGATCCGCCCGGGCCGGTCGGTGCACAGCGCGAAGTCGAACCGGGGGAGGCCCTGCCCGCGCACGTCGAAGACCTCGGAGACGATGCCGGCCCCGAGCATGCCGACACCGGGCGGCGCGTACGCGGCGACGGAGACGAAGGGCGTCATCCGGCGAGTGTGGCACGGTTGGCACGATTCCTGCGATCGGTGGCATCACGGCCACTCGTCGGGCCCGTCGCCCCACCGGAGACTGGGGCCATGACCGACGCACCGCGCGGACGCAGCGCCGCCTACACGATCCTGACCACCGGTTACACGCTCTCCACCGGGCCGGGGGTGGCCGCCACCGTCTCCTACGTCCGTGACGGGGACCGGCATGTGATCGTCGACCCCGGCATGGTGGCCGGTCGCGACCGGATCCTCGGTCCGCTCGCCGAACTGGGCCTCGGACCCGACGACATCACCGATGTGGTGCTCAGCCACCACCATCCGGACAACACCATGAACGTCGGCCTCTTCGGCCGCGCCCGCGTCCACGACCACAAGGCGATCTACGAGAACGACCAGTGGACCGACCGTGACGCGGAGGGCCACGAACTCGCCCCGTCCCTGCGCCTGATCCGCACGCCCGGCCACAGCGCCGAGGACATCACCCTGCTCGCCGGCACGGACACGGGCGTGGTCGCCTTCGCCGGCGATCTGTGGTGGCGGCCCGACGGCCCGGTCGAGGACCCGGTGGCCCCGGACCACGGCGTCCTGAAGGCCTCCCGGCTCCGCGTCCTCGCCGCCGCCGACGTGATCGTCCCCGGCCACGGCCCGGCGTTCCCGGCCGACGGCTCCGCGCCGCGCTAGCGGCCCCCGCCGGGGCGTGGCGGGCCGGGGCGGGCGGGGGCGGGCCCGCGTGCCGCGGCGCGCGGCAGGGCCTCGGCAAGGGGGGCATCCGGCGGGCCCGAGGGCGGTGGGTGCCTGGCGGTGGGCATCCGGCGGGGCACCCGGCTGTGGGCGCCCTGCTGTGGGGGCACCTGGCGGTGGGCGGAGGAGGGTGGGCATCCGGCGGGCCCGAGGGCGGTAGGTCTCCGGCGGGGCCCGGCGGGCCCGAGGGCGGCGAGCCCGAGGGCGGTGGGCGAAGGACGGTGGGCTAGAATGGGGGAGTTGGCCTTCGGCGCCCCCGGCGGGTGCGCTCGGAGGCTTTTTTCATGCCTTCCGACACCTCCGCCTCCGGCGCCACCCCTTCCGGCAACGTCCCCCCTCCCTCCGGCCCTTCGCCCTCGACCGCCCCCGACGCACCGGCGGCCGGGCCGTCCGGCACCGGCCACGGCTACCGCGCGCTGCTCCGCAACCGGGAGTTCGCCGGTCTCTACGCCGGGCTCACCCTTTCGGTGGCCGCGAGCACCCTCTCGGGCTTCGCCCTCGGCACCCTCGTCGACGCGCGGACCGGCTCCCCCTTCCTGACGGCCGTCAGCATGTACGGCGCCACCTTCGCCACCGTGATCGGCGCGCTCACCCTGATGTCGGTCGCGGACGGGGGGCGCCCGCGCCGGACCCTGGTCGCGCTCCAGTGCGTCTCACTGGCGGGCGTCGCCGCCCAGGCACTGCCGGGGCTGCCGCTGGCCGCCCGGTTCGGCCTGCTCCTGCTGCTCGGCTTCTTCCAGTCGCTGGGGACCGGGACGCGGCTGGGGCTGCTCGCGGAGGTGGTCCCGCGCGCCGGGTACGCCCCGGCGCGCTCGCTGATGAACGTCACCGCGGGCGCCACGGCGGTCCTCGGCTACGCCGTGGGCGGCGTCCTGACCCGGCACCTGACGCCGTACCAGGTGTTCCTCGTCGCCGCGGCGCTGACCGCGGCCGGGCTGGCCGTCGTGGCGGCGACCGTCCGGGAGCACTCGATCCGCCCGGCGGGCCGGCCGGGGCTGCGCCGCACCCGGGCCGCGAACCGGGAGCTCATCGGCGACCCGGGGCGCCGGGCGCTGCTGCTGAACCTGTGGGTCCCCAACGGCCTGGTCGTCGGCTGCGAGGCGCTGTTCCTCTCCTACGCCCCCGACCACGCCGGCTCCCTCCTCGCCGCGGCGTCGGCGGGCATGCTCCTCGGCGACCTGGTCGTCGGACGGCTGCTCACGGCCGCGGGCCGCCGCCGCGCGGCGTTCCCGCTCCGGCTGCTGCTCGCCGTCCCCTATCTGCTCTTCGCGCTCCATCCGCCGCTGCCGCTCGCCCTGGTGGCGGTGTTCGTCTCCGGTGCCGGCTTCGCCGCCACGCTTCCCCTCCAGGAACTGCTGCTCGCCGCGACACCCGACGCGGTCCGCGGCCAGGTCCAGGGCGTGGAGTCCGCGGGCCGGATGACCTGGCAGGGCCTCGGTGCCGCCGTCGCGGGCGGCGTCGCCTCGGTGCTCGCACCCGCCGCGGCGATCACCGCCGTGGCGGCGGCGTCGATCGCGGTGACCGTCGCCTCCCGTCCGTCGGTCGCCCGCGCCGCGCGCGCCGCGGACATCCGTGCGGGCGCGGCGCCGGGGCACTCCGGGCCCGCGGCCTGACCCGCGCGTGCCGCGCCCCGCACCCGTGGCCCCGGGGCCGCCCGGGCCGCCGGCCGGCGCGAGCTCCCGCATGGCGCCGGGGAACCCCGCCCGCGGCCTGAGCCGTGTGCGCCGCGCCCCGCACCCGTGGCCCCGGGGCCGCCGGCCGGCAGAGACGCGGCGGCGGCGCGGCCGCCGTGCCGGAGCCCGCCGCGGCGGCGGGCGCGTGCGGGACGGTGGGCGGGCCCGGGGTGCCCCGGGGGCAACGGCGTTGTCGGTGGGCCCGGTTACCGTCGGGGCATGTCGATCACCGCACATCCGCGCGACTCGGTACGGCTGCCCGGCGGCGCCGCACTCGTCGACGGATCAGATTTCGAGATCCGCCGGGGCGGGCCCTCTCGCGCACTGCTCCGGCGCGGAGACGAGCTGTTCGTCCACGACCTGCGCGAGCTGTTCGCGGGGGAGTCCGCCCCGGCCGCCGTCTTCCCCTCCCCCTGGCCCGGCTGGCACGGGGGCGTGCATTCGGTGAGCCCGGACGGCACCTTCGCGGTGTTCTCCGGCCAGCGCGCGGTCCGGGCCGTGGCCCGGGACGGCCGGACGCTGTGGGAGCACCCGCACGCCTGCTGGGGCCCGGAGCTCGGGCATCCGCACACCGGTGACGCACAGCAGGTGTGCCGCGGGAGCGAGCACGGCTCCTGCCGGGTCTCCGACGACGGGCGGTTCGTCTGGGCGCATGTCGTCGCAGACCCCGAAGGGGATGCCGATCCGGAGTACTGGGTCGTCCTCGACGCCCGGGACGGCCGGGAGACGGGCCGGCTCCCCCTGGACAGCTGCGCCTCCGGGTCGCACCACCTCTCCCACCCCGACGGCGTCCACATGGGCCTGTGCGTCGGCATGGGCCAGGACGGCGTCCTGACCCGCTGGGCGCGCCTGGACGGCCCGCGGCCCGTGTTCCGGGAGGCCGGCGGGGGCGAGGACCGGATCCTGGTGGACGTCCACCGGGACCACCCGGGCTTCCTCACGGTCGAGCACTACGGCGAGGACCTGGTCCTGCACGCACCGGACGGCACGGTGCTCGCCGAGGGCGCGCCCCTGCCGCCCGAGGATCCGGACGACGATCCGGCGTTCTGGGACTACGGCTGCGGCTTCGTCGACGCGGACACCGTCATCGCCTCGACGACCGACAGCGACGAGGACCTGGCCGGGCGGCACTGGCTCCTGGACGCCCGCACCCTGCGCGTGCGCGGCACGGTCGCCTACCCTCCGGGCCGGGGCGGCGGCCACGTCCGGCCCCTGGGCGACGGCACCTGGCTCACCTTCGACCCCGCCCGCGAGACCCTCGACCGCTGGGCCCCGGAGGCCGGTTGACCCGTGGCGGCCGGGCCCGCGGCGCCGGGGGCGGCGCGGGCCCGGGGCGGCAGGTGCCCGCGATGTGAGAAAGCGCTTACTGTCCGGCGCGGAATGGGGTGGGATGGAGGCATGACGCAACACGTCCCCAACCACCTGGACCACTGCTACCGCGGCGAGAACCCGGTGCGCACCCTCGGCCACCTCTTCCGCCCCGACCGCGGGAAACTGCTGCTCGCCGCGGCCATCTTCGTGGTCAAGCACAGCCCCATCTGGCTGCTGCCGCTGATCACCGCGACCGTGCTCGACGTCGTCGTCCAGCACGGCTCGCTGGGCGACCTGTGGCAGGCCACCGGCGTCCTGCTGTTCATCCTGGTGATCAACTACCCGCTGCACCAGTGGTACGTCCGCCTCCTCGGCGGCAGCATCCGGCGGATGGGCACCGCCCTGCGCTCGGCGCTGTGCCGCAGGCTCCAGCACCTGTCCATCGGCTACCACGCACGCGTCCATGCCAGCGTCCTGCAGACCAAGGTCGTCCGGGACGTGGAGTCGGTCGAGCACATGGTGCAGCAGAGCGCCGACCTGGGGCTCGGCGCGCTGGTCACGCTCACCGGCGGGCTCGTCGTCATCGGTATCCGCACCCCCGAGTTCCTGCCCGTCTTCCTGATCGTGGTGCCCGCGGCCGGCTTCCTGGTGATGCGGCTGCGCGGGCACCTGCGCAGCCACAACGAGGACTTCCGGCGGGAGGTGGAGCAGTTCTCCTCCCAGGTCGGGGAGATGACCACGCTGATCCCCATCACCCGTGCCCACGGCCTCGAACGCGCCGCGCTCGGCCGTGTCGACGGGAGCCTGCGCCAGGTGTTCGCGGCCGGTCTGCGGCTCGACGTGATGAACGGCCGCTTCAACTCCGCCGCCTGGGTCACCCTCAACATCCTCGGCGTCCTGTGCCTGACCGGTTCGGCGCTGGTCGCCTACCACGGCTGGCTGCCCGTCACCCCCGGCGACGTCGTCATGCTCAGCTCCTTCTTCACCGTCCTCACCGGCTCCGTGACCACGCTCCTCGGCCTGGCCCCGGTCATCAGCAAGGGGCTCGAATCCGTGCGCTCCGCGGGCGAGGTGCTCCAGGCGCCCGACCTGGAGAGCAACGAGGGCAAGGCGCCGGTGGAGCGGGTGACCGGCCGGATCGACTTCGAGCAGGTCGGCTTCGCCTACGACGACGCGGCCCCGGCCGTCGAGGGCTTCAGCCTCACCGCGCGCCCGGGCGAGACGATCGCCCTGGTCGGCGCCTCGGGCGCGGGCAAGTCCACCGTGCTCAACCTGCTGATCGGCTTCATCCGGCCCACGTCCGGCCGGATCCTGCTGGACGGCGTCGACATGTCGACGCTCGATCTGCGCAGCTACCGCCGCTTCCTCTCGGTCGTCCCGCAGGAATCGATCCTGTTCGAGGGCAGCATCCGCGACAACGTGACGTACGGGCTCAGCGACATCGACGAGCGGACGCTCCAGCAGGCCCTGCGTGACGCCAACGCCCTGGAGTTCGTGGAGCGGCTGCCCGACGGCCTGGACACGGTGGTCGGCCAGCGCGGAGCCCGGTTGTCCGGCGGCCAGAAGCAGCGCCTCGCCATCGCCCGCGCCCTCATCCGCGACCCGCGTGTCCTGGTGCTGGACGAGGCGACCTCGGCGCTCGACAACCGCTCCGAGGCGCTCGTCCAGGAGGCGCTCGCCCGGCTGGTGCACGGGCGCACGGTCTTCGTCGTCGCGCACCGGCTCTCCACCATCCAGGGCGCGGACCGCATCGTCGTGATGGCGAACGGCACGGTCCGCGAATCGGGCACCCACGACGAACTGCTCGCCAGGGGAGGGGCGTACGCGGAGCTCCAGCCGGCGGCGGCGCGGGGCTGATCCGCTCCCGGGTCCGGGGGCGGCGCGGGGCCGTCCGCTCCCGGGACGGGCGGCCCGTGTGCCGGGCCGCCCCCGCCCCCGCCCGGTCGTCACCCGGCGCCGAGCGGTGCCGCGGCGCGCTCAGGGGGCGACCAGCCGTCCCGGCCCCAGGTCGACCTCGTGGAGCAGCAGACGGCTGTTCAGGCGCTGGACGCCGTGCTCGGCCTTCAGGAGGTCGATCACGGCCTCGAACTCGCGGGAGTCGGCGCAGGCCATCCGGAGCTGGTAGTCGAAGTCCCCGGTGAGCCGCATCGCGCCGACGACCTGCGGGACGGTCCGCAGCCCTTCCTCGAAGGCGGCGCGGTCGAAGCCCTCCCGCAGGCGGATGTTGCTGATCATCTCCATGCCGTGGCCGAGGGCGTGGAGATCCAGCTCGGCACGGTAGCCGCGCACCACACCGCTCGCCTGGAGCCTGCGCACCCGCTCGGCGACGGTGTTGGCGGACAACTGCACCCGCCGGCCCAGCTCCTGGTAGGTGGCGCGGGCGTCGGTGAGCAGGACGTGCAGGATCTGCCGGTCGATACGGTCCATCCCGCAAGGATACGGAAAACTCGGCACCAGCGATGAGGCGCCGAGGATTATTCGGTGGAAGGGCCCCTGCGGCCATGAACTCCGAGCCAAAGTCGGGCGATTCACTGAGACGATCGCAGTCGTGGACATCGCACTGCTTCGCATCCTGCTGGCCCCCTCCCTCGTCCTCGTCGTCTCCCTCGTCGCGCGCCGTGCCGGGCCGGCCCTCGGCGGGCGGCTGCTCGGCGCACCGACCACCACCGGCCCGTTCCTCCTGCTGATGTGCTGCGACAGCGGCGGCACGGCGGCCGCCGAGGCCGCCGAGGGCGGTGTCACCGGCCAGCTCGCCGTCGTCTGCTTCTGCCTCGCCTACGCGTGGCTCGCCACCCGGCTGCGCCCCGCCGGCGCGTTCGGAGCCGCCCTGGCGGCGGCGGGCGCCGGTGCCTGCGCGGGGGCGCTCTCCCCGTCGGTCTGGGCGACGGCGGGGCTCTCCGCCGTGCTCGCGGCGGCCGGCCCCGCGCGGGTCCGCCCCCGCCGCGCCGGCGGGAGCGGGCCGCGCGCCCCGGTGGTGGGACCTGCCCGCGCGCATGGCGCTGGCCGCCACGACGGTCCTGACCGCCGTGGCCGCGGCCGGCGCGCTCGGTTCCCGGGCGGGCGGTGTCCTCTCCTCGCTCCCGGTGCTGCTCGCGATCATGGTTCCCGCCGCGCACCGCGCGGCTGGGCCGGCCGCCGCGGCGGCGATGAGCCGCGGGGCGGCCCGGTCCGCCGTCGGCACCCTGGCGTTCGTCCTGGTGCTGTCCGTGACGGCGGCCCGCCTCGGGGTCCTCGCCTTCGCCGTCGCGCTCGTCGCCCTGGCCCTCACCGGTCCGGCGGCCCGGGCCGCGGTGCGGCCGGTGCGCCGTCTCCGCGCCGTGGTGCCGCGGTTGCCCCGTCCCTGTCCCCGTCTCCGCGCCGTGGTGCCGCGGTTGCCCCGTCCCCGTCCCCGTCCCCGTGGCCTCGTGAGGCCCGTGCGCCGGGTCCGCGTGGTGACGGAGCGCGGGCGCGCCGCCCGCGCCGCCCGGGTACCGCTTCCGCGTGGTCGTGGAGTCCCGGGGCCGGTGCCGTTCCCCGGGACGGCACCGGGAGACGGCACCGGCCCCGCCCCGGGGGAGGGGCCGGTGCCCTCGCCGGATCAGCCGGTGACGCGCACCTGCCCCGTGGCCGTCGCCGGCCCGCCCGTGCCGTCGGCCGGGGCGGCGGTCAGTTTCCAGACGTAGCCGCCGCGCGGGACCGGGGCGCCGGTGGCGGAGGTGCCGTCCCAGCTCACCCGGACGCTGCCGCGGGTGTCCGCACCCGTCCAGGTGCGGATCTCGGCGCCGGTCCGGCGGTCGGTGAGCACCAGCGTCCAGGAGGCGGCGGGCTTGGACAGCCACCAGACCCCGTCCCATCCCGCGGCCCCGGCGGTGGCGGGGGTGACGGAGTCGGCCACCGTCAGCGGGGAGACGGCCTGCTGCGGGGCGGTGACATGGACGGTGTCGTCCGCGTCGACCCAGGCGAGCTTGCCCGCGCCCGGGTCGACGGTCCACGTCCGGCCGCGGTCCTCGCCGGACGCCGTCGGCTTGAGGTGGTCGACGACGCCCAGGTCCGTCGTGCCGCCGTCGGCCTCCAGGCCCGTCAGCCGCAGGGTGCCGCCGTTGCGGGCGGCCAGGAACCGGTCGCCGAGCAGCGTGCCGGTGGCGGGTGCGGGCCAGGTCCGCCCGGTGGCCCGGTCGCGGACGCCCGCCGTGTCCTGCCCGGCACAGCTCCAGTACAGCAGCGTGCCGCTGTTCTGGAGTTCGTCCGGCACACAGGAGGCGCCGGTCCGCAGGGCGCCGGTGATCCGGCCGCTGCGCAGGTCGATGCCGTGGACGGTGCCCGGCAGCCACCGCGACGCCACGAGCAGGGTGCCGTGGTCCAGGGCGGCGGCCTGCTCCGGCAGGTCGCGCACGATCCGGTCGCGGGCGGTGTCGACGACGAGGACGCGCCCGCCCGCGCGGTACAGCAGGAACTCGGGGGAGACGCCGGTGATCCGGCCGTCCGCGTGCGGGAGGGCGAAGGTGTCCGCCGGCTGCCGCGGGTCGTCGCCCGTCACCAGGACGTCGTGGCCCGTCTCCGGGTCGGTCAGCAGCCGGGCCGTCCCCTCGTCGCCGCCGTCCGCGAACCGCCCCGGCGCGAGTCCTGCGAAGTCCGGCAGCGCGGCGCCGTGCCGCGGCTGCGGGCCCACGCCGACGTCCAGGCCGTGCAGGGTCGTCGTGCCGGACAGGTCGGTGGTGTGCCGGAGCCGGCCCCCGGCCAGGGACAGTGCCCGGACGGTGCCCCGCCCCACCTGGGTACGGGGCGCCTGGCGGACGGCCAGGTCGGAGACGAGGCCGAGGCCGTCCACGCCGAACAGATGGATCCCGCGGCGGCCGTCCGCGTCCCTGCCGAGCGCGGCGAACTCCCCGCGGCCCTCGATGAGCTGGTAACCGGACTCGACGCCGGTGAGCAGGTCCCGGGACGTCTCCGCACCCGCGTACGGGGTCAGGCGCAGGGTGCCGCCCTCGCCCTCGTACCAGAGCACGTTGTCGCCGACGGGGTACGCCTGCACGGCGCTGCCGGGGGAGCGGACGTCGAGCGGGACGACGCGCGGCGCGGCGGTGCTGTCCACGCCCCTGATGTGCACGGCGGTGGTGCCGCCGTCGCGGGTCACCCAGCTCACCTCCTCCTGCGTCACCCGCAGGCTGCTCGCCTCGCCGCGCACCGGCAGCGGGGTCACCGTGTTGTCCGGCGTGCCGACGACGCCGTAGCCCGGCGTGCCGTCGGCGCCGGTCCAGCCGATGAGCAGCCGGCCGTAGGCGGAGCCGTACGTGACCGGTTCGGCGCCGGTGGTGGCGCCGTCGGGGAGGCGGATCGGGCTCTCCCGGCCGTTGCGGTACTCCACCAGCCGGTACGTGCCGTCGCCCTGGTCGACGGTGGCCAGCACCCAGCCGCCGGCGACGGTCGGGTTCAGATACCCCGCCGGGACGGTGAGCGTGGAGCCGAAGCGGGGGTCCTCCATCCCGATCCGGACGATGTCGGTGCCGCCGTCCTCGCGCGGCCTGGTGTAGGTGACCCGGTTGACGGTGTCGTGCTGCCGGACGATCGACTCCTCCGGCACACCGTCCAGTTCGGGGACGGGCCTGGTGGTGCGGTTGTACGTGGTCGTCCAGAGGTAGCCGCCGCCCTCGCGGTGCAGCATGCCGTCGCTGCCGCTGGTCAGCAGGGTCTGCGGGCCGTCGGCGTGGACGGCGGGCGCCGGTACGAGCACCTCGGCGCCCGCCGTGCCCTGCGCCGGACCGGCCGGTCCGGCGGCGCGGGCGGTGGCGGGCAGTGCGGTGGCCGGCCCGGCGCCGAGCGCCACGGCGATCGCGGCGGACGTGACGGCGGTGAAGGCGGTGCGGGTCGGGACGGTGGTGCGGGTCGTGACGGTGGTGAAGGCGGTGCGGTTCGTGCGGCGGTACATGAGCAGGTGACGGAACACCTGACCCCCCAATGTGTAGTCGCGGACTTCACGGCATATCGCTGTGAACCGAGTCAACAAGCTAACTGGTGAACGGAGTTGTGTACAGCGGCGCCCAGGAGGCGGCGTGTCGGGGGCGCACGACGAAGGCCCGCACGGAGTGCGGGCCTTGAAGGGGGAGGGAGGGGGGAGGGCAGGGAGGAGAGGTGGAGGCGGGCCGGAACCGCCCGCGCCGGAAAGGGGGGCTCAGGCGGCCGTGGCCGGCCGCACCGCACCGAGGACGTGCTCCAGTTCCTCCGGCAGGACGGCGATGAGCCACGCGCCGTCCGCCGACGCGCACTCCACGATCCGCGCCCGGGGGTTGACGCCGACGGCCTCCCTGACGGTGACCGAGCGCGTGGCCGTGTGGGCGAGATCGGCGGGCAGGACGACGTCACGGCCGCCGAGCGAGGGCTTCCAGGTCAGCGGTTCGGATCCGACGACCAGCCGCCCCGGCCGGAACCTGGGCCGTCCCTTGCCCGAGGCGAGCATGCAGGGCACGCCGGTGGGCTTCTCCGCGGTGGTGCCGGCGGACCGCTGCCGGAGCTGCTTGCTCAGCATCCATACGGCGAGGGCCAGCACCACGGCCGTCAGCACGAGCTCGATCATGCGCGCATTCAACCACGCCGCCTCGAACACCCGTCCCGGGCGGCAGGCGGCAGGCGGCCACCGGCCCGGGGCACGGTCGGCCGGGGCTCCGCACGCGGGTCAGCCGGGACGCCCGGCACGGGTCGGCGGTGCTCGGCCGGGACGCCCGGCGCGGTCGGCGGTGCTCGGCCGGGACACCCGGCGCGGGCCGGTCGTGCTCGGCCGGGGCCCCGGGCGAGGATCAGCCGGGGCGCCGGGCGCGGCCCCGGGGCAGGCTCTGCCCGGACTGCGACTCCAGCTTCCGGCGGGCGCGGGCCACGTGCTGCTCCACGGTGCGCGGGGAGAGATGGAGGGTCGCGGCGATCTCCCGGTTGGTGAGCCCGGTCGCCGCGAGATCCGCCACCTCCTGCTCGCGCGGTGACAACTGGTCCCCGTACGCGGGACGGCCGCGGGGCCGGTGCCCGTCCGCCGGCTGGTGGGCGCGCAGCAGCGCGCGGACGCGGGCGGCGTCCCAGACGGCGCCCAGCTCCGTCAGCCGGCCCACGCAGGAGGCGAGGTCCGCGACCGCCGGGGCCGTGTCCCCGCCCGCGGCGAGCCGGCAACGGGCGGCGCCCTCGGTCGCCAGCACGGCCGCGTAGGGGCGCGGCAGCCCCGCGTACACCAGCGCCGACTGCCGGAACAGCGCCGTCGCCGCCGTGTGGTCGCCCGCGTCCTCGGCCACCAGGGCGCGGCACCACGCAAGGGCGGCGTCCGAGGCGGGCGCCTGGCGCCCTTCGAGGCCCGCGGCGTACTCGGCGACCATCGCCCGCGCGACCGCGGTCCGCCCCGAGCGCAGGGTCGCCTCGACGGCCCACGGCGCCAGCTCCGCGCCCCACACCCACACGCCCTTGTCCCGCAGCCGGTCCCAGGCCGCCGATGCCTCGGCCACCGCGGCGTCCACGTCGTCCCGGACCAGCGCCATCCGGATCATCGCGCCGGAGGCGGCGGCCACATGCGGCACGGCGGCCGCGTTCGGCTCGCGCGGCCCCTCGCCGACGAGCCATGCCGTCGCCTGCTGCCACTCCCCGCGCGCGAGCGCCAGCATCCCGAGCACGGTGCGGCCGTCCACGGCCATGCCGGGCATGGTCTCCGCCTCCGCGGCGAACGCCCGCGCGCGGGCCGCGAGATCGTCCCAGCGCCCCTCGGCCCAGTCGAGCAGCAGCGAGGTGCCGCGCGCGCCCTCCTCGACGTACGCGGCACCGCTGCGGGTGGCCAACTCCACTCCCTCCGCGAGGAGTTCGCGCGCCGGTGCCAGTCGTCCGAGCCACATGGCCCCGTCGGCGGCGTTGCACAGTCCGCGGGCGACGTGCTGCTGGTACACCGCGTCGGTGGTGTCCCTCGGCAGCGCCTCCAGCGCCTCCCAGGCCGCCGGGTCGCCGATGTACATCAGGGTGCCCACCCGGTTGGCCGCGACAGCCGTCCGGGCCTCCTCGTCGTCGCTCTCCGCCCCCGCCTTCTCCGCCCGCCGCAGCCAGTGCAGATTGCGTTCCAGGGGGACGGTCGACAGCAGCGGCATCGCCAGCGCGGCCATCGCCCGGGCGGCCATCACCGGCCGCTCCTGGAGCTCCTCCACCGCCCGCTGGAGCTCCAGCCAGCCCTGCATCCCGGCCACCGCCTGGTTGCACAGCAGCAGTCCGAGGTCGAGACGGATCTGCCCGCGCACCGCGGCCGGCAGGGACTGCTCGTCGAGGATCTGCCGCAGCACCGTGACCGTCTGCTCGGAGCGCAGTCCGAGCACCGCGCTGTGCGCCAGCAGCGGCGCCAGCCGGGCCCGGGCGTGCAGCGGGACCGTCGTCCGGGACAGGGTCGTCTCCAGCAGGTCGATCGCCGCCTGGTGGTCGCCCGCCGCCGCGCGTTCCGTGGCCGCCTGCTCCACGGCGTGCAGCCAGCCGCGCACCTCGCCGCCGTGGCGCCGGTGCCGGGCCAGCGCCACCCACGGCTCCGGGCGCCGGTGCGAGAGGACCCGCGCCGCGCTGCGGTGCAGCAGACGGCGGACGGGCCCGGGTATCGCGTCGTACACGGCGGTGGCGGCCAGCGGGACGAAGAAGGCGTACCGTCCGAGCCCGTCCTCGCGCAGCACGCCCCCGCGCAGCGCGCGCACCAGCGCCTCGGTGCCGGCCTGGGCCGTCAGCCCGGCGACCGCCCCCAGCTCCTCCGCCTCCGCGGGCTCGTCCAGGACGGCGGCTGCGAAGGCGACCGGGCGCAGCTCCTCGGGGAGGGCGGCGACCCGGCCGAGGGCGAGCTGCCGCAGCCGGGGCGGCACCCCGGCGGCCTCCAGGTCCCGCAGCGTGTACCGCTCGCGCGGCTCACCGGTCTCCCGCAGCAGACCGGCCAGATCGACGACCACCTGCGGCACCCCGCCCGAACGCTGCGTGATGCGGGTGTACAGCTCGGTGGGGCCGCGGTCGGGGCCGCCCAGCAGTTCGTCGACGAGCGCGCGGACCTCCTCGCCGTCCAGGGGCGCGAGCGTCAGGCGCCGCACCGCGAGGGAGGCGGGGAGGGCGGCGGTGCGGCCGAGCACCAGCCCCGGTTCGCGCAGCTCCTCGGGCCGGTAGGTCAGCACGGCGGCCAGCCCGGCGGGCGGCCGGGCCAGCACCCTGCGCAGCGCGTCCCGGGCGGGGCGGTCGGCGAGATGGACGTCGTCGGCGACCAGGAGCAGGGGGACGCCGCCGGGGGTGCGGTCCGCGCCCGACAGCGGGGCGAGGGCTTCGCGCAGGGTGCCGCGGGGGCGGCCGTCGCCCTCGTCGCCGTGCCGCCCGGTGCCGGTGCCGGTGCCGCCGGGCGGCGGCCTTCCCGGGACGCGGGGTGCCGGGGGCGGCGACGGGGCCGCGGGAGGGCGGGCGGTGACCGTGGCCCCGAACGGTGTGAAGCCCACCGCGAGCGTCCCGGCGCCGGCCGAGGCCGCCCGCTCCAGCATCAGCCGGGCCAGGCGCGACCTGCCCGTCCCGGCCGCGCCCTCCACCAGCAGCAGCGCGGCCGGCTGCTGGTGGAGGGCGCGGTCGTCCGGGGCGCCGGCGTTCTCCAGCGCGCGCGTCAGCCAGTGGTCCGCCGCGCGCTCACTCACCGTGTCCACCGAATCACTCTCCTGGGAGGTTCCGGGGCAATTCGTTTCTTTACGTATACGGGTTTCAGTGTCCCTGATTGCACCCCTTGTGCCTCGGCGACCAGTGTTGTGCTGCCGCAGAAGGTCTGCATGGCTGTCGACGGCCGGCGGGGCATGCCCGCCCCACGGCCGCTGGACCCAGGTCAGGGCATCGGTGCCCGACCGAACAGGAGCCCAAGTGATCGCCATTGAACGTGCCTCGGAACCGGCCCGGCAACGGGCCGGTCCGACGGCTGCCCTGCGAGGTCTGGCCCATTGCGCGATGCCGGCCTCACCCGAGGCCGCCCGCCGACTACGGCGCTTCGCCCGGGCAGTCGCACGCCGATGGCGACTGGCCGAGCATCTCGACGAGGCGCTGTCGGTCATCGTCACCGAGCTGGTGACGAACGTGGTCATGCACAGCGGCAGCCCCTGGGTGTCCGCCGTCATCAGCTTCCGCGGGGACGCGCTGACGGTGGAGGTCATGGACGCCGGCTGCTGGAAGCACCGCCGCGACCGCCGGCAGGAGCCGCTCGACGCGGACGTGCCCTGCGGACGCGGGCTGCGCCTGGTCGACGCGTACGCGCACAGCACCGTCGCCCGCCGGTCGGAGACCGGGAGCGTGGTGCTGGCCGAGATCGCCCTCGACGGCGACCGCTCCGCGCGGCACGCGGCCGAGGGCGAGCAGGCGGGCCGCGGGCTGTGCGCACCGGCGGAGGACGGTGCGGCGGGGGAGCCTCCCGGTGGGGACGCGGACCCGGATCTGGAGCTCGAGGTGGAGCTGGAGTTCGCCGACGCCCTCGACGAAGGGACCCAGGCGGAGCGGGACCGGGAGCTGGCGGAGGAACTCGACGACATGGAGATCGAGGAGATGGAGCGCGACCTCGACTTCGACCTGGACCTGGACGCCCGGTCCTGACCGGGCCCGGGGCCCTTCGGCCCGGGCCTCTTCAGCCCGTCCGGCGTGCGCCGGGGGTGCTGTCCGGCGACCGGCGGCCTCAGCCCGTCCGGCGTTTGAGGACGCCGCCGCAGGCGGTGCCGCGCCCACCGGCCGGTGGGGTGTGCACGGCCCTTCGGTCCGTGTCCTCGGTCGCCGGACGGGCTTGAGGGGTGCGGCCGGTGGTCGTGGCACGGCCCTTCGGTCCGTGTCCTCGGTCGCCGGACGGGCTTGAGGGGTGCGGCCGGTGGTCGTGGCACGGCCCTTCGGTCCGTGTCCTCAAGCGCCGGACGGGCTTGAGGGGTGCGGCCGGTGGTCGTGGCACGGCCCTTCGGTCCGTGTCCTCAAGCGCCGGACGGGCTTGAGGGGTGCGGCCGGTGGTCGTGGCACGGCCCTTCGGTCCGTGTCCTCAAGCGCCGGACGGGCTTGAGGGGTGCGGCCGGTCGTCGCGGCGCGGCCCGCGAGGGTCAGGACAGGAGCGGGCCCGAGGCGCGGTCCAGGACCGAGGAGACGCGGTCCCAGGTCTCCGTGTCGCGCTCCACCGCGTCGAGCGCACGGCCCGACCCCGTGCCCCAGGACGTCGCGACCGCGACCGCGTCCTCGCCCGAGGCGGCGGACGCGGCGAGCGCGGCCGCGCCCAGGGCGACCAGCTCGGTGCTCTCCGGGACGATCAGCGGCCTGCCCGACAGGCGGCGCACTGTCTCGACCCAGTGGCGGCCCTGCGCACCGCCGCCCACCAGGCGCAGCGGGCGGTCGGCCGCGCCGGGGGCGGCCGGGTCCTCCCCGCACGCCCGGATGACCTCGTCCAGCGCGCGCAGCACGGTGACCACGGCGCCCTCGTAGGCGGCGCCGAGGATCTGCTGCGGCGTGGTGGTGTGGCGCAGGCCCGTCAGCAGGCCGGAGGCGCCCGGCAGGTCGGGGGTGCGCTCGCCGTCGAGGTACGGCAGCAGCACCACGTCCCCGCCGGGCAGCGCCGCCTCCCGCTCCAGGCCCAGCAGGGCGGCGACCTTGTCCACGGCGAGGGTGCAGTTGAGCGTGCACGCCAGCGGCAGGTACGTGCCGTCGGCGGCGGCGAACCCGGCGAGGGCCGGAGAGGCGGGCCGGGAGCGGGTCGCCGCGAAGACGGTGCCCGAGGTGCCGAGGCTCAGCACCGGATGGTCGAGGAGCCCCTCGCCGCCCAGCCCGAGACCGACGGCGGCGGCCATGTTGTCGCCCGTGCCGGCGGCGACGGCGATGCCCGCGGGCAGGCCCAGCTCCGCCGCGGCCGCGGCGGTGAGCGTGCCCACCCGGGTGCCGCCGGTCGCCGCCACCGGCGGCAACAGGGCGGGATCGAGGCCGACCAGGTCGAGCAGCTCGGGGTCGTAGGCGCCGGTGGCCGTCGAGTACCAGCAGGTGCCGGAGGCGTCGCCCGGGTCCGTGGCGGCGACGCCGGCCAGCCGCTCGGTGAGGAAGTCGTGGGGCAGCCGCACCGCGGCGGCCGCCTTCGCCGCGGCCGGGTCGTGCTCGCGCAGCCACTGCCACTTCGACGCGGTCATCGAGGCCACCGGCACCGACCCGGTGCGGGCGGTCCAGGCGTCCGGGCCGCCGAGGGCCTCGGTCAGCGCGGCGGCCTGCGGCGCCGAGCGGGTGTCGTTCCACAGCAGGGCGGGGCGCAGCGGGACGCCCGCGCCGTCGAGCACGACCAGGCCGTGCTGCTGCCCGGCCACCGCGATCCCGGTGACGGCCGAGGCGTCGGTCCCGGTGCTCCGCAGGGCGGTGAGGCCCTCGGCGACCGCGTCCCGCAGGGCGCTCCACCAGACCGCCGGGTCGCTCTCGCGGGCGCCGCCCTCGCCGGTGACCCGGTGGGGTGCGCGTCCGACGGCGAGGAGCCTGCCGGTCGCGGCGTCGGTGAACGCCGCCTTCGTGGACTGTGTCGAGCTGTCCACCCCGATGACGACCGCGTTCGTCGGCATGGCTCCACCTCTCGCTGCTGGGCACCGCCTATTTGGCAGGTTCGCAAACAAATTACTGCACGGTGATGCGTGGCAACAGGTGCGGAGGGTCTTCTGTGATCAGGGGTTGGTGTGCATTATTAGTAAAGCAAGAAAACAAACCCGTGAGCCCAAGGCGGACTGAGCCATGACGGAACGCTTCACCCCCACCCCCGACCACAAGTTCAGCTTCGGTCTGTGGACCGTCGGCTGGCAGGGCAGGGACCCCTTCGGAGACGCGACCCGCCCCCACCTGGACCCCGCCGAGTCGGTCCGGCGCCTCGCGGAGCTGGGCGCGTACGGCGTCACCTTCCACGACGACGACCTCATCCCCTTCGGCGCGAGCGAGACCGAGCGCGAGTCGCACATCAAGCGCTTCCGCCAGGCGCTGGACGCCACCGGGCTGATCGTGCCGATGGCCACCACCAACCTCTTCACCCACCCCGTCTTCAAGGACGGCGGCTTCACCGCGAACGACCGCGACGTGCGCCGCTACGCCCTGCGCAAGACCATCCGCAACATCGACCTGGCCGCCGAACTCGGCGCCCGGACGTATGTCGCCTGGGGCGGCCGCGAGGGCGCCGAGTCCGGCGCGGCCAAGGACGTGCGGGTCGCGCTCGACCGCATGAAGGAGGCGTTCGACCTCCTCGGCGAGTACGTCACCGAGCAGGGCTACGACCTCCGCTTCGCCATCGAGCCCAAGCCCAACGAGCCCCGCGGCGACATCCTGCTGCCCACCGTCGGCCACGCCCTGGCGTTCATCGAGCGCCTGGAGCGCCCGGAGCTGTACGGCGTCAACCCGGAGGTCGGGCACGAGCAGATGGCGGGCCTCAACTTCCCGCACTCGATCGCCCAGGCGCTGTGGGCCGACAAGCTCTTCCACATCGACCTCAACGGCCAGAGCGGCATCAAGTACGACCAGGACCTCCGCTTCGGCGCGGGCGACCTGCGGTCCGCCTTCTGGCTCGTGGACCTGCTGGAGAGCGCGGGGTACGAGGGGCCGAGGCACTTCGACTTCAAGCCGCCCCGGACGGAGGACTTCGACGGGGTGTGGGAGTCGGCGGCGGGCTGCATGCGCAACTACCTGATCCTCAAGGAGCGCGCCGAGGCGTTCCGCTCCGACCCCGAGGTCGTCGAGGCCCTGCGCGCCTCCCGCCTCGACGAGCTCGCCCGCCCCACGGCTGAGGACGGCCTGAGCGGCCTGCTCGCGGACCGGGGGGCGTTCGAGGAGTTCGATGTGGACGCGGCGGCGGAGCGGGGGATGGCGTTCGAGCGGCTCGACCAGCTGGCCATGGACCACCTCCTCGGCGCACGCTGACCGCAGGTCTTCGGCCCCGTCCCGCGTTCACCGGGCGGGGCCGGTTGCCTTTCAGCCCGTCCGGCGTTTGAGGACGCTTGAGGACGCCGCCGCAGGCGGTGCCGCGCCCACCGGCCGGTGGGGTGTGCACGGCCCCCCGGCCCGTGTCCTCAATCGCCGGACGGGCTTCTGGTGCTGCCGGTGGGGTGTGCACGGCCCTTCGGTCCGTGTCCTCAATCGCCGGACGGGCTGGGGGGTTCCCCGGGCGGGCTGGAGGTTCCCCGGGCGGGCCGGGGGTGCGGCCGGAGGGAGCCCGAAGCGACCGACGGCGGAAGGCCCCGACGCGAGCCCGCCAAGATCCGAACGAGAAGCCCTAGGTCGCTCCGAAGTGGGCGTAGGCGACCGGGTCCGCGAGGGCGTCCTGGAGGACGAGGGCCGCCGCGCCGCGGGCCGCGTCGGCGGCGGGGGAGGCGGCCCGCAGCCGGACCCCGTCGGCCGGCCAGAGCCCCGACACCACACGGGTCGCCAGCTCCGCGCCCGCCGGCGCGGCCAGCCACGGGAGCAGCTCCCGGTAGATGCCGCCCAGCACCACCGCGTCCGGGTCGAAGAGGTTGACCGCCCCCGACAGCACCCGCCCCAGCATCGTCCCCGCCCCGGCCAGCGCCGCGCGGGAGCGCGGCTCGCCGGACGCGGCCCGGCGGGCCAGCTCCGCGACACCCCGCGCGCCGGACCGCTCGTCCAGGCCGGCCGCCCGCAGCAGCGCGGCCTGCCCGGCGTACTGCTCCAGGCAGCCGCGCGCGCCGCACCGGCACAGCGGTCCGTCGTCCGCGACGGAGACGTGCCCGATCTCGCCGGCGAACCCGTTCGCGCCGCGCAGCAGTTCACCGCCGAGGACGAGCGCGCCGCCGACGCCGATCTCGCCCGTCAGGTAGAGGAAGGTGCGGGCCTCGCCGAGTCCGCCGAACCACAGTTCGGCGAGTGCCGCCAGGTTCGCCTCGTTCTCCGAGCGGACGGCGAGCCGCCGCCGGTCCGGCCGCAGCGCGGCCAGCGCATCGGCGAACGGCGTCTCGGCGTCGACCTCCCGCCATCCCAGGTTGGGCGCCTCGCGCACGGTGCCCGCGGCGACGAGCCCGGGCAGCGCCAGGGCCGCGCCCATCGGCCGCAGGTCCTGCTCGGCCGCCGACACCAGGGCGCGCGCGGCGATCCCGGCGGCGCGCGAGAAGACGACCGCCGGGTCGGCGCCCCGGTTGTCGAGGTGCTCGACGAGCCGTACCCGGTCCGTTCCGGCGAGGTCCGCGACGCACACCGACACGTAGTCGACGTTGACCTCGACACCGACGCCCGCGAGACCGGAGCGCGCCACCTTCAGCACGGTCCCCGGCCGGCCCGCCTGCCCGCTGAAGGTCTTGCCCGACTCCGTCAGGAAGCCGCTCTCCAGCAACTGCTCGACGAGCGACGACACGGCGGCCCGCGTGAGACCGACCCGCCCGGCGACACCGGCGCGGGTCGCCTCGCCCTCGTCGCGGACCGCGCGCAGGACGAGGCTCAGATTGTGCCGCCGCACCGTCTCCCGGTCGGCCTTCGGCTCCAGGGGGGTCAGGGCGGTGCGGCCCCCCTGGCCGCCGGTGTGATTGCCGTTCATCGTGCTCCGGAGCCTAGTCCGTGTCCGTCCGGTGCCCGCGCCGCGGTCCTCGCCGCGTTCCTCGCCCGGCACCGGGGCTACGCGTCCGCCGGATCGGGCTCCCGTTCCGGTTCGCACGGCTCCTTGGCGATCCGCAGCTCCTCGGCCGTCAGCGGGGGCCCGGGCAGCGGCGGCAGCTTCGGGCCGCGCAGCACGGCGAGCGCCACCTCGGGCCTGGCCAGGGACGCCAGCGGCGCGGACAGCGTCATGACGTCGAACAGCGCCTTGGTGACCAGCGGACGGCCCGTCGCGGTGAGCATCAGCCGGTCGACGTAGCGCCGCAGCACGTCGGCGCCCGGTCCGGACGCCTTGCCGATGGCACCCGGGTAGAGGATGTCCTGTCCGGTGGCGAGGTCCCAGGCGGTGGACACGGGCTGGGCCACCGCCCGCTGCACCCGGCGCGCCAGGCCCGGCGCGGTGATCCCGTGGTCGGCGAGCGCGGACCGCAGGGCGACGACGCCCTGCGCGGCGACCGACATGCCGTGCCCGTAGACCGGGTTGTACGTGGCGACGGCGTCGCCGACGGCGACGAAGCCCTCCGGCCAGCCGGAGATCTTCTCGTAGAAGCGCCGCCGGTTGACCGTGGAGCGGTTGACCACCACGTCGGTCAGCGGCTCGGTGTGCGAGATCAGCTCGCCGACGACGGGGTGCCGCACCGAGCGGGCGAAGTTCTCGAACTCGTCGGCGGCGCCCGTCGGCTGGCCGCCCCGGGTGCCCGACAGCGTCACCAGCCAGCGTCCGCCCTCCAGCGGCACGATGGTCGCCGTCCGGCCCGGGCGCGGCTCACGGGCGTCGGCCTGGACGTTGACCACCGGGAAGTGCTCCGCGTTCGCGGGCGCCCGGAAGAGGCGGCTGGCGTACGCGAGACCGGAGTCGACCTTCTCCTCCGTCACCTCGTCGACGCCGAGGGAGCGCAGCCACTCCGGGGCCCGGGAGCCCCGCCCGCTGGCGTCGACGACCAGATCGGCTTCGAGCTCCCGCTCCCCGCCGTCCTCGCCGCGCACCCGGACGCCGCGCACCCGCGCGGCCGTGCCGCTGAGACCGAGCAGTTCGGTGCGCTGGAGCACCGTGACGCCCGGCAGGGCGACGACCTGTTCGCGGACCACCCAGTCCAGCAGGTCGCGGCTGCAGGCGATCAGGAACTGCATCTCCGGCCAGCGGCGGAACCAGCCCAGCGCCGACATGGAGACCAGACCCGTCGGCAGCGGGATGCGCCGGGCGCCGGCGGCGAGCCAGCGGTCGGTCGTCCCCGGCAGCAGCGATTCGATGGCCCGGGCGCCGCCGGACCACAGCAGATGCGCGTGGTGCGCCTGCGGGAGGCTCTTGCGGGAGTGCGGCCCGTCGGGGAGGCTGTCGCGTTCGACGACGGTGACCCGGTCGGCGTGGGCCGAGAGGGCGGCCGCGGCCAGCATGCCGGCCAGGCCGCCGCCGATGACGACGGCGGTGCGGGCCGTGCCCCGGCTCGCGGACCGGCTGGTTCTCAGGGGATCGCTCATGTGGTGCCGCTCTCCGACCTGGCGGCGCGCGTGCGCGCCGCCGCTACGACGGGTGACTGTCGCAGCGCGAGAGACATGCGCACCAGATCGCGCGGTCCTTCGGCTGCCCGGGATGTGTAGGTCTGTGCCGAGCTTACGATCTCGCCCTCCGGGTCGTCGGCCCGGGCCCGCAGCGCGGCGGCCACCATGGCGGCGTCGCCGACCGCCTGGGCCTCGCGGGGGCCGGCACCGCCGGCCAGCGCCTCCTCGCAGGCGGCGGCGCGCAGTTCCCGGTCGAAGTACGGATCGAGCTGCAGCAGGCCGTCGTGGATGTCGGACTCCCGCTGGGTGACGCGCAGTTCGACGGGGGAGAGGGGAGAGATCCGTACGGTGGGCGTGCCCGCCGGGGTGGTGGAGCGCAGTTCGTGCCACAGGGTGCCGAGCTGCCGGTAGGCGGTCCAGGCGTGCCAGTGGTCCGCCAGCCGCTGGCCGACCAGCGGCAGCACGAAGCCCACCGCGCTGAGCAGCGCGCCGGCCGACGCCAGGGGCGGGGCCACCACGCTGCTGAGGCCGTCCCAGTCGACGCCGGCCCAGCGGGCGAAGACGGCGGCGAACTTGGTCACTCCGTAGCCGAGGTTGAACAGCGAGCCCACGACGATGGCGGAGAGCCCGCCGCGCAGCCAGCCGCTCACCTGGGTCGACCAGCGCCAGCACAGCACCGTCATGCCGACCGCCGCCACGCTGTGCGCGACGAGGTACAGCACGATCATCTCGCGGATGTACGGGGTGTTGGCGTAGTGGGTGTCGAGGTCGCGGAGCCGCTCCTCGGGCGCGGAGCCGAGCGCGAACAGCACGACGAGCAGCACGACCACCACGCCGTAGCCGGCCACCAGCCGCCGGGAGGTGTGCCGGGTCTCCTCCGGTGGCCCGCCCCGCCAGTTGACCAGCAGGACCAGGCAGGAGGCGCTGAACGCGGAGAGGATGCAGTAGACCAGCGGCCCCGAGATGTTGGGGACGCCGGTGATGCTGTTCACGGCGGCGATGGTCGGCGGGGCGGCGAAGAAGAAGGTGGACGCGCCCAGCAGCAGCAGCGCGCAGACGGACCGCAGCAGCGGGTCACGCCAGTCGCGCACCATCCCGGGGAGTTTGAACACCAGTGCGACGGCGAGGGCCGCGGCCGGGATGTAGTAGTCCGATCCGTCCACGCATCAGCCCTGTGGCCCGCGGTAGCCCAGTGATGCCCCGATGCGCCCTTCGAGCCCGTCCCGGCACACCGGTCCGCGGCCGTTCGAACCGGCCAGCCAGGCACGGCACTTGCTGCCCAGCAGCAGGCCGAAACTCTCCGCCTCGCGCTCCTCGGTCACGTCCGAGCGGGACCGGGCCGCGACCCTGAGCACGGTGGCCTGAAGGTCGGCCTCGTCCGACAGCAGCCGCGCGGCGACGGCGGCGCCGTCGACATGGTGGCTGCAGTGGCCGGCGTTCATGTGCCACAGCTCATGGCCGAGAATCACCAGTTGGTGGTCCGGTGCGGTGCGCTCCTCGATGACGACGAGGTCCTGCTCGGCCATGTCCAGCCACAGACCGCTCGCGGTGCCGGGCGGGAACGAGGCCATGCGGTAGCGGACGGGCCTGCCACGGCGTCTGCTCATGCCGTCGCACAGGGCGCGGTAGAGGTCGGCGGGTTCGGCGGGGGCGGGCAGGTCGATTCCGGCGACCAGCTCGCCGCACAGCCTGCGCATGTCCTTGCCTATGCTCACCGCTCTCCTCTCCCCGCCCGTACCAGTGGGGACACGTTACGAATCCGAGCCTGTCCGGAAATCAGGTGTCGGTCGGTCTGACGCTCTCGAGCAGCAGGTCGAGCCACTCGGTGACCTTGTCCCGGTGCTTGTCGGTGGGCAGTTGGGCTGCCCGCCAGGCGATGCCACGCACTCCATGGTCCTGCAACAGGCGCTCCAGCGGGTCGCTTTCCCCGGCGAAGTCCTGAAGCAGACCCTGTTCGGTGCGCTGGAGCGCCCCGACGAGGGCGTCCTCGTCGTCGGCGGTGAGGAAGCCGGCGTGCACCCGGAAGAAGCGCTGGATCGCGTCGCAGTGCTCCATGGTGGGGCGCCGGTCGCCGTTGATCAGCGCACCCGCCTGCTGCCGTGACATCCCCGCGCCGTCGGCGATCTCCTGCTGCGTCCAGCGGCGGCCGTTGGGCTTGAGACGGGTCCTGCGGAGCAGGTCGAACCGCTGGAGGAACCGTGCCTGGAGGTCCGGTTCACCGGCCAGCCTGCCGTCGAGCAGGGCGCGGACCACGTCCACCGGGACTCCCGACGCCTCGGACAGCAGATGGGCGTCGAACACCTCGTCGTGGCTGATTCCGAGCTTGTCCGCGAGGTCGGCTACACGGGCCTTCGTCGCCGCCAGATGGCTGCCCGCCGTCGGACCCGGAACCGAGAAGCCGTCCGTCACCAGTAGGTCTCCTAGATCATGCGGGACTGCCCCGCAGACAACGGGCTGCCGGGAGATTAACCGTTTCGAGCGAATGCAGCCAGACCTTGCCACAGCTGTGGCGTGAAATACGCGCTGGCTACGCCGGAATGCCACGATAGTTGACATCCCTCACCTGGCGGTAGCAGGATCTCGGATGAGCAGGGTGATCCAAAGGAGGCCGCCGGAGCGGGACTTGGCGGGCTTTCGAGAAGATTCGGAAAGGCGGCGGTCTCTCGATGGCGAACGAGGCAGGCGTCGGTTGTACGGGTGGTCAGGGAGCAGTCGGGCGGACCGGTTCCGCACGCGCGGCCGCCCGCCCCAAGCGCCCCTCGGAGCTGCTCGGACGGCGCCGCGAGGAGCTGGGCCTCAGCCTGAACGACGTGGCCGCCCGTCTCGGCATCAGCCCCTACGCCTACGCCACCTGGGAGCGCACCCCGGTCAAGGACCTCGGCGAGGACGCCCTCACCGCGGTGATGGGCGCCCTGGAGATGGACGCCGTGCAGCGCGGACGCCTGCGGCACCTGGCAGGTGCGCTGTCCTCCGCCGGCTCCGGCAACGCCCCCTCGCGGCCCTCCGGTCCGGTCCCGCCGACGCCCCCGGTCCGCCGCCCCGCCCCCGCCCGTCCCTCCGGTCCGGTCCACCCGCCCGTGCCGGTGCACCCGCCGGTCCCGGCGCCGCCCACCCGCCCCGAGACCCCCGAGGACCCGGCCACCCAGGCCTACCTGCGGGACTACGCGGCCCTGATGGACGCGGTGCCGCTGCCCTCCGTGCTGTTCGACCGCCGCTGGGACGTCGCGCACACCAACCCCGCCTTCGACGCCCTCTTCCGCGGCGTCGGCCCGCACCCCACGGCCATGCCGCACCAGAACTTCCTCCGCTTCGTGCTCTTCCACCCCGACGCGCCCCGCGTGCTGGCCGAGCACGACACCAGTTGGTGCCTGCCGCTGATGGCCCAGCTCGCCGGACTGCTCGAGGGCGAGGAGGACGAGGCGCTCCAGGCCGTGCGGGACGACATCGCGCTCGACCCGATCATGGACGCCGCCTACCGCTGCGGACTCCCGCTGTGGATGAGCGCGGTCGGTGCCGAGGCGATCCACCACGACGGCGCCGTACGGCCCGTCAACCACCCCGACCCCCGCTGGGGCAGCACCGACTGCCGTGTGGTCGACGAGACGCCCGCCAGGCTGGAGGCGAAGGGGTACACCCGGCTGACCCTGGTCCTCCGCGAGAACCGTTCGGCGACGCCGGGGGTGCGCCAGGGGAAGGCGCGTCTGAGGGCGGTCTCCGGCGGCTGACGCCGGGCCCGGTTCGGGGCCGCGGGTACCGGTGCGCCGGGGCCCCGCCCTTTCAGGTCGAACCGGGCCCGGCGCCGCGGGCCGGCCGTGCCGCCGCGCGGCGCCCCCGGGTTCAGCGCATGCTCGCGACGGCCCACTCGGCCACCACCGCGACCGCCACACCGGTGCCGAGCACCAGCGTGGCCCAGCGGGTGCGTCCGGCCCGGCTGAGCATGAGCGCGCTGCCGGAGAGGATCAGCGCCATGCCGTAGAAGGCGAGGGTGAGTACCGAGTGGGTGCTGCCGAGCCGCAGCACGAGGACCGCCCCGACCGCGATCATGATCGCGGCGGAGAGCGCTATGCGCACATGCCGCGCCTGACGCGGGGTGAGGCCCTGGGGCTCGTCGGTGTCGTCCTCGTCCTCGGCGCCGGTGAGTTCGGCGTCGGCGATGTCCGCGTCCGTGGCGCCCGCACCACGCACGGCTGCCGCCCGGCGTGTGCCGGCCTCCGAGGCGCCCGAGCCCTCGGCACCCGCGCCCGCCGGCTGCGCGTCCGCGTCCGTCGGCCGCGCCGCGTCGGCGCCGCGCGCGCCCTTGCCGTCGGCCTCGTCCGCGCCTGAGTCACCCGCGCCGTGCGCGCCCGCACCCGAGCCGTCCGTGCCGTCGGCCCCGTCGCGGGCGGCGGCGTCCTTGTCGTTCGGGCCCCCGTCGGTGCTCGTCCGGACCGTGCCCTCGTGCTCGGGGGCCGTCGTGGCGGCGCTCGCTTCGTCGGTGCTCACATCGGCTTCTGACATGCGCGGCAGCCTATCGGCCCGGCACCGGGCGGGCGCCGGTGGATCCCGTCGCCGCGGTCACGGGCGGGAGGTGCCCGCGGCCGCCGGCCAGCGGGGCGCGACGCCGGTGAGCTGGCAGGTCATCAGGTACAGCGGGATCGGGGGCGTGTAGGGGCTGTCGCCCTCGGGGAGGCGGATCAGCCGGGGCCGGACGGCGGGCACCAGGGCGTCGCGCGCGTACTGGGCGGGCAGCGGCCACTGGAGGCCGAGATCGGAGCCCGCGGGCACGATCCACCACCACCATCCGCCGTCGGCGAAGACACAGCCGCCGCGCGGCAGCCGGCCGGCCAGGCGCATCCCGAAGCGGGCCGGGACGCCGACGGCGTCGTGGCCGAGCGTGGCCGGCAGGGTGGCGGGCAGGCGGAGTCGGGTGAGCCGGGACTCCGGGCGGTGGCACCGCAGGACGAGGCCGCCGGCCGGGGCCGGGGGTTCGGCGCCCTGTTCCCCGGTGCGCCCGGCGAGCAGGGCCGACAGCCCTCTCAGCACGACCACACCGTCTCGAACGGCGCGTCACCGAGGGCGAGTTCGGACCAGACCACCCGGCCGTGGCCGTGCTCGCAGTCGTGCGTGCCCCAGGCGGCGCTGAGGGTCTCGACGAGCAGCAGCCCCCGGCCGCGCTCCTCCTCGATCCCGTAGCAGACGCGCGGCCCGGTGGGCGCGGTGCCCTGGTCGTGCACGGTGATGCGCAACTGCTTCTCGGTGAGGCGCAGTTGGCAGGAGACGAGATGGCCCCCGGTGTGCACGACCGCGTTGGTGACCAGTTCCGAGACGACCAGCAGCGCGGTGTCGTGGACGTCGCCGTGGATGCCCCACAGGTCCAGCCGCTCGCTCACCTGCCGTCTCGCACGGGAGACGGATTCGACGCGGGCAGGCACCTCGAAGCCGTACCGGGAAGCGTCGACGGCCGGACTCGCGTCCAGGAGGGGGGTGGTGAGCGCGTCACGGTTCACATCACAAGTCTCACCTGCACCGGCCACCTTGGCAAGACCCACTATGAAAAATGCAGAGTGGGCATATTCATTGACGGATCGCCATGGCACACTTCTCGCAACAGAGCACGTGGGGAGGTAGCGAAGTGAGCGAACCGCGGTCCGCCCCCACCGTGGGCCAGGTGGTCCTCGGCCGGCGTCTGCAGGATCTCCGGGAGCGCGCCGGTCTCAAGCGCGAGGAAGCGGCCAAGGTGCTGCGGGTCGCGGCGGGCACCATCCGCCGCATGGAGACCGCCGAGGTCGCTCTGAAGATCCCCTACGTCCAGCTGCTGCTCGGCGCCTACGGCATCGGCGAGGACGAGGCCCGCGGATTCGTCGAGCTGGCCGAGGAGGCCAACAGGCCCGGCTGGTGGCAGCGGTTCCACGACGTGCTGCCGAACTGGTTCAGCATGTACGTCAGCCTGGAGGGAGCGGCCGGCCTCATCCGTGCGTATGAACCGCAGTTCGTCCCCGGTCTGCTCCAGACGGAGGACTACGCGCGGGCCATCATGCTGGGCGGCGCCATCGGCCACACCGACCCGGACGAGATCGAGCGGCACGTCGCCCTGCGCATGGAGCGCCAGGAGCTGCTCGCCCGCCCGGACGCCCCCAGGCTCTGGGTGATCATGGACGAGACGGTGCTCCGCAGGCCCGTCGGCGGCCCCGGTGTGATGCGTGCGCAGGTCGAGAAGCTGCTCGACGCCGCCCGGCTGCCCCATGTGACCCTCCAGATCGCCGAGTTCGCGAGCGGGCACCACCCGGGCACCTACGGGCCGTTCGTGCTGTTCCGGTTCTCGGTCCCCGAGCTGCCGGACATGGTCTACAGCGAGTACCTGACCGGCGCCGTCTACCTGGACGCGCGCCCCGAGGTCGCCACCCATCTGGAGGTGATGGACCGCATGGCGGCACAGGCCGCGACGGCACAACGCACGAAGGAGATTCTGGATGAACTCCGCAGGGAGCTGTGAATGAATCGCATATACAACGGGATGCCCGCCGCCGAGCTGGGCGAGGACGGCTGGCAGAAACCCTGGAGCGGTGGCAACGGAGGGAACTGCGTCGAGACGATGAAGCTCGCCGACGGCCGTGTCGCCATCCGTCAGTCCGCCGACCCGGACGGGCCGGCGCTGATCTACACCACCGGTGAGATCGCCGCCTTCATCCAAGGAGCGAAGTCGGGCAAGGCGGACTTCCTCGTCGGCTGACGTGTTGCCGCGGGGGCAGCAGCGTCATCGTCCGTCACCCATCACCGCACGCGTCGGGCTGTCCGCGTACGGCCGCCCACCCATGCGCGCGCAGGGCGGGTTCGTCTGTCGTGCCCTTCTCTTCCGGGGCACGCCGGACGGACACCGCCGCAGGGGCGGACACCGGCACACACCGCGGTGACGGAGATGGCCGCCGGTGCACTTCTGTGACCGGTGTGACCAACGCACAGTGTACGCGCACCATCAACGCATAGTAAAGCTCAGGCTGTTGATGTCTCCGGGCATCGCGGCGGGCAGGCGCAGCGGCCCTCGGCCGGGTGTCAGCGAGCCCAGGATCCGCGCCCCCCGGGCGCCGGTGCACGACGGCAGGGTGCCCGCCACTCCGTGCGCCGTCAGGAAGCCCAGCACGGCGAAGGCGAGCGCCTCCTTCGCCGCGGCCGGCAGGCCCAGCGTGTCCGAGGTGACCAGGGCCGTGCCGCCCAGCTCGGCGCGGAGCATGCCCATGAGCACCGGGTTGCGGGTGCCGCCGCCGGAGGCGATCACCTCGGCCGCCCCCAGCGGCCGCACGGCGGCGGCGACGGTCCGCGCGGTCAGTGCGGTGAGCGTCGCCAGCAGGTCGGCGGGGGCGACCGGGCCCACGCCCTCCAGCGCCCGGTGCACATGGCCGATGTGGAACAGCTCCTTGCCCGTCGTCCTCGGCGGCGGCAGCCGGTAGTACGGATCGCCCGACAGCCGTGCCAGCAGCGGTTCGTGCACCCGCCCCGCCGCCGCGAGCGCCCCGTCCTCGTCGTACGTCCGCCGCCCGCCGGTCAGTTCGGTGACCGCAGCGTCCATCAGCGCGTTCCCCGGCCCGGTGTCGAAGGCCACCGGCTCGCCCGCGGCGGGCACGGCCGTGAGATTCGCGATGCCGCCCAGATTCAGCGCCACCGACACCCCGGGCCTGCTCCGCAGCCACAGCACGTCCACCAGGCTCACCAGCGGCGCCCCCTGCCCGCCCGCCGCGACGTCGCGCGGCCGGAAACCGGAGACCACGGGCAGCCCCGTCGCCTCCGCGATCCAGGCGGGCTCGCCGAGCTGGAGGGTGCCGAACACCCGTCCCTCCTCCGCCCAGTGGTGGACCGTCTGGCCGTGGGACGCGATCAGCTCCGCACGCCCTGCGCACAGCTCGTCCACCGCGCGCACCGCCACCGCGGCGAAGGCCCGCCCGATCCCCGTGTCGAGCCGGCAGACGTCGCCGAGGCTCGTGCGCGCGGGCGGCAGCGCGCCCGCCAGCAGCGCCCGCAGCCCGTCGTCCCAGGGCGCGCTGACCAGGCCCAGCGGGGTCACCCGCAGGGCGCCGCCGTCCGCCGTGATGTCGGCCGCCGCGGCGTCCACCGCGTCGTACGACGTGCCCGACATCAGGCCCACGACCCTCATGACATCGGCCTTCGATGGTCGTCCGGGCGCAGCGTCAGCAGCGCGAGCACGCTCACCGCGCAGGTGGCGGCGGCGTAGTAGGCGGGGACGTCCACGTCGCCGGTCCGCTCGACCAGCTCCGTGACGATCAGCCCGGCGCATCCCGAGAACACCGCGTTGGAGAGCGCGTAGGCGAGGCCGAGGCCCGTGTATCTGACCCGGGTCGGGAACATCTCCGCGAGCATCGCGGGACCCGGGCCCGCGAGCAGGCCCACCACCGCGCCCGCGCCGAACACCGCGAGCCCCTTCAGCGCGGCCGGGGCGCCCGGATCCTGCAACACGTCGATCAGCGGCAGCGACACCACGACCACCAGCACCGCGCCGGTGACCATCACCGCCCTGCGGCCGACCCGGTCGCTGAGCGCGCCCGCCGGGACGATGGAGGCGGCGAACCCGAGGTTGGCCAGGACGGTGGCGATCAGCGCCTGGCGGAAGGAGGCGTTCAGCGCCGACTGGAGGTAGGACGGCAGCACCACGAGGAAGGTGTAGCCCGCGGCGGCCCAGCCCATGATCCGCCCCGCGCCGAGCAGGATCGCCCGCACCAGTTCGCCCGCCGGGGGAGCCGGCTCGGCCCGGGCGGCCGCCCGCGTGAAGCCGGGCGTCTCCTCCAGCCGCAGTCGCAGCCACAGCGCGACCGCCCCCAGCGGCAGGGTCAGCAGGAACGGCACCCGCCAGCCCCAGTCGTTCAGCGCGGCCTCCGTCAGCACGGTCGCCAGCAGCGCCGCCACCCCCGCGCCGCCGAGCAGGCCGAGCGCGACGGTGAACGACTGCCACGAGCCGTAGAGGCCGCGCCGCCCGGGCGGCGCGAACTCCGTCATCAGCGCCACCGCTCCGCCGAACTCGCCGCCCGCCGAGAGCCCCTGCACGATCCGCAGCAGCGTCAGCAGCCACGGCGCGAGCGCGCCCGCGGTGGCGTAGGTCGGCAGCAGGCCGATGGCCGTGGTGGCCAGGGTCATCACCGAGACGACCAGGATCAGCGTCGGCCTGCGCCCGATCCGGTCCCCGAGCCGCCCGAACAGCGCCGCCCCCACCGGCCGGAAGAAGAACGCCAGGGCGAACGAGGCGTACGTCTTCACCAGGGCCTCGGCGTCGCCGCCGCCCTCGGGGGTGAAGAAGTTCGCGGCGATGACGGTCGCGAAGTACCCGTAGACGCCGAACTCGTACCACTCCACGAAGTTGCCGACCGATCCGGCGACCAGGGCGCGGCGTGAACGGACGGGCGGCACGGCCCGGTCGGCGGAGGTCGTCATTCCTCTTCCATGCCCGGACCGGCACCGGGCGAAGCCCCGCCTTCCCCTGCGGACCGGCACCGGGCGAAGCCCCGCCTTCCCCTGCGGACCGGCACCGGGCGAAGCCCCGCCTTCCCCGGCGGATCGGTACCGGGCGAAGCACCGGCTCCACCCGCCCGCGCCCCGGGGGTCAGGCGGTGAACGGACGGGCCCGGCGCCCCTCGGACAGGGCGGCCGCCCACCACTGTAGGCTGTCCAGCATCACCTTCGCGGCGCCCGCCGGCTCCTCCGGCTCCCGCAGGGTGCCGTCGGGGGCGAAGAGCTGGTAGTAGCGGGGGAAGGAGACGCAGTCCCGGACGGTGTGCGCGTGCAGCTCGCCCAGTACCTGACGCAACTGCTCGATGGCCAGCAGCCCTCCGCTGCCGCCGCTGTAGCCGACGAACCCGACCGGCTTCGCCTGCCACTCGGTGAAGTGCCAGTCGATCGCCGCCTTGAGGGAGGCCGGGAAGGACCGGTTGTACTCCGGCGTCACGACGACGAAGGCGTCGGCCGCGGACAGCCGCTCGGTGAGGTGCGCCATCGAGGCCGGGCGGTCCATGTCCGGCCGCACCGCGGGCGGCACCGGGGGAAGCTCCAGCGGCAGCGGGGTGTCGGCCAGATCGACCACGTCGACGGTGAAGCGGCCGTGCTCCCGGGCCCGGGCCGCGAACCACTCGGCGACCACGGGCCCGAACCGGCCCTCGCGGACGCTGCCGATGACGACGGCGAGGCGGAGTGTCTGCTGAGACATGGCTGTGCTCCCTGTGCGTGTGTTCCGGTGCGGAGTGCGGCGGACCGCCGCCGCGGACCACACTGCCGCCGGCGGCCGGGGGGCAGGAAGACCGGGCGGAGGCTGGTAGGGGCAGGGCCACGATCCGGCCGCCGGGGGCTGTTACGTTCGGGAGATGAGCGACAACGAGCTGGGCCTGTTCCTGCGCGTCCGGCGCGAGGCGGTCACGCCCGCGGAGGTGGGCCTGCCCGCCGGACCGCGCCGCCGCACGCCCGGCCTGCGCCGCTCCGAACTGGCCACGCTCGCCGGGGTCAGCGTCGAGTACGTGACCCGGCTCGAACAGGGCCGCGACCGCAGGCCCTCGCCCCAGGTGCTCTCCGCCCTCGCCGACGCCCTGCGCCTCGCGCCCGGCGAACGCGTCCACCTCCACCGGCTCTCCAAGGGCGCGGGCGGCGGCTTCAGCTGCATGGGGGCGGCACCCCCCGGACGCACCGTCCGGCCCGGGGTCCGCGCACTGCTGGAACGCCTGGAACCGGCCCCCGCCGCCGTCGTCAACCGGCTCGGCGAACTGGTCGCCTGGACGGGCGGGTACGAGGCGCTCGCCGGACCGCTGGGCATCCTGGACGACGACCCGCCGAACCTGACGCGCTACGTGTTCACCGACCCCCGCGCCCGGGACGCCTACCCCGACTGGGCCCTGGTCGCCGACGACCAGGTCGCCACCCTGAAGCAGGGCCCGTTCCGGCACGATCCCCATGTGGAGCGGCTGGCCGACGAGTTGACCGTGACCGCGGGCGCGGCCTTCACCGACCGGGTGCGGTCCGTACCGGGCCTGCCGCGGCCGAACGGCGTCGTCCGCGTCGCCCACCCCGAGGCGGGCCCGCTGCGGCTGTCCTACGAGCGGCTCGACCTCCCCGCGGACGACGACCAGTTCCTGCTCGTCCACCTGCCCGCCGACGAGGCGGCCTCCCGGGCGCTGGACCGCCTGGCGGGCCGCCGCCCCGGAGCCCTGCGGGCGGTCACCGCCTGAACCCGCGCGGCACACCCCGGCACCCGGCGGCACACTCCGGCACCCGGCGCGGCCCGGGTTCAGCGTGCGGTGAGGTACGCCAGGCCCGGGTGTCCGGCGCGGTAGCCGTCGACGAGCCGGCGCGCGACACCCACCGAGTCCACCAGCGGATGCAGCGCGAACGCCCGGACCGCCGCCGAGACGGATCCGCTGTCCGCGGCGGTCAGCACCTCCCGCTCCACCGCCTTCACCGCCGTGACCAGGCCGACGGCGTGGAGCGGCAGCGGATCGACGGCGACCGGGTGCGCGCCGTTGGCGTCCACCAGACACGGCACCTCGACGACGGCGTCCGCGTCCAGCACGGAGAGGGTGCCGCGGTTGCGCACGTTGAGGATGAGCGTCGCCCGCTCGTCCCGCGCGATCGCCCGCATCAGCGCGAGCGCCACCTTCTCGTACCCGCCGGACTCCAGGTCCTCGTCCGCGCGTTCGCCCGCGCCCGCGGCCTCCCGGTTGGCGGCCATGTACGTCGCCTCGCGTTCGGCGAGGGTGCGCCGCCAGGTGGCCAGCGCCGGGGTGCCGGTCATGCGCATCGCGTCGTAGAAGCCCGCCTGCTGCGCGCGCAGGAAGGCGCCCCTGGTCCGCTCGGCCTCGCGGTAGGCGCGCACGGTCTCGCGGTTGAAGTAGTAGTAGTGCAGGTACTCGTTGGGGATCGCGCCGAGCGAGCGCAGCCAGTCCGTCCCGAACAGCCTGCCCTCCTCGACCGACGACAGCGCCCGGTCGTCCGCGAGCAGATCGGGCAGCCGGTCCCGGCCGTCCACCCGCAGCCCGCGCAGCCAGCCGAGGTGGTTGAGGCCCACGTAGTCGATCCACGCGGTCGCCGGGTCCGCGCCGAGCACCCGCGCCACGCGCCGCCCGAGGCCCACCGGGGAGTCGCAGATCCCGATGACCCGGTCGCCCAGCACCCGGCTCATCGCCTCGGTCACCAGCCCGGCGGGGTTGGTGAAGTTGATGACCCAGGCGTCGGGGGCGAGGCGGGCGACGCGCCGGGCGACGTCCATGGCGACGGGGACCGTGCGCAGCCCGTACGCCACCCCGCCCGCGCCGACCGTCTCCTGGCCGAGCACCCCCTCGTCCAGCGCGATCCGCTCGTCGGCGGCCCGGCCCTCCAGGCCGCCGACCCGGATCGCCGAGAAGACGAAGTCGGCGTGGAGCACCGCCTCGTCGAGATCCGTGGTCACCCGGACGCGGGGGGCCGCGGGAGAGTCCCCCGCCTGTTCGGCGAGCACCCGGGCGACGGCGTCCAGGCGCCGGGGGTCGGTGTCGTGCAGCGTCACCTCGGTGACCCTGCCCTCGCCGTGATCGGCGAGCAGCGCTCCGTACACGAGAGGCACCCGGAATCCGCCACCGCCGAGAATCGTGAGCTTCATGCCCGTACGGTACGTGGCGCCACCGCGCGTCCGGCCCGGCTCGCGCGGGCGGGGCCGCGGGTGGGGCGAGGCGGCCGATGGCGGGAAGATGGAGCCATGGCACCTCGCATCAAGCGCCCCGGCCGCGCGGCCCCCGCCGCCCTCACGGCGGAGTCCCCCTGTCCCTGCGGCCTGCCCGCCGCCTTCGGGGAGTGCTGCGGGCGCTTCCACAGCGGCGAGGAGGCGGCCCCCACGGCGGAGCTGCTGATGCGTTCCCGGTACAGCGCCTTCGTCGCGCGGGACGCCGCGTATCTGCTGCGCACCTGGCACTCGTCGACCCGGCCGCCCCACCTCGAACTCGACGAGGCGATGCGCTGGTCCGGGCTGGAGATCACGGACACCACCGACGGGAGCGCCTTCCATCCGCGCGGCACCGTCACCTTCCGCGCCCGCTACCGCCACCACGGCCAGCGCGGTGAACTCCACGAGCGCAGCGAGTTCGCCCGCGAGGGCGGGGGGTGGGTGTACGTCGACGGGGAGTTCCTGTGAGGGGTGCCCGCCGGGGCTCGGTCGGGCCCCCGCGGGCCGGTGGTCGTGCGCACCCCCGCTGCGCGCGGGTGTCCTCAATCGCCGGACGGGCTGGGTTTCCCGCCCGCCCCAGGGCACCTCAGCGGATGTGCCGCCCCGTGATCGCCCGGGCGATCACCAGCCGCTGGATCTCGCTCGTGCCCTCGAAGATCGTGTAGATCTTGCTGTCGCGGTACATCCGCTCCACCGGGTGCTCGCGGCTGTACCCCGCGCCCCCCAGGATCTGCACGGCCTTCTCCGTCGCGCTGACGGCCAGCTCGCCGGCCCGGAGCTTGGCCATCGACCCCTGCGCGGCGTCGAAGGTCTTCCCGCTCCGCGCCATCCACGCGGCCTGCCAGATGAGCAGCCGCACCGCCTCGATCTCGGTGCGCAGATCGGCGAGGGCGAAGGCGATCGACTGGTTCTCGACGATCGGGCGGCCGAAGGCCTCGCGCTGCCCGGCGTAGTCGAGCGCGTACTCGTAGGCGGCACGCGCGATGCCGAGGGCCTGGGCGCCGACGGTGGGCCGGCTCACCTCGAAGGTCGCCATCGCGGCCTGGCCCTTGGCCCCGGTGCCCTCGCGGGCGCGGGCGAGCCGGGCGTCCAGCTTCTCCTTTCCGCCGAGCAGGCAGCTGCCGGGCACCCGTACGTCGTCCAGGAAGACCTCCGCGGTGTGCGAGGCCCGCAGGCCCAGCTTCCGGATCTTCTTGCCGCCCTCCAGTCCGGCCGTGCCGGGCGGGACGATGAACGCGGCCTGGCCGCGCGCGCCGAGCGCGCCGTCGACGGAGGCGACGACGACATGGACGTCGGCGATGCCGCCGTTGGTGATCCACGCCTTCTGTCCGTTGAGGACCCACGTGTCGCCCGCCTCGTCGTAGCGGGCGCGGGTGCGCATCCCGGAGACGTCGGAGCCGGCGCCCGGCTCGGAGACGCAGAACGCGGCGAGCTTCGGGTCGGACGCGTCGCCGAAGCACTGGGGGACCCATTCGGCGAGCTGGTCGGGGGTGCCGGAGGCGAAGATCCCGGCGACCGCGAGCGAGGTGCCGAAGAGCGCCATGCCGATGCCCGCGTCGCCCCAGAAGAGCTCCTCGTTGGCGATCTGGAGGGAGAGCCCGGTGGGGTCGCCGTACATGTCGGCAAGGGACTCGAAGCCGTAGAGGCCGATCGCGGCGGCCTCGCGGATGACCGGCCAGGGCGTCTCCTCGCGCTCGTCCCATTCGGCGGCGGCGGGGCGTACGACCTCGGCGGCGAAGCCGTGCACCCAGTCGCGCAGGTCGCGCTGCTCCTCGGTGAGCTGGAGGGAGAAGAAGGACGGCATGGCGATCAGGCCTTCGGGATGTCGAAGTAGCGGGTGAGGCCGGAGGCGGTGACGACGTCACCGCTCACCCGGAGCCTGCGCATCATGAACATGGTCACCGGATTGGCGTTGCCGGAGACCAGCCTGAGGAACTCGGCGTCGCCCATCACCAGGGTGGTGCGCGGCTCCCGGTCGGAGCGGCCCTCGGTGATGGTGCAGGTGCCGCCGGCGATGGCGGTCTCGAAGACCACCTCGCTCCCGCCGGTGATCTTCCACCGGATCAGGACGTCCTGGTCCCCGGCCGCCTCGGGGCGGAACTGCTGGTTCATCCGGCCGAACACCTCGCGGAGCACGCGCATCCGCAGATCGCCGCGCATGGTCTCGTCGATCTGGCCGGCGCTCAGGCCCTTGACGATCTTCGCGAATTCCTCGGGGGAGACCGTGGAGAAGTCGAGGCTGCCCAGGTCACCGCTGATGTTGTCCGCCACGCCGCTTCCTTACTCCGAAGTAAACTTACTTCTGAGTAAGGTAGGGCAGCGCGCCGCCCCCGGCAAGAGGCGAGGGGTGGCCCGGTCCGCGAGCGCGGCACCGCCCGGGCCGGGCGCGCGGGGTGGCCCCCCGTGAGGGGAGCGCGAGGCGGCCCGGACCGGGGGCGGGCATGACGGAAGAGGCCGCCCCCGGTGGGGGCGGCCTCTTCGGTGCGGTCTGCGGCTGTCGTGCGCCGGGTGCGGTCAGCGCTTCCGGTCGGGCCGGACGGTCAGGCCCGGGTTGTACGCCGCGAGCACCTTGTTGGCCCGTGCCAGCGCGGAGAGCGCGTGCTCGCGGTCCGCCCGGTCCTCCGTGCACAGCGGACCCCGGAAGCGGTGCACCTCGCGGGCCGCGCACTCCGCCTCGATCTCGGCGTGCAGGACGTGCGTGGGCATGCAGGAGCCGATCATCACGGCCACCCGGTCGGGGATCGGTACCGGGACGAGGTTGGAGGCGGTCACGTCGAGTCCTTGTCTGCTTTCTGCGTCGGGGGCCGTCGGTCGGCCGGCCCCCATCCCTCCAGGACTCCGGAACGGGTCTCCGGGTTCCGCGAAGGGGCGTCTTCGTCAGGCGGCGGATGCGGTCGGCACCGTCGCCTCCGGTCACGCGGGAATCCGCTGGATCATGGTCCGGCGGGAGGTGCGCGCCGCTCCGCTCGCCGGCCCCCGCCCCCGCCGCACCGCCGACAAACCTTACGCGAACACGGACACCGCGCCGACCCGCTCGTGCGGGGACGCAAACGTGACGATGGTCACGGGCCGCCCCGTGCGGGGCGGCGCGCAGCTCAGCGCCGTGCCTTCTGGCGGCGGTCCTGGAGATGGAGGGCGCGCAGCACGCTCTCGGTCGCGAAGCGGCGCTCGGGGTCGGTGAGCTGGGAGCCGAAGATGGCCTCCAGGCTGCGCAGCCGGTAGCGGACGGTCTGCGGGTGGACGTCCAGCAGCTCGCCCATCTGCGCGGCCGTCCCCCGGGTGTCCAGCCAGGTGCGCAGGGTCTCGATGAGCCGGCCGCGGCGGGTGGCGGTGAGCCGGGAGAGCGGGGCGAGCTCGCGGCGGGCGAGCTGGTCGAGCAGCGCGGTGTCGGAGAGCAGCCACAGGGTCAGCATGTGGTCCGCACAGAAGAGGAGGGGGGTGTCGTCGACGACACCCGTGTCGGCGAGATCCAGGAGGCGGCGGGCCCAGCGGATGGAATCGGCCGCTCCCGAGGTCGGCACGGTCAGCCCCACGGCCGCGCGTACGCCGGTCAGCGCGGCCATGAGGCGCTCTCTTCGCGCGTCGTCGACGGGGCCGGGCACGAGTAAGTGCGGGTGGGGGCCGCCGAGGTCGGTGAGGACATCGTTGTCGAGATCGATTCCGGCCAATTCCGCTGACGGGCGGACGGCGACCAGGGTCACCTCGTCGGGCATCGGCCAGCCCGCCTGCTCGGAGAGTTCGGCCATGGCCGTACGCGGTACGGGCGGGCCCGCCATGATCAGGTGCAGCAGCCGGCGGCGGAGCGTCTCGTCGTGTTCGACGGCCTTGGTCTGCACCTCCAGGTAGCCCTCGCGGGTGAGCGCCTCGATCTCGTCGACGTAGGCGAACAGCGCGTCGGCGAAGCTCAGCATCAGGGTGGGGGAGAGGTTGTAGCGCCTGCCGATCCGCTTCGCCCGGCGCAGCGCCACCCGGGCGCCCAGCCGGTAGGCCCCCTGGAGCGACTCCAGGCTGCGCCCCTCGTACGCCTCGAACCGGCCGAACCTGCGCAGCATCTCGTCGCGCAGCGGGGAGGGCATCGACGGCGAGGCGACCTGCTCGACGAAGACCGAGATGTTCTGCTCGACGCCCACCTGGATCGCCTTCCCGTACGGGCCGCTCAGCAGCCGTGCGTACTCGGGGTAGGCGCGGGAGACCTCGATGCCGATTTCCTGGATGAGGCTGGGCAGTTCGGGCCGGATGATCGCGGCGAACTCCTGCGGCAGCGGCGCCAGCGGCTCGCCCGCGTCGGACGGGCGGGTCGTTCTCGGCATGGTTCTCCCCTCGTGGTCCGGGTGGCCGGGTGGTCCGTCGGTGTCCGTGAGGGGTGGGGGAAGCGCTCCCACGGACCTGGTGCGACTCGGGTGGCTGGCGACGTCGTTGATCCATGAACATAGACCAGCGGGACGTGCCTGCACAGGAGTTGGGACATGGTGACATGACTTGGTCCGATACCTGTCGGCGAGAGCGGCCGACGGGGGTCCGCTACGGCGCGGTTGCTCACTTCGCGACAAGAATCCGCAGGCGCCCCCTCGCGTCGCGACAAGAAAATACCCGCTGGTAGCAGCGGTGCGGGAATCTCCCGAACCAGTATTGCGCGGGGGGTTACTCGCTCGTAACGTCACTCCCGCAAGTCGCACGACCGGGTGGCCGAAAGAATTCGACCCGCGTTCCATCGCACTGAGCGTTCCAAGAAAGAGCCGCAACCGCTTTTCGGGCTGTGCGGCCGAAAAGCGATCCCCAGGTACGCCAATCCCCTGAAGGGAACACACCCGTGCGCCGATTCACCAGAAACGCTGCTGTCGCCGCGGCCGCCGCCGTGGCCGCCCTCGGACTCACCGTCACCCAGGCGTCCGCCACCTCGCTGGACACCTGGACCGTGACGCCGGGCGGCAGCTTCACCGCCACCGCGACCAACCCCACGCTGACCGTGCCGGCCGCCACGCTGGAGTGTGCGTCCTCCAGCGCCTCCGGCACCCTGGACACCGGATCCGGCAACCCCGGCGCCGGCATCGGCACCATCACCACCCTGTCGTTCACCGACTGCTCGGTCATCGGCATCGACTTCGACGTGACCACCGCGGGCAGCATGCCGCTGAACGTCAACGGCGTCAGCAGTGTCGCCAACGCCGTGGACGGCTCGATCACCAACATCGACGCCCACGTCGAGGGCACCGCGTGCTCGGCCGACTTCACCGGACAGGTGACCGGCTACTACAAGAACGACACCAAGCAGCTCGTCATCAACGACGGCAACCTCACCGCCTCCAACGCCGACTGCCTGGGCGTCATCAACGACGACGACCCGGCGCTCTACGAGGCGGTCTACGCGGTCAGCGGCGGACACACCATCACCCTCGACTGACCGCCCCGCACCACGCACCACGCACCACAGGACGGACGGCGGGCCCCGTGACCGGGATCCAGGACACGGGGCCCGCCGCACCACGCCGTACAGGGAGGGGAGCCAATGGGTCTGCGGAGAGGGAGGGCCTCATGACCGCCCGGCGTCATCTGAGGGCCGCCGCGATCGGGGCCGCGGGGCTCGTGGCGGGGCTGCTCGTCGGTCCCGGCTCGTCCGCCCAGGCGCGCGACGCCGACGTGGAACTCGCCTACGACTGCGACTTCACCTCCGGCGAGCACCCCGTGCGGATCCACGTCACCGGCGCCTACCCGGACGCCGGCACCGTCGGCAGGCCCGTGCAGCCCGGCCGGGTGACCGCCCGGGTCACGCTCCCGCCCGCCGCCCTCGAAGGACTGCTGCCCGACGGCACGTCGGAACTGGCCGGCACGGTGTCGCTCACCGCCCTGGTGACACAGGGCACCCGGTCCGCGGAGGCCGTCTGGACACTCGGCGCCCCCGCCGTCCCCGTCGGAGACGACCCCGATGGCCTCACCCTGGAACACACCGGCGAGGTCCCCTCCGTCACCGCGACCGCACCCGGGGAGCTGCGGATCGCCGCCGGAGCCGTCGGCCTGCGGCTGCGCCCCGTCACCGGGGGAGAGCTGTCGGGGCAGGAGCTGCCGGCCGTGGACTGCGCGCCCGCGGACGGCCAGGACACCCTGCTCGCCACCGTGCCCGTGACCGGCCGCACCGCCCCCTCCCTGCCCGCCGACCCCTCGCCCACCCCCGGCGAGCCCGGCGACGGCGCGAGCGAGGACCCGGGCGACGGGGGCCGGGACGGCATCGCCGTCGAACAGCCGCCCGCGGCCCCTCCCACCCAGTGCCCGGCCGAGCCGCCGGCCGACGGCCTGGACGAGGACTTCGTCATCCAGCCGCCCCCGGGCGACCCGGTGCGGCTGTTCTACCCGCCCGCCGGCGGCAGCCACGGCTGCGCCTTCGCGGTCGGCCTCGCCAACGTGGAGAAGCTCGGCGGCGCGATGATCGTCAACGATCCCGCCGCCACCCCCCAACTGCTCAACGCCCGGGCCGCCGTCCGCACCGCGACCCGGCTGCGCACCCAGCCGGGCGGCGCGTTCACCCGTATCGACTCCTACGGCGAGATGACGCTCCCCGACGCCGAATCCACCTTCCTCACCTTCGGATTCCAGCCGGTGAGCGCGAAGGTCGAGTTCATCACCGGGCCCATCACCATCTCCACCGCGACCGTCGGATCCCCGCCGGACCGGTACAACCTCGCGGTCGCCGGTTTCTACCAGTCGCTCCGGGTCCACGACGTGACGATCAACGGCACCCCGCTCGACGTCGGCGACAACTGCCGCACGGCACGGCCCTTCCCGGTCCGGCTGAACGGCGATTTCCCCGACTACACCAATGTCATCATCGGCGGCCCCCTCCGCGGCACGGTCACCATCCCGGAGTTCACCGGCTGCGGGACCGGCGGCGAGGATCTCGACCAGCTCTTCACCGCGTCCCTGTCGGGCCCGGACAACCTCATCGCCATGAACCAGGGGCGTCTCTGCGTCCCCAGCGGCGGCGGCGTCAACGGCTGCCCGCCGGTGGTCCCCCCGCTCCCCGGCCAGGAGCCCGAAAAGGCTCCCTGACCCGGCACGACCTCCCGGTCCCCCGCGGCCCGGCCCCCTCCGGGCCGCGCGGCGCCCCACGGCCGGCCACCCGCACTACGCACCGGAGGACAAGGTTTACGCGGCATGTTGTCACCGGATGACAAACCATTCGGTTCGGCCTGAAAGCGCTGGTCACAGCCATTGCCCAGGCCCCGCACGCGAACGTAGCGTGCGGGCGCCCGGTGCACTTCCGCCCCATTCGGCACGTGTGCTGCCACACGTGTGCGCAAATTCCTGGACTGGGAGGTGAGATGGGAATCGAGGTAGTCGTCGAAGGGCTCACGAAGTCCTTCGGCAAACAGAACATCTGGCAGGACGTCACGCTCACCCTTCCGGCAGGAGAGGTCAGCGTGATGCTCGGCCCCTCGGGCACCGGGAAGACGGTGTTCCTGAAATCGCTCATCGGATTGCTGAAGCCCGAACACGGCCGCGTTCTCATCAACGGCGTGGACATGGTGAACGGCTCCGAGAAGGACATCTACGAGACCCGGAAGCTGTTCGGCCTGATGTTCCAGGACGGCGCCCTGTTCGGGTCGATGAACCTCTTCGACAATGTCGCCTTCCCGCTGCGCGAGCACACCCGCAAAAAGGAATCCGAGATCCGGCGCATCGTCATGGAGCGCATGGACATGGTCGGACTCGTCGGCGCCGAGGGGAAACTCCCCGGTGAGATATCCGGCGGAATGCGCAAGCGCGCCGGGCTCGCCCGCGCCCTCGTCCTCGACCCGCAGATCGTCCTCTGCGACGAACCGGACTCCGGGCTCGACCCCGTCCGCACCGCCTACCTCTCCCAGCTCCTCATCGATCTGAACGCCCAGATCGACGCGACCATGCTGATCGTCACCCACAACCTGGACATCGCCGCCACCGTCCCGGACAACATGGGCATGCTCTTCCTGCGCAACCTGGTCACCTTCGGCCCCCGCGAGGTGCTGCTGACCAGCGAGGAGCCGGTCATCGCCCAGTTCCTCGGCGGACGCCGCGAAGGACCCATCGGCATGTCCGAGGAGAAGGACGCCGCCACCCTGGCCATGGAGCGCACCGACGGCCGCGGGCTGCGCCCCGAGGGCCCCCGCACCGTGGTGCCCCAGCTGGAGCCCTCGCCCGGCATGCCGGTCCGCCAGGGCGCGCTGCGCCGCCGTGAACGCGTCCTCGGCATGCTGGGCCAGCTCCCCGGGCCCGCCCGCGCGGCCATCGAGCGGAGCTACAGCCCGGCGGCCGGCGGAGTGCGCCCATGACCGCCCCGCCGCCCGTGCGGCCCACACCGCCGCCGGCCCACACCCCGCCCGCGAAGACCGCCCCGCCGCCGCCCAGACCCCCGTCGCGGGTGCTCGCACCGCTGCGCGAGACCGGCCGGCTGTTCGCACTCGCCGCCACCGTCGTGCGTGCCGTCTTCCGGCGGCCCTTCCAGTTCCGGGAGTTCGTCGAGCAGTTCTGGTTCGTCGCCAGCGTGACGATCCTGCCGGCCGCCCTGGTCTCCATCCCGTTCGGCGCGGTCATCGCCCTCCAGGTCGGCTCGCTCACCCAGCAGCTCGGCGCCCAGTCGTTCACCGGCGGCGCGAGCGTCCTCGCCGTCATCCAGCAGGCCAGCCCGCTCATCGTGGCCCTGCTGATCGCCGGCGCCGGCGGCTCCGCGATCTGCGCCGACCTCGGCTCCCGCAAGATCCGCGAGGAACTCGACGCCATGGAGGTCATGGGCGTCTCGCCGATCCAGCGCCTGGTGGTCCCGCGGGTCCTCGCCACCATGCTGGTGGCCGTCCTGCTGAACGGCATGGTGTCCGTCGTCGGCACCCTCGGCGGCTACTTCTTCAACGTGATCATGCAGGGCGGCACCCCCGGCGCCTACCTCGCCAGCTTCTCCGCCCTCGCCCAGCTCCCCGACCTCTGGATCAGCGAGATCAAGGCGCTGATCTTCGGCTTCATCGCCGGTGTGGTCGCCGCCTACCGCGGCCTCAACCCGCGCGGCGGGCCGAAGGGCGTCGGCGACGCGGTCAACCAGTCCGTCGTCATCACCTTCATGCTGCTGTTCTTCGTGAACATGGTCCTCACGGCGATCTACCTCCAGGTCGTCCCCCCGAAGGGGGGCTGAGCGATGCCGATGCTCGGCTGGCTGGACCGCTCCGGCGACCAGCTCACCTTCTACCTGCGCGCCCTGTTCTGGATCCCCCGCACCCTGCGCCGCTACCTCAAGGAGGTCCAGCGGCTGCTCGCCGAGGTCGCCTTCGGCAGCGGCGGGCTCGGCGTCATCGGCGGCACCATCGGCGTGATGGTCGCCATGACCCTGTTCACCGGCACCGTGGTCGGCCTCCAGGGGTACGCGGCCCTCAACCAGATCGGCACCTCCGCCTTCACCGGCTTCGTCTCCGCCTACTTCAACACCCGTGAGATCGCGCCGCTCGTCGCCGGTCTCGCGCTCTCCGCCACCGTCGGCGCGGGCTTCACCGCCCAGCTCGGCGCCATGCGGATCAACGAGGAAGTCGACGCCCTCGAAGCGATGGGCGTCCGCTCGATGCCGTACCTGGTGACCACCCGGATCATCGCCGGCGTCGTCGCCATCATCCCGCTCTACGCCATCGGACTGCTCAGCTCCTACGTGGCCTCCCGCTGGATCACCGTGCTGTTCAACGGCCAGTCGGCGGGAACGTACGACCACTACTTCAATCTCTTCCTCTCCCCGGACGACGTCGTGCTGTCCGTCCTCAAGGTGCTGATCTTCAGCGTGATGGTGATCCTCGCCCACTGCTACTACGGCTTCCGCGCCTCCGGCGGCCCGGCGGGCGTCGGCGTCGCCGTCGGCCGCTCGGTGCGCAACGCCATCGTGCTGATCAGCGTCACCGACTTCTTCCTCTCCCTCGCCATCTGGGGAGCGACCACGACGGTGAAGGTGGCCGGATGAACACCCAGAAGATCCGACGCCGCCTCGCGGGCGTGGTGTTCCTCCTGCTGCCCGTGCTGCTGGTGTGGCTGTCCGTCGCCGTGTACGGCAAGCAGTTCAGCGACGACGCCACCGTCACCGTGCTCACCGGGGCCGTCGGCAACGAGATGCACAAGGGCGCCGAGGTGAAGCTGCGCGGAGTCGTCGTCGGCGAGGTCCGCGACATCGCCGCCGACGGGCGGGGCGCCCGGCTCACCCTCGCCGTCAAGCCCGGCGAACTCGACCGCGTCCCCGCCGACGTGACGGCGCAGATGCTGCCGACCACCCTGTTCGGAGCCCGGTTCGTGGCCCTGGTGCCGCCCGCGCACAGCACCACCGCGGACACCCTGAAGGCCGGCGACACCATCACCCAGGACCGCACCGGCAACGCCATCGAACTGGAGCAGGTCCTCGACAACGTGCTCCCGCTGCTCACCGCGGTGAAGCCGGAGAAGCTCTCCGCCACCCTCACCGCCGTCGCCCAGGCCCTCCAGGGCCGCGGGGACCAGCTCGGCAGCACCCTGGAGACCCTCGAAGGGCACCTGGAACGGCTCAACCCCCATCTGCCGGTCCTCAACCGGGACATCACCCAGCTCGTCGAGGTCAGCCACCTCTACGCGGACACCGCGCCCGGCATCCTCGACGCCCTGACCGACTTCACCGTCACCAGCAGCACCGTCGCCGACCAGCAGGCCGAACTCGCCACGCTGTACGGCTCCACCACCAAGACCGCGCAGGACCTCACCTCGTTCCTCCGCAAGAACGAGAACAACCTGATCCGCCTCGCGGCAGCGAGCCGCGACACCCTCGAACTGCTCGCCGAGTACTCCCCGTCCTTCCCGTGCACCCTGCGCACCCTCGCCGGGTTCGTGCCGGCCATGGACAAGGCCCTCGGCAAGGGCACCGACCAGCCCGGACTCCATGTGACCGTGACCTCCGTGCCGTCCCTCGGCAAGTACGTACCGGGCCGGGACACGCCCGTGTACGACGCGACCGGCGGCCCCCACTGCTACACCGTGCCCTACACCGGCCGGCCCGCGCCCGCCGCGGCCGACGCCGCCTCGGAAAGCCTCGGCCTGCCGAACTCCCCGCAGGAGAACCAGCTCGTCAACGAACTCCTCGCACCCGGCCTCGGCACCGCGCCCGCCGAGCTGCCCGACTGGAGCAGCGTGCTCACCGGGCCCGTCCTGCGGGGCACGGAGGTGACGCTGAAATGAACCGCCGCAGCCTCACCGGACCGATCGTCAAATCGGTCGCCTTCATCCTCGTGACCGTGCTCGCCACCACCGTGCTGGCCCTCGGCATCGCCAACACCGGCGTCGGGGACACCATCAGCTACAAGGCGCGCTTCACCGACGCCACCGGCCTGATCGAGGGCGACAGCGTCCGCATCGCCGGCGTGAAGGTCGGCCAGGTGGAATCGGTCGAGGTCGCCGACCGCCGGGTCGCCGAGGTCACCTTCGCGGTGCGCAAGGGCCGGGTCCTGCCCGTCACCGTCACCGCCTCCATCAAGTACCTCAACATGGTCGGCCAGCGCTACATCGACCTCGACCAGGGCGCCGGGCCGATCGGCAGCGTCTTCCCCGCGGGCGACACCATCCCGCTGGAGCGCACCAGCCCGGCGCTCGACCTCACCCAGCTCTTCAACGGCTTCCAGCCGCTCTTCGAGGGACTCGCCCCCGACGAGGTCAACGACCTCGCCGGCTCCATCGTGCAGGTGCTCCAGGGCGAGGGCGGCACCGTCGACAGCCTCATCCGGCACGTCGGCTCGCTCACCACCACCGTCGCCGCCAAGGACAAGGTCATCGGCCAGGTCATCCAGAACCTCAACACCGTCCTGAAGACGGTGAACGACCGCGAGGACGGCTTCGACGACCTCGTGGTCACCCTGCAGAAACTGGTCACCGGCTTCTCCGGCGACCGCAAACCGCTCGGGGAGGCCGTCGTCGCCATGGGCGACCTGACCACCGTCACCGCCGACCTGCTGAAGGACGGCCGCGCCCCGCTCAAGGAGGACATCGCCGAACTGGGCCGCCTGTCGCGCGAACTCGACAAGGGCAGCGGGCAGATCGAGAACTTCCTGGCGAAGACGCCCGCCAAGATGCAGGCCGTCACCCGCCTCGCGTCCTACGGCTCCTGGCTCAACCTCTACCTCTGCGAGGCGAAGGTCTCCGGCGTCGCCACCTCCGACGGCAGCCCGCCGCCCACCGGGATCGCGATCACCGAGCCGAGGTGCCTGGCATGAGAGCACTCCCGCGCATCAAGCCCGTGAGGGACCGCAACCCGGTCGCCGTCGCCGTCGTCGGCCTGCTCGTCATGGCCCTGCTCGGCTTCGGCGCCTACCGCGCCGACTCGCTGCCGTTCACCGGTGACTCCACCTCCTACACGGCCGAGTTCACCGAGGCCGCCGGGCTCGACGAGGGCGACGAGGTCCGCATCGCCGGCGTCAAGGTCGGCCGGGTCACCGGCATCGCCCTGGACGGCGGCAAGGTCGTCGTCCGGTTCGAGGTCGAGGACGCCTGGATCGGCGACTCCAGCACCGCCGCCATCGCCATCAAGACGCTCCTCGGCGAGAAGTACCTGGCCGTCGACCCGCTCGGCGGCGGCCGCCAGGACCCCGGCGAGCGGATCCCCGCCTCCCGCACCACCTCGCCCTACGACGTCACCCAGGCGTTCAACGGGCTCGGCGAGACCATCGGGAAGATCGACACGGCCAAGCTCGCCGAGAGCTTCGACGCCATCTCGACCACCTTCGAGAACTCGCCGCCCAACGTGAAGAACGCGGCCACCGGGCTCTCCGCCCTCTCCCGCACCGTCTCCGAACGCGACGCCCAGCTCGCCTCACTGCTGCGCGAGAGCAAGAAGCTCACCAAGACCCTCGACGGCAAGAAGAGCAGCTTCGAGACCCTGCTGGAGGACGGCAACCTCCTCCTCGGCGAGATCCAGGCCCGCCGCGACGCCATCCACGCGCTGCTGACCGGCACCCGGAGCCTGAGCACCGAACTCAGCGGCGTCGTCGACGACAACGACAAGCAGCTGAAGCCGACGCTCGACGCACTCGGCAAGGTCACCGCCGTGCTGCTGAAGAACCGCAAGAGCCTCGACGCCACGCTGAAGCTCGCCGGCCCCTACTACCGCCTCGTCGGCAACACCCTCGGCAACGGCCGCTGGTTCGACACCTACGTCTGCGGCCTCGTGCCCAGGAACTACCTGCCCGCCGGCACACCGCCCGAGACCGGGTGCATGCCGCCCAAGCCGCAGCAGCGGACCGAGCCGTCAGGCGGTGGATCGTGAACATCAGACGCATCGTCGGCATCGGCGCCGGGCTCGCCGTCGTCGCCGTCGCCGGGACCTCGGGGGTGATGGCCTTCGACGCCTCCGGATCCACCCGGATCACCGCCTACTTCGAACGCGCCACCGGCGTCTACGAGGGCTCCGACCTGAGGGTCCTCGGCGTCAAGGTGGGCACCGTGGACACCGTCACCCCGGCCGGCGAGCAGGTGCGGGTCACCCTCCTGCTCGACGAGGGCGTCAAGGTCCCGCACGACGCCCACGCCGTCGTCGTCGCCCCCAGCGTGGTGGCCGACCGCTACATCCAGCTCGCCCCCGCGTACACCGGCGGCGACACCATCGAGGACGGCGCGGTGCTGCCCGCCGCACGCAACGCCATGCCGCTGGAGGTCGACCAGCTCTACGAGTCGATCACCGAACTGTCCACCGCGCTCGGCCCGGAGGGCGCCAACGCCGACGGGGCGCTCGCCCGGCTCATCGGCACCGGCGCCGCGAACCTCGACGGCAACGGCAAGGCCATCGGCGACTCCATCGAGCAGTTCGGCAAGGCCGCCAGGACCCTCGACGGCAGCAGCGGGGACCTCTTCGACACCCTCGCCCACCTCCAGTCCTTCACCACCATGCTGAAGAAGAACGACGGCAACGTCGCCAAGGCCGAGCAGCAGCTCGCCTCCGTCACCGGCTTCCTCGCCGACGACAAGGAGAACCTCGGCGCCGCCCTCAAGGAACTGGGCACCGCCCTGAAGAAGGTCAAGGCCTTCATCCAGAAGAACCGGGGAGCGCTCAAGGAGAACGTCGACGCCCTCGTCCCGCTCACCCAGACCCTGGTCGACCAGCGCGCCTCGCTCGCCGAGGCCCTCGACACCGCCCCGCTCGCCGCGGGCAACGCGCTGAACGCCTACGACCCCGTCCACCGCACCCTCAACGGCCGCGCCGACATCAACGAACTCAGCTTCGGCCCCGAGATCGTGATCCCCGCGGAGACGACGGGCCTCACCGGCCTGGTGCCGGTGGACGCCGACCGCCGCAAGGCACTGCCCGGTCTGCCGCTGCCCCCGGTGGGCACCGTCTACGGCACCCCCGGCGAGAAGGCGGGAGACGCCCGGTGACCACGACACCCACACCGCCCCCGGCGCCCGCGGCCGGCCCCCCGTCCCGGCGGCGCCCCCGCAGACCCGCGCTCGCCCTGCTGCTCGCCCTCGGCGTCACCGCGGGCGCGGCGGGCTGCTCGGCGCCCCAGATGTCCGGCATCGACCAACTGCCCCTGCCCGGCGGCGCGGACCTCGGGGACGACCCCTACGAGATCACCGCGGAGTTCGCCGACGTCCTCAGCCTCGTCCCGCAGTCCGCGGTCAAGGTCAACGACGTCGCCGTCGGCCGGGTCACCGGCATCAGCCTCGACCAGGAGGACTGGTCGGCCACGGTCACCATGCGCATCAACGGCAAGGTGCGCCTGCCCGCCAACGCCTTCGCCCACCTCGAACAGTCCAGCCTGCTGGGCGAGAAGTACATCCAGCTCAGCCCGCCCCCCAAGGACGCCGCCGGGACCCTCGCCGCCGGCGCGGCCATCCCGATGAACCGCACCAACCGCAACCCCGAGGTCGAAGAGGTCTTCGGCGCCCTGTCCCTGCTCCTCAACGGCGGCGGCGTCGCCCAGATCAAGACCATCGCCACCGAGCTCAACAAGGCCATCGGCGGACGCGAGCCCCGGATCCGCTCCCTGCTCACCCGCCTCGACGAACTGGTCACCAGCCTCGACAACAACAAGGCCGACATCACCAAGGCCCTCGACGGGGTCAACCGGCTCGCCACCACGCTCGCCACCCGAAAGCAGGACGTCGGCACGGTCCTCACCGACCTCAGCCCCGGCCTCAAGGTGCTGGAGAAGCAGCGCGGTTCGCTGCTCACCATGCTCCGCTCGCTCGACACCCTCTCCGGCGTCGCCGTCCGCACCGTCAACGCCTCGAAGGCCGACACCATCGCCGACCTCAAGGCCCTCGCGCCCACCCTCAAGGCCCTCGCCGACTCCGGTCAGAACCTGCCCGACTCGCTCCAGGTGATGCTCACCTACCCGTTCACCGACGAGGTGCTGCGCGGCATCAAGGGCGACTACCTCAACGTGTACCTCGACACCACCGCCGTCCCGGGCACCACGATCATCCCCGAGTTCGTACCGGACGACGACGAACCCGCCGCGGCCGCCCGGGGCAGGGCGCCGCTCCCGCTGCCTTCCGTCACGGGCACCACCGGGGAAGGGAGCCGCTGATGCTCACCCTCGCCACCCGCCTCAAGAACCTCGCGTTCCTCGTCATCGCCGTGCTCGTGCTCGGCTTCCTCGGCGTCCGCTACGCCGACCTCGGGCACCTGGTCGGCATGCGCGACCACTACACGGTGCGCGTCCAGCTCCCCGCCACCGGCGGCCTCTTCACCCACTCCAACGTCACCTACCGGGGCGTCTCCGTCGGCCGGGTGGGACCCATCCACCTCACCGACGACGGCGTCGAGGCGGAACTGCGCATCAAGGACTCCGCGCCCCGCATCCCGGCCGACCTGGAAGCCGTCGTCGCCTCCCTGTCCGCCGTCGGCGAGCAGTACATCGACCTGCGCCCGGCCCGCGAGGCCGGCCCCTACCTCGCCGACGGCGCCGTCATCGACCGCGACCGCACCCGCATCCCCGCCCCCGTCACCGACGTCCTCACCGGCATCGACGACCTCGCCTCCTCCGTGGACCTGGAGGCGCTGCGGACCGTGGTCGACGAATTCGGCACCGCACTCGGCGGCCGCGGCGACGACCTCCAGGTCCTCCTCGACCACGGCAACGAGTTCGTCCTCGCCGCCGACCGGGCGCTGCCCGTCACCACCCGGCTGATGGCCGACGGCGAGACGGTGCTGCGCACCCAGGCCGAGCAGGGACAGGCGCTCCGCGGCTTCGCCGACGGCGCCTCCGAACTCGCCGCGCAGCTCAAGGACTCCGACACCGACCTGCGCAAGGTCATCGCCACCGCCCCCGACGCCGCCGGCCAGATCAGCGGGCTGCTGCGCGACCTCGACCCGTCCTTCGGCGTCGTCGTCGCCAATCTGCTGACCACCTCGGAGGTCGCCGTCACCCGCCAGCGCGGAATCGAGGAACTCCTGGTGACCCTGCCCGCGGTCGCCGCCGCCGGCGCCACCGCGGTCACCGGCGAAGGAGCCAACTTCGGGATGTCCGTCACCTTCTTCGAGCCGCTGCCGTGCACCGACGGCTACGGGCGGACCGAGTACCGCAACGGCCTCGACACCACACCGGCCGGGGCGACCGACACCAGGACCCGCTGCACCGCCGCGCCCTCCACCGGCATCGGCGTCCGCGGCAGCGCCAACGCCCCCGACGGCGGGGGAGTGCCCGACCCGGCGCGCCCCGGCACGCTCCCCGCCCCGGCCCGGTCCGCCGGGCCCGCAGGCGAGGCGCCCGTCAGCACCCTGCCCGGCGCCCTCGGACTGCCCGGTCTGCCGGCCGCGCCCACCGGCATCGGCGGGCTCCTCGGCCTGGAGGGCGCCCGATGACCGGCCGCACCGCACTCGCCGCCCGGACCGCCCTGGTCCTCGCCGTCCTGTTCTGCGCCTTCGCCGGCTGGTCGTACAGCCAGACCCGGGCCGACGACTCGCTCTCCTTCGCCGAGGCACGCGACGACGCTCTCGCCGACGGGAAGCGGCGGGTCGCCGAGCTCACCAGCTTCGACGCCGGGTCGCCCGACGCCTCCCGCACGACCTGGCTGGACGCCGCGACCGGCCCGCTGCGCGAGGACCTGGCCCGCTCCCGCGGTGCCACCGACACCACGGCCCGCGCACGGGTCACCGAGGCGGCCCTGACGGCGCTCGACGACCGGACCGGCACGGCGGAGCTCATCGCCACCGTGGAGGTCGTGACCACACCGCCCGGCGCCGAGCCGCACACCGAACGCAAGCGCCTCGACGCGACCCTCGCCCGGACCGCGGACGGCTGGAAGATCCGCTCCCTCGCGGCGGTCCCGGTCGGAGGGGCGTAGATGGGGAACGAGGAGGGGACCTTGCGCACGCGCGACGACGCGCCGGACACCGCCGAGCCCGACGGGGCGGCCGCGGCCGCCCGCCCGGGCGCGCAGGCCGGCGCCGGCGGCGGCACGGCCTCGCGGTCCGCCGCGGAGCAGCCCGCTCCGGCCGGGGCGGGTCCCGGCACCGGCGGCGACACGGCCCGGCAGGCCGCCCCTGCCGCGGACGGCTCCGAGGGCTCCGAAGCCCCGGCCGAAGCCGGCGCCGTGGTCGGCACCGAACCCGAAGCGGGTCCCGGCACCGGGGCCGGCCCGGATGACTCCGGCACCGGACCGGCCGCCGACGCCGACGCCGATCCCGGACCGGCCCCCGGTGACGGTGACGATGACGGCCCGGACGGCCGGTCCCCCGGGAGCACCGCACCGCCCCGGCGGAGGTGGCGGCTGTACGCGGTGCTCGCCACGGTGGTGGCGCTGCTCGCCGCCGGCGCCGTGCTCCTGTTCCAGGAGCGCCAGTTGCGCGGCACCCCGGCCGCGGCGAACCGGGCGCTCACCGATGCCGACACCACGGCCGGGGTCACCGGGGACGTCAGCAACGCGCTGACGGAGATCTTCTCCTACACGCCCACCGACACCGCCCGGACCCGTGCCGCGGCCGGTGAACTGCTCGCGGGACGGGCCGCCCGCCAGTACACCGGGCTGTTCGCCCAGGTGGAGAAGGAGGCGGCCCGGCAGAAGGTCACGCTCACCACCCATGTGGTGCGCGCCGGGGTCACCCGGCTCAGCGGTGACAGCGCCCGGCTGCTGGTCTTCCTGGACCAGGTGTCCGAGCGGCCCGGCAAGGAGCCCGCGACCGCCCCCGCCCAGCTCTCCGTCACCGCCGAACTCCACGACGGCCGCTGGCGCATCACCGACATCGCCTCCCGGTAGCGAACACAAGGAGACACAGCCCCATGGCACGGACCCCGAGAAACCCGCTGCTGGCCGCGGCCCTTGCCCTCACGGTCGTGGCGGCGGCCTGCGCCGTGTGGGCCGGCCGGGCCTGGTACACGGCCGCCCACGACGACGCGGCGGCGTTCGCCCAGACCCGCGACCGGGTGCTCGCCGCGGGCACCCAGGCCGTGCAGAACATGAACACCCTGGACCACCGGGACCTGCGCCGCGGACTCGACACCTGGGAGGACTCGGCCACCGGCGATCTGCGCACCCAACTCGTCGACGGACGGGCCGCGTTCGAGAAGCAGATCCAGGAGGCACGCACGGTCACCACCGCCAAGGTGCTCTCCGGGGCCGTCACCGAACTGGACGAACGGGCCGGACGGGCGAGCGTGCTCGTCGCCGTGCGCGTCACCGTGACCGCGCCGAAGGGCGAGCCCGCACGCAAGGAGAGCCGGATGCTCGGGCAGCTCACCCGCACCGACGACGGCTGGAAGCTCAGCGCCCTGGGCCAGGCGCCCGTCGGCGACACGGCGGACCGGTAGAGCGGCAGCCCGGCCCCACGCACCGAGAGGACACCCCGACATGTCGACGACCCGGCACCTCGTCAACCGCCGGCGCAGGCTCGCGACGACCGCGGCCCGCACGGCCACCGCACCGGCCGGCGAGCCCACCGCCGAGCGCCCCGGCACGGACCGGCCCGGCCACGAGGCCGAGCTCCCGCCACCGGGGACCGAGCCCGGCGACGGCCCGGAGCCCGACGGCACCGCGCCCGCCGCCGCCGAGGACACCGGGACCGGCGAGCGGACCGCCGACGCCACGGACACGACCGACGCCACGGACACCGCCGACGCCACGGACACCCCGTCGGGCAAGGGCTCCCCGTCCGCCCGGACGCGCCGGCTGCCGGTGATCCTGTGTCTGCTGACCGTGCTGCTGGGCGGTTTCGCCGCCTACGCCGCCACCCAGGCGTCCTCGCTGCGCGACGACCCCGCCACCCGCAACACCGCCCTCACCGACATCGCCCGCACCAGCGAGGTCAAGGGCGCGGCCACCCAGGCCGTCGAAGCCGTCTTCAGCTACGACTTCGCCGACCCGGAGGCACTCGACCGGGCGGTGCGCACCCATCTCACCGGTGAGGCGGTGCGCCAGCACACCACGATGCTCGCGGCCGTCCGCGACCAGGGGCCGAAGCAGAAACTGCTGCTCACCACCACCGTCACCGAGAGCGGCGTGGAGCGCATCGACGGCGACCGCGCCCGGGTCCTCGTCTACGCGGACCAGAGCAACACCCGCACCGCGCCCGCGAAGAGCGGCGACAAGGCCGCCGAGGACGAGCGGACGTACGCGGCGGCGATGCTCGCCGTCGACCTGGTCCGCACGGACGGCACCTGGCGGATCGCGAACCTCGACACCCTGGGGGCGGGCTCATGAGGCGCGGCGGCATCCGGATGCGCAGGGGGCTGGCGGGGACCGCGGCCGCCGTGGCGGCCATGGCGGCGCTCACCGCCTCGCAGGCGCCCTCGGTCACGGGCGGCCTCCCCGGGCCGGAGGCCGGCCTCGCCGCCGGGGAGGCCGGGGCGGCGCCCGCGCCGCAGAACGACGACTCGTACCACACCGAACTGCCGCCGCTGCGCGGCTCGGACGGCACCCCCCAGGCCGGGCCCGCCCCCACCGCCGGCCCCGTCGCCGCCGTCCACGCCCAGTCCGGCATCCCGGCGACCGTGCTCGCCGCCTACCGGTCGGCCGCGGCCGCGGTCGGCCGCACCGATCCGGGCTGCCGGCTGCCGTGGGAACTGCTCGCCGCCATCGGCAAGGTGGAGTCCGGACAGGCGCGCGGCGGCCGGGTCGACGCGGCCGGGACCACCCTCTCGCCGATCCTGGGGCCGGTCCTCGACGGCAACGGGTTCGCCGCCATCCGCGACACCGACGGCGGCCGGTACGACGGCGACAGCCGCTGGGACCGCGCGGTGGGGCCGATGCAGTTCATCCCGTCCACCTGGGCGCGCTGGGGCCAGGACGCCAACGGCGACGGCCTGCGGGACCCGAACAACATCCACGACGCCGCGCTCGCCGCGGGCCGCTACCTGTGCGCGGGCGACCGGGACCTGTCCGCCGCCGGCGACCTCGACCGCGCCGTGCTCAGCTACAACCGCTCCGAGGAGTACCTGCGCACCGTGCTGGCCTGGCTCGCGTTCTACCGCCAGGGCGTGCACCCCGTGACGGACGGCACCGGCGTGCTGCCGGTCAGCCCGGGCGCGGGGGGCGACACCCCGGCGCGGGAGCCCGTCGGCGGCGGCGAGGACGACGGCGAGATCATCATCGGCCCGACGCCCGGAGGCCCGAGGCCGGTGCCCGGCACCCGCCCGTCGCCGTCGCCCGGCGGCGGCACCTCGCCGCTGCCGCGCCCGACGATCGTCCCGGTGCCGAGCACCGGCCCCTCCGGATCGCCCGACCCGAGCCCGAGCCCCGGCCCCGGGGAGAGCCCCGGCCCGGGCGAGAGCCCCGGCCCGAGCCCGTCGCCGTCCCCGAGCCCCTGCCCGTCGCCGTCGCCGGACCCCTCGCCGTCGGAGTCCGGCGCCGGGGAGGCCGGCGGGGCGGAGGCCGCCGACGAGGACCCGGGCGGCGAGCCGCCCTGTTCACCGTCCGGCGCCACCGGAGGCTGACAGCACCTCGTCCAGGTCGTACCGCACCGGCTCCTCGAGCTGCGCGTAGGTGCAGCTCGCGGGGTCGCGGTCCGGCCGCCACCTGCGGAACTGCGCGGTGTGCCGGAAGCGGTCGCCCTCCATGTGGTCGTACGCCACCTCCACGACCCGCTCGGGACGCAGGGCCACCCACGACAGGTCCTTCTTGCCCGACCAGCGGCTCGGCGCCCCCGGCAGCCGGGCGCCCTCGTGGGCCTCCTCCTGGGCCCACCGCGCCCAGGGATGCCCGGACAGGTCCGTCATCCGCAGCGGCTCCAGCTCCGCGACCAGCTCCTCGCGGCGCTTCATGGGGAAGGCGGCGCACACCCCGACGTGCTGGAGCGCGCCGTCGGCGTCGTGCAGTCCGAGCAGCAGCGACCCCAGCACGGGGCCGCTCTTGTGGTAGCGGAAGCCGGCCACCACGACGTCCGCGGTCCGCTCGTGCTTGATCTTGTACATCAGCCGGGCGTCCGGCCGGTACGGCAGGTCGAGCGGCTTGGCCACCACCCCGTCCAGCCCGGCGCCCTCGTAGATCTCGAACCACTCCCGCGCCAGTGCGGGGTCGGTGGTCGCGGGCGCCAGGTGCACCGGCGGCCGGGCCCCGGCCAGCGCCTCCTCCAGCAGCCGGCGCCGCTCGCTCAGCGGCGTGTCCAGCAGCGCCTCGTCGCCGAGGGCCAGCAGGTCGAAGGCGACGAACGAGGCGGGGGTGCGCTCGGCGAGCATCCGCACCCGGGAGTCCGCCGGGTGGATGCGCTCGGTGAGCCGGTCGAAGTCGAGCCGTCCCCCGTGCGCGATCACGATCTCCCCGTCGACGACGCACCGGTCCGGCAGCCGGTCCGTGAGCACCTCGGCGAGCTCGGGGAAGTACCTGGTCAGCGGCTTCCCGGTGCGGGAGCCGAGGACGATCTCGTCGCCGTCGCGGTGCACGATCGCGCGGAAGCCGTCCCACTTGGCCTCGTACTGCATCCCGGGCGGGATCGTCTTCACGGACTTGGCGAGCATCGGCTTGACGGGTGGCATCACGGGCAGATCCATGGGCCGATTGTCCGGTATGCACCGCCGGGTGGCACGGCCTACGCTGACGGGCATGGCCCAAGCCGTGGAACTCGAAGTGGGGGAGCGGACCGTCCGCGTGTCCAATCCCGACAAGATCTATTTCCCCGAGCCCGGTTACACCAAGCTGGACATGGTCCGCTACTACCTCGCCGTCGGCCCCGGTGTCACCCGGGCCCTGCGGGGGCGGCCGACCACCCTGGAGCGCTACCCCGACGGGGTGACCGGCGAGTCGTTCTTCCAGAAGCGGGTGCCGAAGTACCTGCCGGACTGGATCCCCACGGCCCACATCACCTTCCCCTCCGGGCGCTCCGCCGACGAGATGTGCCCCACCGAACCCGCCGCCGTCGTCTGGGCGGCCAACCTCGGCGCCGTCACCTTCCACCCCTGGCCGGTGCGCCGGGAGGACACCGACCACCCGGACGAACTGCGCATCGACCTCGACCCGCAGCCCGGCACCGACTACGCCGACGCCGTGCGCGCCGCCCACGAACTGCGCGCCGTCCTCGACGAGGCGGGCCTGCGCGGCTGGCCCAAGACCTCCGGCGGCCGGGGACTGCACGTCTTCGTCCCCATCCGGCCGGAGTGGACCTTCACCCAGGTCCGCCGCGCCGCCATCGCCGTCGGCCGCGAACTGGAACGCCGGATGCCGGACCGGGTCACCATCAAGTGGTGGAAGGAGGAGCGCGGCGAGCGGATCTTCGTCGACTACAACCAGACCGCGCGCGACCGCACCATCGCCTCCGCCTACTCGGTGCGGCCCCGCCCCCACGCCCCCGTCTCCGCCCCGCTGCGCTGGGACGAGATCGACGAGGCGCGCCCGGAGGACTTCGACATCCGCACCATGCCGGAGCGCTACGCCGAACTCGGCGACGTCCACGCGGACATGGACGACGAGCGCTTCGGCCTGGAGACCCTGCTGGAGCTCGCCCGCAAGGACGAGGCGGACCACGGGCTCGGCGACCTGCCCTATCCGCCCGAGTACCCGAAGATGCCGGGCGAGCCGAAGCGGGTGCAGCCCAGCCGCGCCAGGAAGTCCTGACGCACGGCGCACGGCGGCCCCCCTCCCCGCCGGGAGGGGGGCCGCCGCCCTGTCACGCCGTCTTCCCGGAGCTTCCTAGAGCTCCTTCACACGGATGTTGCGGTACGAGATCACATCGGTGGTGCCGTGCACCTGGAGCCCGATGTAGCCGGATGCGTACCGCCGGCCGTCGGTGCCCGGGTCGTCCGACCGCGGCGGCTGGAAGACCTGCCCGCCGGTGTTGTCGAACTCGTTGATCAGCTTGCCGTTGCGGAAGACCGAGTAGTGCTGGCCCTCCACCCGGATCTCGTAGTCGTTCCAGGTGCCCTTGGGCGTCACCCCGGCGCCGGCCAGGCCGACCCGGTCGAAGCCGTAGACGGACCCGGTCTTGTACATGTCGCCGTCGGGCCGGTCGAGGACCTGGATCTCATGCCCGTACTTGATGGCGACCCACTCGGGCCGCGACTCCTCCGGATTGTCGTGGACGTACGGGAAGCGGACGAAGACACCGCCGTTGGCGTTGCCGGTGCCCGGCGCGTCGTCCCGCCACTGGAGCTTGAGCGAGAAGTCGCCGTAGCTCCGCTGCGGGAACCACAGCATGCCCATGCCCGGCACGGTGGTGCTGCTGGTCATGGCGCCGTCGGCGGTGAGGCCGAACTTGCCGCCGCCCACGTGCTGCCACTGGGAGAAGGTCGACTGGGTGCCGTCGAACAGATCGCGGTACCCCTCCGTCTGGCCCGGCTTGCCGATGCCCGACTGCTTGGCGGCCCGGTAGATCTTGCGGTGCTCGCGGGCGTCGATCACCCCGTCGGTGAGCAGCCGGTCGACGACGGTGTCGACGTGCTTGAGGAACAGCGCGTGCGACGACCAGTCCTTCTCGTCCTCGATGAGCTCGTTGATCGTGCAGCGGCTGCTGGTCATCCGGTTGGGGACGCCCGTGTCGACGCTGCCGACGATCACCGTGAGCCGCTCGTCGAACTCCGGGCAGTTGGGCGCGGGCACCCCGCCGCCCTCCGCCACGGAGAAGGAGACGCTCTTCGCCTCGGCGGTGTTGCCCGCCTTGTCCGTCGCCCGGTACCGCACCGTGTGGTGGCCGACGCGGTCGACGATCACCGGTGTGGTGTAGGCGAGGTACGGGCCGCTGTCGAGCGAGTACTCGATCTTCTCGACGCCCGACTCGGTGTCGGCGGCCGACAGGGTCACCGTGGCGCTGGTGATGTACGCGCCGTCCGAGTTGCGGGTGCCGGCGACGGACGCCGCCGTCACCGGGGCCGTGGTGTCCGGGTCCGGCGGGGTCACCACCGTGAAGGCGACCGACTTCTCCGCGGCCGCGTTGCCCGCCTTGTCCGTCGCCTTGTAGCGGACGGTGTGGGCGCCCGCCTCGTGGACCATCACCGGTGCGGTGTACGGCTGCCAGGCGCCGTCACCGACCGCGTACTCGATGGTGTTGACGCCCGAACCGGTGTCGGACGCGGTCACGGTCACCGTGGCCATGTCCAGGTAGTTGCCCTCCGCGTCCTTCTCGCCGGACACGGTCGCCGAGGTCTCGGGCGCCGTGGTGTCGTCGGTCGGCGGCGCGGCCACCGTGAACTCGGCGGACTTCTCGGCCGCCGTGTTGCCGGCCTTGTCGGTCGCCCGGTAGCGCAGGACGTGCGCGCCGACCTGGTCGACGACGACCGGTGCGGTGTACGGCTGCCAGGGGCCGTCGGCGCCCAGCGCGTACTCCACCTTCTCGACGCCCGACCCCTCGTCGTTCGCGCCGATCGCCACCGTGGCCTGGCCGATGTACGCGCCGTCGGCGTTCCGGTCGCCCGTCACCTGCGCGGACGTCTCGGGCGCGGTGGTGTCGTCGCCCCCGCCGTCCTCGGTCACCGTGAGGATCCCCTGCATCTGGCCGTGACCGGGGATCGTGCACTTGAACAGGTACCGGCCCGGGGTCAGCGTCACCTCGACGGAGTGCTTGCCGCCGCTCGCGTCGCTCGGGTTGGCGAGGATGTTCAGCGGGACGTCGTTGTTGTACTCCGGGTCGGAGACGTCGAACGTCAGGGTGTGCGGCATGCCGGTGGTGTTGCCGGTGGCCGTGCTGTTCTCGAAGACGATCGTCGTCGCCCCCGCCACCGCGGTGGTGGGGAAGGTCAGGTACCGGTCGATCGGGTCACCGGCCGTCCAGGTGAGCACCTGGGCGGCGCCGGCGCGCCGTTCGTCGTCCGTCTTGCCCCAGGCCGTGGCCGAGGTCAGCCCGACGACCATCGCCACCGCGGCGAGCAGCGCGGTCCACAGGCTCGCGCCTCTTCGTCTCAGGGTCACTGTGCCGCCTTCCTCGCGAGCTGGTCCGCGGCCGGCGTGGGCCCGCCGCCCTTGTACGTCACGCGCCACAGCGCGGAGTCCTTGTCGGAGGTGAAGAAGCCGCGTCCGTAGTCCAGGACGTAGAGCGAGCCGTCCGGCGCGAACTTCCAGTCCATCAGGTTGCGGATGCCGCCCTGGCCGACCGGGACGATCTTCTTGAGCGACTCGGCGTGCACCGGAAGGCCGCCCTGACCGACCGTCCTCGGGTCGGTGAGCACCGCGTGGCGCGGCTGGTCGCCGTCGTAGAAGTCACCGACGAACCACTTGCCGTCCCAGTACGCCGGCCACTTCACGTCGGACGCGCTCGCGGCGTCGTAGCGGTAGACGGGGCCGTTCATGGTCGCCTGCCCGCCGCCCTTGAGCCACGGCAGCAGCAGCTTCTGCTCCTCCTGCTTGTAGCTCGGCACGCCGTTCGCGTCCCGCGGGTAGTCCACGCCGCCGCCCTGCGGCGAGTACCAGATGGTGTTGGAGGTGACCGGCGGCAGGTTGACCAGCCCGTCGTTGTTGGGCGACTCGTTCTTCGGCGCGTCGCAGTCGTACCAGCCCAGCGGCTTGGACGGGTCGGGCAGGTTGCGGTCCCGGTAGGGCTGCTTGTTGCCCATGCAGTACGGCCAGCCGTGGTTGCCCGCCTTGGTGATGGCGGCGAAGGTGTCGTACTTGGCCGGGCCCCAGGTCGTCGACGGCGAGCCCGCGTCGGGGCCGACCCAGCCGGCGTAGAGGATGTCCGTCTTCTTGTCGACGAAGATCCGCGCCGGGTTGCGGACGCCCATCACATAGATCTCGCCCCGCGTCTTGCCGCCGCCCTCGGCGGTCTCCTCGCCCGTGAAGAGGTTCCCGGCGGGGAGCGTGTAGCTTCCGTCGTCCTCGGGGTGGATCCGCAGGATCTTGCCGTTGAGGTTGTTGGTGTTGCCCGCGGTGCGGCGGGCGTCGGAGAAGGAGACTCCCTTGAAGTTCGGCTCCGGGTTGTTGCCGGAGTAACCGCTGCTGAAGCCGGAGGAGTTGGTGTCACCGGTGGCGATGTAGAGGTTGCCGTCGGAGTCCCAGGCCATGCCGCCGCCCGCGTGGCAGCAGCTGTGGATCTGCACCGGCCAGGTCAGCAGCACCTTCTCGCTCGCCAGGTCCAGCTTGTCGGTGGCGAGGTCGAGGGTGAAGCGGGAGACCCGCCGCTCGCCCATGTGGGTCTCACGGTCGATCCGCGAGTGCGGCGTCCAGTGCAGGTACACCCAGCCGTTGGTCATGAAGTCCGGGTCCAGCTCGATGCCGAGCAGGCCCTCCTCGTTCTTGACCAGCTCGTCGCCGCCGCCCTTGTTGCCGAAGACGGTCAGCGCGCCGGCCTTGGTGACCTTCTTGTCGGCCGGGTCGTAGACGTGGATCTCGCCGTTGCCCTTGCCGATGTCCGGGTTGTTCCAGTCCGTGACCACCGGCACGCTGGAGTCCGCGCCGCCGCGCCCGATGTAGAGCACCCGCCCGTCGGGGGCGGTGACCAGGCCGTGGGGTTCGCCGATCTGGTCGTTCTGACCGGGCTGGTTGGCCTTGGTCACGCGCTCGGCGGTGTAGTTGGCGTCGATGGTGGCCTTGCAGTCGGCCCTCGACAGCCGGCTCGTCCAGGCCAGGGCGCCGCGCAGGTGGTCGCGGAAGTCGGCCTCGGCGAAGCTGTCGACCGTGCCGCCCATGCCGGTGTAGAAGGACCGGCCGCCGTCGTAGTCGCGGCACCAGGAGATCGGGTGGTCCCAGCCGTTCGCCTTGTCGGCCGGCTTGTACGAACTCTCCTTCACCCGGGCGACCGTGTGCACCGAACCGGACGGGTTCTTCGCCCAGTTGAACCACTTGTCCGGGCGCTTCCACTCCAGCGGCAGCGCCGAGGTGGCGGGATGGGCGCGGTCACCCACCTCCACCACGGCCCGCTGGGTGCTGCTCGGCGCGCCGGTCGGCCGGGCGCCGATCAGCCCGGTGAACCAGTCCGAGTACGGCTCGGTCCGCGCGGCGTCGTGGATGCCGAGGAACCCGCCGCCCGCCTCCAGGTACGCCTCCAGACCGGCTTCCTGCTCCGGGTCGAGCACGTCGCCGCCGCCGGTCAGGAACACCACGGCGTTGAAGCGGCCGAGGCGCTTGGCGTTGGTGAAGACCGCCGGGTCGTCGGTGGCCTCCGTCCGGAACCGCCCGGCGGTGGGGCCGGTCAGCCCGATGTTCTCGATCGCCGCGATCCCGGCGTCGACGGTCGGCGACTCCTGGGTCGCCGACCCGTGGAAGACGAGTACCCGCACATTGGCCCCGCCCGGTGGGGACGGCAGGGACAACGTTGTCGCCGCGGTCGACGGCTCCTTCGGGTACGGCTCGGCCGACGCGGGGTTGCCGCCGAGCAGCGACACGGTCAGGGCGCCGACGCCGAGTGCGGCGGCGGCGATTCCCGTTCTTGATCTCGACCGGTGATGTGGTGCGCGCTTCATGTGGTCACCCACCCCTCTGAGGTCACAACAACAGCCGTTGAAGCTAGACCTCTTTTCATGGTTCGCCAATAGGTATGACCGCAAGAGAACGAACTTTGTCCTGAGTGTGGATAAACAACTGCTGTCCCGCTACCGTGTGGGCCGTCCCCGGGGGCTCATGCCCCGTCAGCCTCCGTCACCGACTGGAGAGTTCGAATGGACAGACGCAGTTTCAACCGGCGCCTGCTCGCGGGCGGTGCGGTCGCCGCGACGGGCGTGACATCGTTGTCCCTCGCCTCCGCCTCCTCCAGTGCGGCGCCCGCGGCGGCCGCCGCGCCCAGGACCGCCCCCGCCGGCGGCGTGGTCCGCCATCTGCGGCTCTACGCCGAGAAACTGGCCGACGGGCAGATGGGATACGGCCTGGAGAAGGGCAAGGCCACGATCCCCGGCCCGCTGATCGAGCTCAACGAGGGCGACACCCTCCACATCGAGTTCGAGAACCTGATGGACGTGCCCGTCAGCCTCCACCCGCACGGCGTGGACTACGACATCGACAACGACGGCACGAAGATGAGCCGCAGCCATGTCGAGCCGGGCGCCACCCGCACCTACACCTGGCGCACCCACGCCCCCGGCCGCCGCGCCGACGGCACCTGGCGCCCCGGCAGCGCCGGCTACTGGCACTACCACGACCACGTCGTGGGCACGGACCACGGCACGGGCGGCATCCGCAAGGGGCTCTACGGGCCGATGGTGGTGCGCCGCAAGGGCGACATCCTGCCGGACAAGCAGTTCACGATCGTCTTCAACGACATGACGATCAACAACCGTCCGGCCGCCGACCCGCCGAACTTCCTCGCCACGGTGGGCGACCGGGTGGAGATCATCATGATCACGCACGGGGAGTACTACCACACCTTCCACATGCACGGTCATCGCTGGGCCGACAACCGCACGGGCCTGCTGTCGGGCCCCGAGGACGTCAGCCGGGTCGTCGACAACAAGATCACCGGACCCGCCGACTCCTTCGGCTTCCAGGTCATCGCCGGTGAGCACGTCGGCGCGGGCGCGTGGATGTACCACTGCCACGTCCAGAGCCACTCCGACATGGGGATGGCCGGTCTCTTCCTGGTCGCCAAACCGGACGGCACCGTCCCGGGCCACGACGGCGACCACGGCGGGCACGGCGCCGCGCGGCAGGGGCCGGCGTCCCCGAAGGCCGAGGGCGGCGCCGACGCGGGCTCCGCCCACGACCACTGAGGGCACGCCGGTGCGGAGGGCGGGGTACGCCTCCCTCCGCACCGGCCGCTTCCCCCCGGGGGTGCCCCGTCGCCGCGCGGGAAGCCCGCAGGTCCCGTAGGGTCGCGGTGCCGCTGTGCAGGACGGGCGGCACGCCGCGGGCCCGCGACGGCCCCGGGTGTCCGCGAGGCGCCCCGGGAACGGCGCGCGCCGGGCGGGCGTGCCGCGTCGCGACCCACCGGGAGTGCCCCATGTCAGGTCAGTTCGAAGCGACCGTCGAGATCGACCGGCCCGTCGACGACGTGTTCGCCTACCTCGCCGACGGCCGCAACGACCCGGAGTTCAGCCCCCGGGTGCTCAGGATCGAACGGGTCCCCGAGGGTCCCACCGCCGTCGGCACCGTCTTCCGGAGCACCGTCAAGGACGCCGGGATGAAGACCGCCAGGGAGTTCCGGGTCACCGCCCTCGAAGCACCCCGCACGATCCGGTGGGCCGAGGTGTCGAGCAACACCGTGACGGCGCGCGAGGGCGGCTACGACCTGGAGCCGCTGCCCGGCGGCGGCACACGGGTGCGCATCTTCAACGTCCTGGAGGGCCACGGGCTGGGCAAGCTCCTCGTCGGCCTGGCGCTCGCCGCCGCCCGCAAGGACGCGCCCGCCTTCGGCGCCCGGATCAAGGCCGCCGTCGAGACGGCGATCGCCCCCCGCTGACGCGTCGGGCGTGTTGCGAAAGTCCCTCCTGGCCCGCGACGCCTGGCACGCCCTCCCCCAGCTACCGCTGGGAGGTACCCCCATGCCGCGTTGCCGGAGTCATCCGGGTACGCCCGGTACGAGGATGATCCTCCGCCTTGCGATCGCACGGACCAGACGCCGCAGGCCCCGCCCTTCGGGCGGACGGAGCTGCTTTCGCCACACGCCCGGGGCCCGGCGCCGGCCGCCCCCGCCCCGTGTCCGGATGTGACAGGGAATCGTCATTGCGGCCGCGGTGCCCACCGGCCAGGATCGGTGCATGCCCCTTCCCCACCGTGTCGTCATCGCGGTCTTCCCCGGCGTCGACCTCCTCGACGTCACCGGCCCGGCCGAGGTCTTCGCCCTGGCCAACCGGGAGACCGGCGGCCGGGCTGGCTACCGGGTCCGGCTCGCCGGGCCCGTCGCCGGAGAGGTGCGCACCTCCGCGGGCGTGCGGCTGCTGACCGACCTGGCCTTCGGTGACGTCGGCGCGGACGTGGACACGCTGATCGTGCCTGGCGCGGTCGACATGACCGAGGCCGGCCCCCGGGCCCGGGTCGACGAGGACATCGTGGCCTGGGTCCGGGAGACCGCCCCGCACGCCGGGCGCGTCGCCTCGGTGTGCGTCGGCGCGCACGTGCTGGCCGCCGCCGGACTGCTCGACGGCCGGACGGCGACCACCCACTGGTCGACCGCCGCCCAGCTCGCCGCCGACCATCCCGGCGTCACCGTCGACCCGGACCCGATCTTCGTCCGCACCGACCACGGCCGGCTGTGGACCGGGGCCGGCATCAGCGCCTGCCTGGACCTCGCGCTGGCCCTGGTGGCCGAGGACCTCGGCGAGCGGACCGCCCTCGCGCTCGCCAGGCACCTCGTGATGTACCTCAAGCGGCAGGGCGGTCAGAGCCAGTTCTCGGTACCGCTGAGCCGCCCCGCCGCCGACCGCAGGGACATCGACGACCTGCGGCTGTGGATCGCCGACCACCTCCACGAGGACCTGTCCGCCGCGGCGCTCGCCGAGCGGATGTGTCTGAGCGAGCGGCACTTCGCCCGGGTCTTCGCCCAGGAGACGGGCACCAGCCCCGCCGCCTACGTCGAGGCGGCCCGGGTCGAGGTGGCCCGCCGTCTGCTGGAGACCACCGACGGCCCGCTCGGGCAGGTCGCCGAGGCCGCCGGGCTCGGCTCGGTGGAGACCCTCCACCGGGCGTTCCGGCGCCGGCTCGCCACCACGCCCGCCGCCTACCGCCGCCGCTTCCGCACCCGCGCCGGCTGACCCGCCACCGCCGCCGCGCACGGAGCGGCCTCACCCCGCCCGGGTCCGACGCCCCGGCACCGGCCGCCCCTCACCCGGGCCGACGGCCCGCCCGGGGCACCGGCACTCGCCCCGTACGTCCGACCCGGTGTCATGCACACCTCCACCCGCACCCGCACCCACGACCCCTTCGCCCCGCCCACCTCCACGACGAAAGGCACCTCCATGAGTACCGTCACCGCCTCCACGACCCTGCGCGACGTCAGCGGGCAGGACAACCGGCCGCCCCGGCTCGGCGAGTCCGTCCTGGTCATGATCGACTTCCAGAACACCTACCGCACCGGCGTCATGGCGCTGGAGGGGGCCGACGAGGCCCTCGCCGCGGCGGCCCGGCTGCTGGCGCGGGCCCGCGCCGCCGGCACCCCCGTCGTCCATGTCGTCCACGACGCGGGCGAGGGGTCGCCGTACGACATCCGCGCCCACATCGGCGCCGTCTGCGACGCGGTCGCCCCGGCCGACGGCGAACCGGTCGTGGTGAAGAACTTCCCCGACTCCTTCCAGGCCACCGACCTGGAGCGGACGCTGGCGGAGCTCGGCGCCGGACCGGACGGCGGCAGGGACCTCGTGCTGGCCGGCTTCATGACGCACATGTGCGTCGCCTCGACCGCCCAGGGCGCCTTCAACCGCGGCCACCGGCCCACCGTCGTCGCCGACGCCACCGCCACCCGCGCGCTGACCGCTCCGGACGGCACGGTGGTGCCGGCCGCCGTGCTCAAGGCCGCCGCGCTGACCACCGTCACCGACGTCTTCGGCATCGTGGTCCCCACCGAGGCGGCGCTCGGCGACTAGGCCGCGGACCCGCCCGGCACCCGGGCGCCCGGGCGTCTCCCCGGGTGCCCGTGCCGGGCCGGTCGCGGGCACCCGTCATACTGCCCGCTATGGACAACCTTGCCCTCACTCGTGCCCACCGGCTGATCACCGTGCAGCTCGTCGCCTCCGCCGCGGCCCTGGGCATCCTCGCCGGATACCTGCTGGGCGGCCCGTTCGTGGCCGGATTCACGGGCGCCCTCGCCGCCGCGGGGTCCTGGGCGGGGTCGGCGTACGCACGGCGCCGGGCGCTGGCGGCGTTCCGCGAGGAGTGCGCCGCGGCCGCCGACGACGGATACGCGGAGGGCCTGGCCCAGACGGTGCTGATCGGCATAGCCACCTACCAGGCGGCCGTCTTCCCGATCGAGCCCGGCGGCGTCTCCGACGAGGAGGCCGCCGCCCGCCGCAGGGTCGCCTACGGCATCTCCGCCTACGACGGCCTGCCGCACCAGGTCCGCGCGTCGGCCGCCGCCGCCCTGGAGGCCATCGACCACGGCCTGGACCCGGAGCCCGCCCGCCAGGCCCTGCGCGACCTGGCCACCACCGTCTACGAGCAGCGCGGCCGCTGATCCGGTCACTGTCCGACCCCGCCCGTACGCTCGGGCCATGAGCGTCTCCCTCTACTACAGCGCCCGCCGCCGGGCCCCGCTGACCGCCGCCGAGCGCGCCGCCGTCGCCGATGTCGAGGCCGCCCACCGGGCGTCCTTCCCGTACGAGGAGGAGGAGAGCCTCCACCTCTACGCGGACGATGCGGACGACCCCGGCGAGCTGCTCGACGGATCCACCAAGATGCCGATGCACCCGGGCCGCCTGCTGCCGGTCGTCGCCGCCGTCCTCGACTCCGTGACCGCTCTGCGCCGCGCGCTGCCCGACGCCGAGTGGCGGGTCCACCTCGACGATCTCGACGTCGAGTGGGACGAGACCGAGGGGTACTCCCTGCCCGGCATGCGCGACGCCGCCCTCGTCGCCGAACTCGGCGGCCCCTGACGGGCCCGCGCCGGCGAGCCGCCTCCCCAGCCGGCGGGGTGGGCGCGACGCGCCGGGGCCGGCCAACGGTGTGCGCGCGCGGGGGTGGTGGCGGCACACTCGGGAGCGGTGGAGACCTGTGGGGCCTTGTTGACGAGACGTTGATGAGGTGTTTATCGCCGCCCGGCAAGGTGTTCCCCATGCCGATGAACACCATGACCGAACCGGAACTGGCCTGGCAGGAGACGGCGCTCTGCGCCCAGGCGGGTCCGGAGTTCTTCTTTCCCGCCCCGGGCTCGTCGACCCGCGAGGCGAAGCAGCTCTGCGGCGCCTGCGAGGGCCGGGTGGCATGCCTGGAGTACGCGCTCGCCAACGACGAGAGATTCGGCGTCTGGGGCGGCCTGTCCGAGAAGGAGCGGCTCCGGATGCGCCGCGATCAGGCCCGCGGGCGCGGCTGACACCGCACGCACGGGGGCGCGGCCGGGAGGTCGCGGCCATGGATCCCGCGCCGGGGCGCGGCAGGCGTGAGGCGGCCGGACGTCGCGGGGGCGATCCGGCACGGCGCGCCGCCGGCGCGCGGGTGACACAGGGGGAATCGAGCCCACAGGGGGAGACGGGGGAGACGGCCCGCTTCGGGAGAGCGGGACGGGCCCGGTTCGGGGGAACCGGGCGCACGGGGGAAGTCCGGCTCGGGGGAGCCGGGCTTCCCCGAACCATCCCGGTTCGGGGGAGCCGGGGGAACGGGGGATCAGCCCGGTTCGGGGGAGCCGGGGGAAAGGGGGAGCCGGGTCCGCGGGGAACACGGGGACGGGCCCGGCACGGGGGAGAACAGGGGGAACGGGGGAAAACGGCCCGGTGGCCGGAGCGATGCGGCTCCGGCCACCGGGCCGTCTTCGGCGGGCCGTACGGCCCGCCGGTGTCAGCGGCCCGCGCGGGCCGCCATCCGCGCCTTGCGCGCGGCGAGCTTCTCGTCGAACTTGGCCGCTTCCCCGTCGAGGCCGTTCATGTACAGGCCGAGCTCGTCCTGGGCCTGCCGGCCCTCCGGGCCGAGCCCGTCGATCTCCATGACCTTCAGGAAGCGCAGCACGGGCTGGAGCACGTCGTCGTGGTGGATGCGCATGTTGTAGATCTCGCCGATCGCCATCTGCGCGGCGGCGCGCTCGAAGCCGGGCATGCCGTGTCCGGGCATGCGGAAGTTGACCACCACGTCCCGCACGGCCTGCATCGTCAGGTCGGGGGCGAGCTCGAAGGCCGCGCCCAGCAGGTTCCGGTAGAAGACCATGTGCAGGTTCTCGTCGGTCGCGATCCGTGCCAGCATCCGGTCGCAGACCGGGTCCCCCGACTGGTGGCCGGTGTTGCGGTGCGAGACGCGGGTCGCCAGCTCCTGGAAGGCCACGTACGCCACGGAGTGCAGCATCGAGTGCCGGTTGTCCGACTCGAAGCCCTCCGCCATGTGCGCCATGCGGAACTGCTCCAGCTTGTCCGGGTCGACCGCCCGCGACGTGAGCAGGTAGTCGCGCATCACGATGCCGTGCCGGCCCTCCTCGGCGGTCCAGCGGTGCACCCAGGTGCCCCAGGCGCCGTCCCGTCCGAAGAGGCTCGCGATCTCGTGGTGGTAGCTGGGCAGGTTGTCCTCGGTCAGCAGGTTCACCACCAGGGCGATCCTGCCGACGTCGGTGACCTTGGACTGCTCCGGGTCCCACGCCTCGCCGTCCTCGAAGAAGCCCGGGAAGTTCCGGCCGTCGCCGAACGGCACGTACTCGTGCGGCATCCAGTCCTTGGCGACCTTGAGATGGCGGTTGAGCTCCTTCTCCACCACTTCTTCCAGCGCGTACAGCAGACGGGCGTCCGTCCACGCTTCAGAACTGCCGAGGTGGGGAGAGGTGATCGTCACGGGGGCTCCTGGGGACGGGAGTATTACCTACGGATTCGTAGGTTACGAAACCGTAGGTTAAGCGGGCGATAAGCACTCCTCCAAGCCTGGATCCGTGATGTCCGTTTGCACGTGGTTATGTCCGCAGGCCAGGCCGCGAACGCGAGAGCCGCATCACGTCTCCTTTCCGGGCAGATCGCCCGGCGCCACGTCCCGCAGCCCGTCCTCGTCGAGGAGCAGCCACCGGGTGATCCCCGCCGCCTCCAGGAACGCCATGTCGTGGCCGGCCACGATCAGCGCGCCCTCGAAGGCCGACAGTGCCGCCGTGAGCCGGCGCACGCTCGCCAGGTCGAGATTGTTGGTCGGCTCGTCGAGCATGAGGAGCTGCGGCGCCGGTTCCGCGAGGAGCAGCGCCGCGAGCGTCGCCCGGAAGCGCTCACCGCCCGACAGCGTGCCCGCCGCCTGGTCGGCGGCCGCGCCGCGGAACAGGAAGCGCGCGAGCTGGGCCCGGATGCGGTTGTCGGTGGCACCGGGCGCGAACCGGGCCACGTTCCGCGCCACGCTGAGCCGGTCGTCGAGCAGGTCGAGGCGTTGCGGAAGGAAACGCAGCGGCACCTCCGTGGTGGCCTCTCCCCTGACCGGCGACAGCTCGCCCGCGAGGGTGCGCAGCAGCGTCGTCTTGCCCGAGCCGTTGCGCCCGACGAGCGCGATGCGCTCGGGCCCGCGGATCTCGAACTCGCCCTTGAGCCGCACCCCGTGGCGGAGTGTCAGGTCGCTGAGCCGGAGCACTCCCCGCCCCGGGTGCACCAGGGTGCGGGGCAGGTCCACGCGGATCTCGTCGTCGTCGCGCACGGCCTCCACCGCCTCGCCGAGGCGTTCCCTGGCCTCGGCGAGCCGCTCGGTGTGCAGGATGCGGTGCTTGCCCGCGGACTCCTGGGCGGACCGTTTGCGCGCGCCCATGACGATCTTCGGCTCGCGTTTCGAGTCCCACATCTTCTGCCCGTACCGCTTGCGCCGGGCCAGCTTCACCTGGGCGTCGGCCAGTTCGCGCTTCTGGCGCTGCACATCCGCCTCGGCCGCGCGGACCGTGCGCTCCGCCGCCTCCTGCTCCACCGCCAGCGCCTGCTCGTAGGCGGTGAAGTTGCCGCCGTACCAGCGGACGTCCCCGTCGTGGAGATCGGCGATCCGGTCGACCAGCTCCAGCAGTTCGCGGTCGTGGCTGACGACCACCAGCACCCCCGTCCAGCGGGCCACGGCGGCGTGGACCCGGCGGCGGGCGTACAGATCGAGGTTGTTGGTCGGCTCGTCGAGCAGCAGCACGTCGGGGCGTGCCAGCAGCAGCCCGGCGAGCCGCAGCAGCACGCCCTCGCCGCCGGAGACCTCGCCGATGGTGCGGTCGAGGCCGATGTGCGCGAGACCGAGCTCGTCGAGGGTGGCGCGGGCGCGCTCCTCCACGTCCCAGTCGTCGCCGACGGCCGTGAAGTGCTCCTCGGCCGGGTCGCCGCCCTCGATGGCGTGCAGCGCCGCCCTGGTCGCGGCGATGCCGAGGACCTCGTCCACGCGCAGCGCGGTGTCGAGCACGACGTTCTGCGGCAGCCGGCCGATCTCGCCCGAGACGCGCACGGCGCCGTCGGAGGGCCGCAGCTCCCCGGCGATCAGCCGCAGCAGGGTCGACTTGCCGGACCCGTTGAGACCGGTGAGGCCCGTCCTGCCGGGGCCGACGGCGATGTCGAGACCGTCGAAGACCTCGGTCCCGTCGGGCCAGGAGAAGGAGAGGGAGGAGCAGACGACGTGATGGGGAAAGGCGGATGACATACGGGTCTCCCGGTTGCAGAGAAGGGGCTGGGCAACGGGTGGAGACACCGGGGTGCGCGACGGGGCCCCGGGGGGCGACGGGAGGACGGTCCCGGCCGGGCAGGGGCGGTGGACGGCTGTACGCCGAGGTCGCACACGCGCGCGGGCACACGAAGGTGCCGCGGGGGTGTCTCATGACCTCAGACGAGCAACGTCCCACTCCGATCGACGACAACAGAACCGCCGCCAACGGTAGGGGGCGGCGACGGCCCCCGGCAAAGGGTTTTCCCGGCGGGGCAGCGGCCCGGGCCGGCGGCGGGCGCACCTGCGCGGGCGGGGCCGCGGGCCGGCGCCCGCCACGCCGCGCAGGCGCCCGCCGGGTCAGCGGGCGTCGCCGAGCAGCGCGGTCAGATCGCGGTCGAGGTCCAGGTGCAGATGCTCGCTGCCGGACGGCACCAGCGTCTGCGCCCGGCGCAGGAAGCGCCGCAGCTCCCCGGTGCGGATGTGCACCATCGCGATGCCCTCCGGCGCGTGGAACTCCAGCACCGTGCGGTCGTATCCGTACGGCCGCACCCGTACGTCGCCGAGACCGGCGGGCTCGTCGACGCCGTCGGCGAGCAGGTCCCGGGAGAACGCCCACGACACGTCCGCGCCTTCCAGGGTGGCCGGCGCGGGAAAGTCGATGCGCACGGCGAAGGGGTCCGCCCGGTCGTAGTGCAGGGTCGCCGGCACCGTCTCCAGAAGGGGCGCGGACGCGACGAGCCGTGCCTGCACGGCCTGTTCGATGACGGTGGACATGGCCCGCTCCTCACATCCGCGGCTCGCTGGTGCCCCTCGGGGGCTGCTGCTACCCCCACAGACGTAGGAATGGCCGATTCCGTGCACCTGCGGGACACGTGAGCTGTGTCACCGAGGGGCCCCGCGGGGTGCCGGCCGTCTCGCACTCTGGACGCCGTGGGGCGCGTGGGCTAGCTTCCACCGCCATGACGTCCAAGGGGAAGACGAGACGAGCGGTGTCGGTGGGGCTCTGCGCCGCGGCCGTGGCGGCGGTGCTGGCGGGCGTTCCCGCTCAGGCCGCGACGGGCACGGGCGGCGGGGCGCCGAAGGCCGGGGCGCCCGGCTGGCGGCTCACCGACACCGGGACCGACGCCCGCTTCCGGGGACTCGCGCCGGTCGACGCGAGGACGGCGTGGGCCGCCGGCTCCCGGGGAACGGTGCTGCGCACCGCGGACGGCGGGACCACCTGGCAGGACGTGTCGCCACCGGGCGCGGGGGAGCTGGAGTTCCGCGACGTCGAGGCGTTCGACGGACGGCGTGCCGTGGTGCTGGCGATCGGCGAGGGCGAGGCGTCACGGGTGCTGCGCACCGAGGACGGCGGCGCCACCTGGACGGAGTCGTTCCGCAACGGCGACCCGCGGGCGTTCTACGACTGCCTGACCTTCTTCGACCGCCGCCACGGCCTCGCGATGAGCGACCCGGTCGACGGCCGGTTCCGGATCCTGTCGACCGACGACGGCGGCCGGTCCTGGCGGGTGCTGCCCGACGCGGGCATGCCCGCCGCGCTCCCCGGCGAGGCCGGCTTCGCCGCTAGCGGCCAGTGCCTGGTCGCCTCGGGCCCGAAGGACGTCTGGATGGCCACCGGGGGAGCGGCCGCCGCCCGGGTGCTGCATTCGGCGGACCGCGGCCTGACCTGGACCGTCGCCCCCACCACCATCCCGGCGGGAGACCCCGCCCGCGGGGTGTTCGCGCTCGCCTTCCAGGGCCGCCGCCACGGCATCGCCGTCGGCGGGGACTACCGCACGGGGGAGCCCTCCCCGCAGGCCGCGGCGGTCACCGGCGACGGCGGGCGGAGCTGGGAGCGGGCCCGCACCTCCCCGCCCGCCTACCGGTCGGGCGTGGCGTGGCTGCCCCGCGGCCGGTCGGCGGCGCTCGCGGTGGGCCCGACCGGCACCGACCTCACCCTCGACGGCGGCCGCACCTGGCGGACGGTCGACACCGGCTCGTTCGACACCGTCGACTGCACGGCGGACGGCAGTTGCTGGGCCTCCGGCGAGAAGGGCCGCATCGCCAGGCTGTCCTGGCACCGCTGATCGGGGCCGTTGGCTCCCGGCCCCGGGGCCGTCCCTCCTGGACCCAGGGCGGTGCGTCCCGGCCCCAGGGCAGTGCGTCCCGGCGCCGCCGATCCCGCGTCCGGGGGTGCGCCTCGCCGTTGAACCCGCGCCCCGGCCGCCGGACCGGCGTCCGTGCTCCCGCGTCACCGGGCCGGGCCCGCCCCACGCGGGCCCGGACCGGGCCGGTGTCAGGAGGCCGGGCGCTCCCGGTAGGCGGCGAGGCCGGGCGCGGTCCTGGTCGCGGCGAACTCGGTGACCCGGTACGCGGCCACCCCGCCCGTCACGAACGGGTCGGTCGCGGCGAGGCGTTCGATGTGCTCCCGGTCGTCGCCGACGGCCAGGAGCACCCCGCCGTCCCGCGGGTTCTTGCGCCCCGACGCGATGACGACGCCCTCCTGGTACATCTCGTCCAGCCATGCGATGTGCGCGTCGAGATGGGTGTCCACGCGCTCGACGGGCGCGGTGTACGTCAATTCCAGTACGAACATGATCGCCAGGCTACCGGCGGCCCCTGCCCCCTAGGGTGGGCGGCACCATGGAGATCGTAGAAGCCCCCGCCGGCTGGCCGGCCACCGAGGAAGCCGCACGCGCCGTCCAGGACGCCCTGCGGGAACGGGTCGTCCTCGACGAGGCGGGCCCGCCGCCCGGCACCGGAACGGTGACGGGGGTGGACGTCGCCTACGACGACGAACGCGACCTCGTCGCTGCCGCCGCCGTCGTCCTGGACGCCGCGACCCTGGCCGTCGTCGCCGAGGCCACGGCCGTGGGCCGGGTCTCCTTCCCGTACGTCCCCGGCCTGCTCGCCTTCCGCGAGATACCGACCGTCCTCGCCGCCCTCGGCGCGCTGCGGGCCGATCCCGGGCTCGTGGTGTGCGACGGCTACGGCAGGGCGCACCCGCGCCGCTTCGGTCTCGCCAGCCACCTCGGGGTGCTCACCGGGCTGCGGGTCATCGGCGTCGCCAAGAACCCGTTCGTCTTCGACCACGCCGAACCGGGCACCGCCCGCGGCTCCTGGACCCCGCTGCTCGCCGGCGACGGCGAGGAGGTCGGCCGCGCGCTGCGCACCCGGGAGGGCGTGAAACCGGTGTTCGTCTCGGCCGGCCACCGGGTCGGTCTCGACGCGGCCTGTGCGCACACCCTGCACCTGGCACCCGAGTTCCGTCTCCCGGAGACGACGCGTCGCGCGGACGCGCTCTGCCGCGCGGCGCTGCGCGAGGCGGCGGCCGTTGCGCCCGGCGGGTGAAACCGCCGCGTATCGGCCGCCCGTCGCATCCAGTGGGACGAACTCCCGCGAAAAGGGTGCATGAAACTGCGAGACGAGCTTCCGGTCGACCATCGTCTGGCGACCGTGTACCGGTACGGTGCGGTCCTCTGCGGCGTCGCCCTGATCGTGTTCGGCTGCCTGGGCTTCGCCGACGCCCTCAGCCCCTTCTCGACCTCCGGCGACACCATCGCGGGCATGACGACCAACGTGGCGCTCAGCGTCATCTCCACGGTCGTGGGCCTCGCGCTGATCGTGGGCGGCCTGATCGGGGGCAATGTGGCCTCGACGGTGAACATGACCGTGGGGGTGCTGTTCGTGCTGAGCGGCTTCTACCACATCTTCGTGCTGGACCGCGCGGGCAACTTCCTGGACTTCGGCATGTCGAACGTGATGTTCAGCTTCGTCATGGGCCTCGTGATCATGACGTTCGGGATGTACGGGCGGGTCTCCGGCGGCCTGTCGCCCGACAACCCCTACTGGCGCCGCCGCCACGGCGACCCCGCGGCCGCGGTGCCCGCCGCGGACCGGGCGCCCGCCGTCGGCCCCGCACCGGCACCCGCCGCGAGCGGCGCCGCGACGCTGGGCGACCCGGGCAGCGCCCCGCGCCGGGGCATCGGCCGCCACGGACACGGCTGACCGCCCGCCCCTGTGCTGACCCCCGCCCCGGGCCCGGGGCGGGGGTCAGCGCGCTGTGGGGCCCGCGCCTCTCCGTGCGGCTGCCCTCCCGGGAGCGGGCTCCCGGCCCGGCGCGGCGCCGGCCGGGGAATCCGGGGTCTGCGGCTCGTCTTCGGGTTCGCGGCCCAGGGTTTCCGGCCTGTGGCCCCGCTGCCCCCGGCGCCGTCGCCCCGGCCCCGCCGTCACTCCGTGTGCGCCACCCGGAAGCCCATCCCCGCCGCCCGCAGGCGGGACAGCAGGGCGTCGCCCATCGCGACCACCGGTGTCAACTGGCCCGAGCGCGGCGGCAGATCGTCGAAGGCGAGGCTCAGCACGGACTCGGCGAGGATCTTCGCGGTCTCGTCGTAGCCCGGGTCCCCGCCCGTCACCTCGGTGAACACCCTCCGGCCGCCGCCCTCGCCGACGAAGCGGACCGAGAACCAGCTCCGCGCACGGCGGGCGGTGTCCGGGCCGGTGCCGGGCTCGTAGCGGGAGATGAGCCAGCGCCGGGCGGCCGGGATCTGCGCCAGGGCGAGACCGGCCCCCACGAACGCGGGGCCGCCGAGCGCCATCGGGAGCGTGCGCACCGCGGCGTAGTGGCGGTAGCGGAAGTCCGGCCCGTAGCGGTCCAGCGCGCGTGCCGAGCGGGCGATGACCTGGCCGTCGATGGTGGGCAGCGGCAGTGCCCAGGCGCCGGTCTCCCGGCTGAAGCGCGGTGCGCCGAGCGGGGCGCTCGCGCGCCGCCCCACCAGCCGGGGCTCGTGCAGCCGCCGCTCCCGCGCGGCCCGCAGCGTCTGGGCGCCCCGCCCCATCGCGGTGAGCGCGGAGGCGAAGGTGCCGCCGGAGAACATCGCGTTGGAGCGCAGGAACCCGTCGATCCGCAGCGGCACCCCCTCGGGGAGCTGCTGGACGGTCCAGTACGCGCCCAGGTCGTGGGGGACCGAGTCGAAGCCGCAGGCGTGCACCAGACGGGCCCCGGTCTCCCGGGCGCGCGCGTCGTGGGCGACGAACATCGCGTCCACGAACTCCGGTTCACCGGTCAGGTCGGCGTAGTGGGTGCCGGCCTCCGCGCAGGCGGCCACCAGCGGCTCGCCGTACCAGACGTAGGGGCCGACGGTCGTCGCGACGGCGCGGGTGGAGCGCGCGAGGTCGCGCAGGGCGGCCGCGTCGGAGGCGTCCGCGACGATCAGGGGCAGCTCGGCGCACCCCGGGTCGATCGCGGTCAGCCGCTCCCGCAGCCGCGCCAGCTTCGCCGCGCTGCGCCCGGCGACCGCCCAGCGGCAGCCGGGCGGCGCGTTGCGCGCCAGGTACTCGGCGGTGAGCACGCCGACGAAGCCCGTCGCGCCGAAGAGCACGATGTCGTACGGGCGCTCGTCGCGACCGGTCCCGTTCTGGCTGTTCAAGGGCTCCTCCGCCTGCTGTGCCGTGTCCATGCCGGTGGCCGAGGCTAGCGCGCCGCGCCGCCCGGCAGAAGACGTGTTCCCCATCGGTAACCTGGCAGAGTCCGCAGAGCTAAGCGCTTGCTCGGCCGAAAGCCTTGTGCCGAGTGGAACGTGTTCTTACCATCACTGGTGTTACATCAGTTGTGTCACACTGCTGGGGGCTGGATGACAGCGTCAGGGAACGGTCCGCTGGCCGGGGTGCGTGTGGTCGAACTGGCGGGCATCGGGCCCGGCCCGTTCGCCGCCATGCACCTGGCCGACCTGGGAGCGGACGTCGTGCGCGTCGACCGTCCCGGCGGCGCGGGGCTCGGCATCGACCCCGCCCGCGACCTCACCAACCGGGGCAAGCGCTCCGTGCTGCTCGATCTCAAGACCGACGAGGGCAGGGCACGCACCCTCGACCTCGTGGAGAAGGCCGACATCCTCGTCGAGGGCTACCGGCCGGGCGTCGCCGAACGCCTCGGCGTCGGCCCCGACGCGTGCCTCGCCCGCAATCCGCGCCTGGTCTACGGACGGATGACCGGCTGGGGCCAGGACGGCCCGCTCGCCGAGCGCGCCGGACACGACATCGGCTACATCGCCGTGACCGGCGCCCTCTCCATGGTCGGCGAGGCGGACCGGCCGCCCGTGGTCCCGGCCAATCTGCTCGGCGACTACGCGGGCGGCTCGCTCTACCTCGTCATCGGCGTCCTCGCCGCCCTCCAGCACGCCCGCTCCGAGGGCGGCCGGGGCCAGGTCGTGGACGCGGCCATCGTCGACGGAGCGGCCCATCTGACCACCATGATCCACGGCATGATGGCCGCCGGCGGCTGGCAGGACCGCCGCGGCGCCAACCTCCTCGACGGCGGCTGCCCCTTCTACGGCACCTACGAGACCGCCGACGGCGAGTACATGGCGGTCGGGGCGCTGGAGCAGAAGTTCTACGACGAGTTCATCACCCTGCTCGGCATCGCCGACGAGGTCCCCGCGCGCAAGGACTTCGGCCGCTGGGACGAACTGCGCGAGGCCGTCGCCGCCCGCTTCAGGTCCCGCACCCGCGCCGAGTGGACGGCCGTCTTCGAGGGCTCCGACGCCTGCGTCGCGCCCGTGCTCGGGCTGCGCGAGGCCGCCGCGCACCCCCATCTCGCGGCCCGGTCGACCTTCGTCGACCACGGCGGTGTCACCCAGCCCGCACCCGCGCCCCGCTTCTCCGCCACCCCGGGCGCCCTGACCCGGCCGCCCGCCCTGCCCGGCGCGCACACCGCGGACGTCGCCCGTGACTGGGGCGTGGACCTGACCGCTCCGCAGGAGGACCGATGAGGCGAGAGATCTTCACCGACGAGCACGAGGCGTTCCGCGCGACCGTGCGCACCTTCCTCACCAAGGAGGTGCTGCCCCACTACGAGCAGTGGGAGAAGGACGGCATCGTCAGCCGCGAGGCCTGGCTCGCGGCCGGCCGCCAGGGCCTGCTGGGCCTCGCCGTGCCCGAGGAGTACGGCGGCGGCGGCAACGACGACTTCCGCTACGCGGCCGTGCTGGCCGAGGAGTTCACCCGGGCCGGCACCCCCGGACTCGCCGTCGGGCTGCACAACGACATCGTCGGCCCCTACCTCACCTCGCTCGGCACCGAGGAGCAGAAGCGGCGCTGGCTGCCCGGCTTCTGCAGCGGCGAGATCATCACGGCCGTCGCCATGACCGAACCGGGCGCCGGCTCCGACCTCCAGGGCATCCGCACCACCGCCGAGGACCGCGGCGACCACTGGGTGCTCAACGGCTCGAAGACCTTCATCTCCAACGGCATCCTCGCCGACCTGGTGGTCGTCGTCGCGAAGACCACCCCCGAGGGCGGCGCCCACGGGCTGTCGCTGCTCGTCGTGGAACGCGGCGCCGAGGGCTTCGAACGCGGCCGCAACCTCGACAAGATCGGCCAGAAGTCGCAGGACACCGCCGAACTCTTCTTCAACGACGTACGCGTCCCCAAGGAGAACCTGCTCGGCGAGCTCGACGGCGCCTTCATCCATCTGATGACCAACCTCGCGCAGGAGCGGATGGCGATCGCCGTCGCCGGCATCGCCGCCGCCGAGCACCTGCTGGAGATCACCACCGCGTACGTGAAGGAGCGCGAGGCGTTCGGCCGGCCGCTCGCCAGGCTCCAGCACATCCGCTTCGAGATCGCCGAACTGGCCACCGAGTGCGCCGTCACCCGGGCCTTCCTCGACCGCTGCATCGCCGACCACGCCAAGGGCGAACTCGACGCCGTGCACGCCTCGATGGCCAAGTGGTGGGCCACCGAACTCCAGAAGCGCGCCGCCGACCGCTGCCTCCAGCTCCACGGCGGGTACGGCTACATGAACGAGTACCGCGTCGCCCGGGCCTTCACCGACGGACGCATCCAGACCATCTACGGCGGGACGACCGAGATCATGAAGGAGATCATCGGCCGCTCCCTGCTCGGCTGACCTTCCCCGAGAACTCGGCCAACCCCTCCCCGAAAGGCTGACAAGGTGAGCACCGAAGCGTACGTGTACGACGCGATCCGCACCCCGCGCGGACGCGGCAAGGCCAACGGAGCCCTGCACGGCACCAAGCCCATCGACCTCGTCGTCGGGCTGATCCACGAGATCGAGCGCCGTTTCCCGGGCCTCGACCCGGCCGCGATCGACGACATCGTCCTCGGCGTCGTCGGCCCGGTCGGAGACCAGGGCTCCGACATCGCCCGGATCGCGGCCATCGCCGCCGGGCTGCCCGACACCGTCGCCGGCGTCCAGGAGAACCGCTTCTGCGCCTCCGGTCTGGAAGCCGTCAACATGGCGGCGATGAAGGTCCGTTCGGGCTGGGAGGACCTGGTCCTCGCGGGCGGCGTCGAGTCGATGTCGCGCGTCCCGATGGCCTCCGACGGCGGCGCCTGGTTCGCCGACCCGATGACCAACCACGAGACCGGCTTCGTGCCGCAGGGCATCGGCGCCGACCTGATCGCCACGCTCGGCGGCTGGTCGCGCCGGGACGTCGACGAGTACGCGGCGCTCTCCCAGGAACGGGCCGCCGCCGCCTGGAAGGACGGCCGCTTCGAGCGGTCGGTCGTGCCCGTGCGGGACCGCAACGGCCTGGTCGTCCTCGACCACGACGAGCACATGCGCCCCGGCACCACGGCGGACTCCCTCGCGAAGCTGAAGCCCTCCTTCGCGGACATCGGCGAGCTGGGCGGCTTCGACGCCGTCGCGCTCCAGAAGTACCACTGGGTCGAGAAGATCGACCACGTCCACCACGCCGGCAACTCCTCCGGCATCGTCGACGGCGCCGCCCTCGTCGCCATCGGCAACAAGGAGGTCGGCGAGCGCCACGGCCTGACCCCGCGCGCCCGGATCGTCTCCGCCGCCGTCTCCGGGTCCGAGCCCACCATCATGCTCACCGGCCCCGCGCCGGCCACCCGCAAGGCGCTGAAGCGCGCCGGGCTCACCATCGACGACATCGACCTCGTCGAGATCAACGAGGCGTTCGCGGGCGTGGTGCTCCGCTTCGCCGCGGACATGGGCCTGTCGCTGGACAAGATCAACGTCAACGGCGGCGCCATCGCCCTCGGCCACCCCCTGGGCGCCACCGGCGCGATGATCCTCGGCACCCTCGTCGACGAACTGGAGCGCCAGGACAAGCGGTTCGGCCTCGCCACCCTGTGCGTGGGCGGCGGCATGGGCATCGCCACCGTCGTCGAGCGTCTCTGAGACCCCGTCCTCTTCCGCCCCTTCGCCTAACGGAGCAGCCACCACCATGAGCGAGTCCACCACCATCCGCTGGGAACAGGACGAGACCGGCATCGTCACCCTCGTCCTCGACGACCCCAACCAGTCCGCGAACACCATGAACCAGGCGTTCAAGGAGTCGATCGCGGCCGTCGCCGACCGGATCGAGGCCGAGCAGGAGTCCATCCGCGGCATCATCGTCACCTCCGCGAAGAAGACCTTCTTCGCGGGCGGCGACCTCAAGGACATGATCAAGGCCGGCCCGGAGGACGCCCAGTACGTCTTCGACGCCGGCATGGGCATCAAGCACGCCCTGCGCCGGATCGAGACCCTCGGCAAGCCCGTCGTCGCCGCGATCAACGGTGCCGCGCTCGGCGGCGGTTACGAGATCGCCCTCGCCTGCCACCACCGTGTCGCGCTCGACGCCCCGGGCTCCAAGATCGGCCTGCCCGAGGTCACCCTCGGCCTGCTCCCCGCCGGCGGCGGCGTCACCCGCACCGTGCGCCTCATGGGCATCGCCGACGCCCTGCTGAAGGTGCTGCTCCAGGGCACCCAGTACACGCCCCGCCGCGCCGTCGAGGGCGGTCTCGTCCACGAACTGGCCACCACTCCCGAGGAGATGCTCGACAAGGCCCGCGCCTTCATCGACGCCAACCCGGAGTCCCAGCAGCCCTGGGACGTCAAGGGCTACCGGATCCCCGGCGGCACCCCGTCGAACCCCCGGTTCGCCGCCAACCTCCCGGCGTTCCCCGCCAATCTCAAGAAGCAGACCGGCGGCGCCCCCTACCCGGCCATGCGCAACATCCTCGCGGCCGCCGTCGAGGGCTCCCAGGTCGACTTCGAGACCGCCCAGGTCATCGAGGCCCGCTACTTCACCGAGCTGGTCACCGGCCAGACCGCCAAGAACATGATCCAGGCGTTCTTCTTCGACCTCCAGGCCGTCAACTCCGGTGCCAGCCGCCCGCAGGGGATCGAGCCGCGTACGGTGCGGAAGGTGGCCGTGCTCGGTGCGGGGATGATGGGCGCGGGTATCGCATACTCCTGCGCGCGCGCCGGGATCGAGGTCGTCCTGAAGGACGTCACCGCCGAGTCGGCGCGGAAGGGCAAGGGCTACTCGGAGAAGCTGTGCGCCAAGGCCGTCTCGCGGGGCCGCACCACGCAGGAGAAGGCGGACGCGCTGCTGGCCCGGATCACCCCGACCGCCGAGGCCGCCGACCTGGCGGGCTGCGACGTCGTCATCGAGGCGGTCTTCGAGGACACCGCGCTCAAGCACAAGGTGTTCCAGGAGATCCAGGACGTCGTCGAGCCCGACGCGCTGCTGTGCTCCAACACCTCCACCCTGCCCATCACCACCCTCGCCGAAGGCGTGGAGCGCCAGGCCGACTTCATCGGCCTCCACTTCTTCTCACCCGTCGACAAGATGCCGCTGGTGGAGATCATCAAGGGCGAACGGACCGGCGACGAGGCGCTCGCCCGCGCCTTCGACCTGGTCCGGCGGATCAACAAGACGCCCATCGTCGTCAACGACTCCCGCGGCTTCTTCACCTCCCGCGTCATCGGGCAGTTCATCAACGAGGGCGTCGCCATGGTCGGCGAGGGCGCCGATCCCGTCTCCGTCGAGCAGGCCGCCGCCCAGGCCGGCTACCCGGCCAAGGTGCTCAGCCTGATGGACGAGCTCACCCTCACCCTCCCGCGCAAGATCCGCAACGAGACCAGGCGCGCGGTCGAGGAGGCCGGCGGCACCTGGCCGGGGCATCCGTCCGACGCCGTCATCGACCGGATGGTCGACGAGTTCGGGCGGCCCGGCCGCAGCGGCGGCGCCGGCTTCTACGACTACGACGAGGACGGCAAGCGGGCGGGGCTCTGGCCCGGACTGCGCGAGCACTTCACCCGCGAGGGCACGGACATCCCCTTCGAGGACATGCGGGAGCGGATGCTGTTCTCCGAGGCCCTGGACTCGGTGCGCTGCCTGGAGGAGAACGTCCTGACGACGGTCGCCGACGCCAACATCGGCTCCATCATGGGCATCGGCTTCCCGGCCTGGACGGGCGGCGTGCTCCAGTACATCAACGGCTACGAGGGCGGCCTGCCCGGCTTCACGGCCCGCGCCCGTGAGCTCGCCGAGCGCTACGGCGACCGGTTCCAGCCGCCGGCGCTGCTGGTGGCCAAGGCCGAGCGGGGCGAGACCTTCACCGACGCCTGACACGCGACGCCTGACACGCGACGCCTGACACGCGACGCCTGACGCGCGACGCCTGAGGCCTGAGGCGCGATGCCTGACGCCTGAGGCACGACGCGTCAGGCCCGCCCGACGCCCGAGGCCGAAGGGGGCGGCGGCGGTTACCCGGCTCGCCGGTAGCTGCCGCCGTCCCTCGTCCGGGCCAGCTCGCCACCGATCACCAGATAGCGGCGCAGCGCGGCGCAGTCGTCGTGCACCGTCAGCAGCGCCTCGTTGACCTCGCGCTCGGTGTAGTCGCGTCCGGGCACGAACAAGGTCTCGGCCAGGTGCCGGAGCAACTGCTCGCGGCGGGCGGCCTTGCGCGGGATCGCCGTCAGACGGCCTTGGGAGAAGAGGGCGTGCACCGAATGCGCGGTGCCGGCTGCGGGGAGGGACATGACCGCAGCCTCACCCATCGGGTCGCGCCCGGACAACGCATTTACCGTCCCCCGGCGCCGAGGGCGCTCCGCAGCTCCTCGCGCAGCGACCGCTGGAACGCCGTCACCAGGGCCTGCACGACGATCGGCTGCATATGGGCCGAGAGCGACTTCATCGCCGCCGTCGCATGCTCCGGGTCCCGCTCCCGGTAGGGCCCCCAGACCTCGTCGCGGAACAGCCGTGACAGCTCCTGGGCCGCGGAGCGCGCGTGCTCCAGCAGCACCGTGCGGGAGGCGAGGATCGTCTCGTGCGCGATGGGCACGTCCAGCAGCTCGGCCCCGAGCCGCAGCAGCGACCCGTCCAGCAGGTAACCGCCGTCCGTCCGCGCCTCCAGCACCCCCATGGCCCCGAGCCGCTCCACGTCCTCGTCCGACAGCGGACGCCCCGCGCGGCGCTCCAGCTCCGCCCGGGTCACCCGCTCGGCGGACTCGGGGGCCCAGGCCGCCACCAGGGCCCGGTGGATCGCCAGATCCTGCGCGCTCAGATCGGCGGGAAGCTGCTCCAGATAGCGCTCGATGGCGGCGAGGGTCATGCCCTGGTGCTGGAGCTCCTCGATCAGCGCGAGACGGGAGAGGTGGTCGCGGCCGTAGTGGCCGACCCTGCGCGGGCCGATCACCGGCGGGGGCAGCAGCCCGCGGGTGCCGTAGAAACGGACGGTCCGCACCGTCACCCCGGCACGCGCGGCCAGCTCGTCGACGGTGAACGCCGCCTCCTCGGTCACGTCCGCCATGGCACTCCCTCTCCCGAACCACCGCACCCGCTCTGTCCAACAGTATTGCTGTCTCACCATTGCTGTGAAACCACCCGGGGGCCGGTCGTACTGATGCGCCATGGGTGAAGCGGATCTTGTTGCCCCGTGCCGTGCCGTCCGCCGCTGCCACACTCCCCTCAGTGATCGCCGGAGCGCCGCCTCCTCGGGGCCGGTCGCGCGGTGCCGGGGGAACGACGGGCGAGGGACACGAGGGTGGGGGCATGACGCACGAGGGTGCGACGGCCGGCGTCGGCGCGGCGCCGGGGGGTGGCACGGCGCCCGGGGTGCCCCGGCACGTGGCCTGTGTGATGGACGGCAACGGACGCTGGGCCGCCCGGCGTTCGCTGCCCCGCACCGCGGGCCACCGGGCCGCCGAGACCACGGTGATCGACGTCATCGAGGCGGCGCGGTCCTCCGGCGTCCGCTGGCTGAGCCTGTACGCCTTCTCCACGGAGAACTGGAACCGGCCCCCCGCGGAGGTCGAGTTCCTGATGCGCCTCGTCCGCGGCGTCGTGCGCAAGCACGCCCCGCTGCTGCTGGCGCGCGGGGTGCGCTGCCGGTTCCTCGGGGTCACGGACGAGCGCGTGCCGAAGGAACTCGCCCAGGATTTCCGGGACCTCACCACCCTCACGGAGGCGAACCGGGGCATGACCCTCACCGTCGCGTTCGACCACGGCGGACGCCGGGACATCGTCGAGGCCGCCCGGTCGCTGATCCGCGGCGGCGCGAGCGCCGACGAGGTCACCGAGCGGACCTTCGCGGCCCACCTCCCGTACCCCGACACCCCCGACGTGGACCTCGTGATCCGCACCTCCGGCGAGCAGCGCATCTCCAACTTCATGCTCTGGCAGGTCGCCTACGCCGAGTGGGTCTTCCCTCAGGTCCTGTGGCCGGACTTCCGCGCCGCGCACTTCCTCGAATGCCTGCACACCTACCAGCGACGCGACCGCCGCTTCGGCGGCGTGCCGTCCCAGCCGAACGGAGCACCGTGATGACGGTCCGCCACGACGACCCCGCCCCGGACGCCGCCGCCCCGCCGCCCGGCCCCGGTGACGACCCCGCCCCGCCGCCCGGCCCCGGCCCCGCCGCGGACGGGGACGGGGACGGGGACGTCCCGCTGTACGGGCCCGGCTCGCGCTTCCACGCACTCTTCGACGACCCCCGGTGGGCCCTGGCCGTCGTCCGGGCGACCGTGCTGGAGGCGGCCCACCCCCAGGTGGGCGCCGCGCTCGCGGACAACTCCACCTTCGTCGCCCACCCCTGGCGCCGGCTGCGCAACACCCTCACCAGCCTGCGCCGGATGTTCGGCGCCGACGAGGAGGTACGGCGCCGGGAGGCCGCCCGCCTCAACCGGATGCACGCCCGCCTCGACGGCACCGACACCCACGGCCGGCCCTACGACGCCATGGACCCGGGGGTGCGGGCCTGGGTGGTGGCGACCCTCTTCGAGAGCACCGTCACCATGTTCCGGATGAGCGGCCGGCCGATGGACCAGGACACCATGGAGCGGCTGTACGCCGAGTTCCGGGCCTTCCTCACCGCCCTCGACGGCGACGCCGGGCATCTGCCCGGGGACCTGCCGGGCTTCTGGCGGTACTTCGACCGGGTCGTCGCCGAGGAACTGGAGAACACCGAGGCGGCCCGCGTCATCCTGTACCGGCTGTTCGACCGGCTGCCCGCCCCGCCGCTGCTCCAGGGCGTGCCCACGCTGTGGGCGGCCGGCCGGGCCGTCGCGGGCCCGGTCATCGGCGCGGTCACCGTCGCCTCGCTGCCGGAGGCGTACCGGCGCCGCGCCGGACTGCCGGAGATGCCGGGCGCCCAGACCCTGATGCAGGGCGCCTACGTCGCCGCCGGGCTGGCGCGCTTCCTGCCCGCGGGGCTGCTGCGGGCCGAGGGGCTCGCCGAACTCCTCTCGCTCTCGCCCGAGAGCGACGACCCCCGGGCGCGGACCGTCGTCGCCCTCCAGGACCGGATGCGGCGGGCCGCGGCGCTGCTGCGCCTGATGAGCCCGCTGGCCCCGGCGGACCGGGCGGCGGACGGCCCCGCGGACGGCCCGGGCGGCGGCGAAGCCCGGCGCACGGCCGAGGAGTTCTTCCACCAGGTGCTGGACCAGACCGGCGACGGCTACCTGGACTGGCCGGACCTCGCGGCGATGGCACGTGAACTGTCCACCCGCCTCGACCTGGACGAGCCCGAGGAGACCGGTCTCTACACCGCCTTCGCCGACTGGTGGCGGGAACTGCAGAGCGCGCTGGACGCGGACGGCGACGGACGGGTGAGCGCCGGGGAGTACGCCGCCGCCGTGCCGTCGCTGGCCGGGCCCGCGCTGATCCGGGTCGCCGAGGTGCTGTTCGACGCCACCGACAAGGACGGCAACGGCACCATCGACGCCGACGAGTACCGGGCCCTGTTCCGTACCGGGTTCCGCCGCGACACCACCGGCACCGACGGGGTCTGCACCCGATCCGAGTTCGTGGGCGACTTCCTCTCCTTCATGTCGGCCCGCCGCCGCTCCAGCCCCTACGACCCCTTGCTCGCCGAGGCCTGACACCGCCGCGCCGCGACCGGGCCCGCACCGCCCGTGATGCCGGGAAGCCGCGATGCCGGGAAGCGGGGAAGCCGGGAAGTCCGGGGGAGTGCGAGGGGCGCGGGCAGTCCGCGGAGGGCGGTGTCGGTGGCCGGCCGTACGGTGGTGCCATGACCGGGATCGTCTATGTCCGAGGGGACGCCACCGCGCCGCAGGGCAAGGGCGTCAAGCTGATCGCGCACGTCTGCAACGACCTCGGCGGCTGGGGCAAGGGCTTCGTCCTCGCCGTCTCCCGCCGGTGGCCCGGGCCGGAGGCGGAGTACCGGCGCTGGCACCGGGAGCGCTCGGGCAACGACTTCGGCCTGGGCGCGGCTCAGTTCGTCCAGGTCGGCCCGTTCCTCTGGGTGGCCAACATGGTGGGCCAGCGCGGCATGCGGACGGGCAGCAAGGGCGTCCCCGTCCGCTACGAGGCGATCGACCGCGCCCTCGCGGCGGTGGGCGACAAGGCGCTGGAGCTGGGTGCGTCGGTGCACATGCCGCGGATCGGCTGCGGGCTCGCCGGCGGCAGGTGGTCGCGTGTCGAGCCGCTGATAGCCGAGCGGCTGACGGCCCGTGGCGTCGAGGTCACCGTCTACGACCACGGGGACTGAGCGGGGAATCCCCGATGGTGGCTGTGCGGGGGTGCGACCCGGTGGTGGTCACACCCCCGCACGCCGCCGGCCTCAGTAGACGGCCACTCCGTAGGCGCTCAGTGCCTCGCGGACCGGCTGGTGGAGCGCGGAGCCGCTGGTGCCCGAGCAGCCGGAGCTGCCCGAGTGGATGCCCAGGGCCGTGGTGCCCGCGAAGTGGGCGCCGCCGCTGTCGCCGCCCGAGGAACAGGCCGTGGTGCGGACGAGGTTGTAGACGGGGCCCTCGCTGTAGTTCACCGTGACGTTCACCGCGGTGACGGTGCCGCTGGTGACCTTGGTGGTGGAGCCGGACTTGCGGATGGCCTGCCCCACGACGGCGTCGGCGGCCGAGGTGATGTCCTGGCGGCTGCCGTTCCACAGGTTCACGTCGCCGGCGGGCTGGGAGCCGTCGGTGTAGCGGACGAGCCCGTAGTCGTTGGTCGGGAAGCTGGTGCCCTCACGGGTGCCGATGGCGGCGCCGCCCGAGGCGGCGGACCAGCTGCTCGCCGCGTTGGTGCAGTGCCCCGCGGTGAGGAAGTAACGGGCCGTGCCCTTGGACACGTTGAACGCGGCCGAGCAGCGGAAGCCGCCGCCGTAGATCGCGTCGCCGCCCGCGACCTCCTTGGTGAAGGTGCCCGGCACCCGGGTGATCCGCACGCTGTCGCCCAGCCCGGCGGCCACCTTCCGCAGCCGGGCCATGTCGCGCGCGGACACCGACTGGTCGGCCTCCACGGAGACCTGGTTGGTCCTCGGGTCGACGCCCCAGGAGGTCCCGGTGATCTTCGCCCGCGTCTCCAGGGTGTCCATGGTGGCGCGCAGGTCGGCCATGGAGCGGTCGACGATCTCGGCGCGGGCGCCGCTGTCGCGGACCGCGGCCGCGGTGGCGGCGTCCGTCACCGTCACCACCAGCTCGCCGCTCGCGGCGTCGAGATAGGAGCCGGCGGTGCGGTCGCCGAGACCGCGTTCGAGCGAGCTGTGCAGGGCGTACTGGGCGGCGGTCGCCGAGACGCCGGGCGCCGGGGCCCCGGCGGCGGGCTCCGGTTCGGCGGCCGAGGCGTGGGTGCCGAGGCCGACGGCGGTCAGGGCGAGCAGGGCGGGAAGGCAGATGCGCGCACGGGAGGTGCGTCTCATGGGGGCTTCTCCTTCGTACGAGTCCGTGGGGGGATCGCCCTGGGTGGGGGCGATGTGGACTGGACCAGTCCGGAGTGCGGACTCAATGTGACATGGCCCTGACACGGATACAAGGGTGCCGCCCGGCCGGGCGTGTCCGGCGCACGCCCCCGCCCCGCCCGCGAAGGCGGGGCGGCCGGCCCGCCTACCGCGCGGAGGCGACCACCGGATAGTGGTCGGAGAAGTCCGTGTACGTGTAAGTGGTGCCCCAGCTCGACACCGACCAGGGCGCGCTCGGCGCCTTGATCACCTCATTGGTCCAGCCGGCCGGCCGCGCGTGCCCGGCGCGGTGCAGCACATGGTCCAGGTCCTCGCGCGGGTCGTCCGGGTAGCGGTCCGCCGCGATCGAGTTGTCCCGGGTGTCGAACGAGTACGGATGCCCCGTCCGGGCGTCGGCGCCGGCCAGACCCGCGTCGGCGAGCATCGCCGCGTACTCGGGCGTGCGGGAGTCCACGTTGAAGTCGCCCGCCACGATCACCTGTTCGGTGGCGGGGATCCGCTTGGCGTCCAGGAAGGCGTCCATCGCCCGGAACTGACGGGCCCGCACCGACGCCGCCTCTCCCGCGCCGCACCCCGGGTCGGTCGACTGCGCGTGCGTCCCGACGACGTGCACCCGGCTGCCGTTCACATCGAGCACCGCGTACACGAAGCCCTTGTTGGAGTACCAGTCGGAGCCGCAGGCGTCCTTGTAGACGTACTGCTCCTTGCGCACGATCGGCCACCTGCTGAGCACGGCCACTCCGCCGTCCTCCGGCGTCAGCGCCGAGTACGCGCCGCCCGTCGCGTCCCAGCCGCTCGTGCCGCGGCCCATCACCGGCGTCCGGTACGGGTATCCGGCCGACGCGTTGCGCGCCAGCGCCTCCGACGCGGTGTTGTCGAAAGCCTCCTGGAGCACGACCACGTCGTTGCCCCGGAAGAACGGCGCCCGCGGGATCTCGGCGGCCCGGTGGTCCTGGCCCCAGTTGGGGTAGAGCGTCCGGCTGAACAGGAACGCGTTGTACGTGAGCACCTTCAGCCGCGGGACCGGGGCGTCGGCCGCGGCGCCCGCGGAGGGCGCTGCGGCGGCGAGGACACCGGCGGCGAGCACCGCGGACAGGGCGGCGCCCGTGAGGCGGCGGAGCGGGGAGGTCGGCACAGGATCTCCTGTCGGGATGTGGGGGACCGGCCGGCACGATCGACCGGTGCCGCACATCAAAGCAGCAGAAGTTACCTTCAGGTAATAGGTAGATGTCGCCGTTCTTCACTCCGGCGCAACGTTCGCGCCCACCCGCGTGGCCCCCTCGCGATCGCGCAGATGTTCACCCCGTCCCCCGGCAGGTGGGCATGGCGCGCCCCCGCGTGTACTCCGCCCGGCACACGGTGCGGCGTGGGCCAAGCTGGTGCCGTTCACGCAGCTCAGGACAGTGGAGTGGGTACGGAATGAGTCTCGACAGCCCGGCGCTCGCCGCCACGGACGAGCGGCGCGCCCGCATCGCGGAACGCGCCGGGCGGGTGGTGGAGGCCGACTGGTTCTCGGCACTGGCGGTCGGGGCCATCGCGCTCAACGCCGTCCTGCTGGGCGCCGAGACCTACGCGGGCTTCGCCCAGGAGTGGCACACCGGACTGAAGCTGCTGGAGCATCTGCTGCTCGGCGCCTTCACCGTGGAGATCGCCCTGCGCGCCCTCGCCCACGCCGACCGGCCGTCGGACTTCTTCCGCAACCCGTGGAACGTCTTCGACCTGACCGTGGTCCTCTGCGCGTTCCTGCCCTTCGTCAGCGAGAACACCACCGTCCTGCGGCTGCTGCGGCTCGCGCGCGTCGTCCGCACCGCCCGCTTCCTGCCCCAACTGCGCATCATCGTCACGGCGATCGGCAAGAGCGTCCCGGGCGCCGTCAGCTTCCTGCTGGTCGGCACCCTGCTGCTGTACATGTACGCGATGCTCGGCTGGGCCGCGTTCTCCGCCGACGACCCCGAGCACTACGGCTCCCTGGGCCGCGCCGCCCTCACCCTGTTCGTGCTGATGACCCTCGACGGCCTCGGCGACGCCCTCTACGGCGGGCTCGCGATCTCGCCCTGGGCCGTCGTCTACTACGCCTCCTACGTGCTGCTCAGCTCCTTCCTGATGGTCAATCTCCTGATCGGCGTCGTCATCGACTCGCTCGCCCAGGCCAGGGAACTCGACGGGGACCGGAGGGCCGCGGACGGCGAGCAGGCACCCCCCGTGGAGGAGATCAGGGAACGGATCGCGGCGGCCCGCGCCCAGCTGGAGGACCTGGAACACCTGCTGCCGCACGTCCCGCCCCGGCCGGAGGCGGTGGCGAAGGCCGCCCACCGGCCCTGAGCACGGCTCCCGGGGGCCGGGTCGCATACTGGAGAGTCAGGCAGCACCGACTCCGACCACCCCCGGGAGCACCAGATGAGCCCCGCCGCGGCAGCCGTCGACCCGCCCCCGCCCGGCGGGGTGCTCTGGAGCCTCGCCGGCGACATCCGCGCCCTGCTGATGCTGCCCGCCGCGCTGACCATGCAGGTCGCCGACCCGGCCGTCGGCGCCGGCGTCGACGAGCACTCCGTCTTCCGGACCGACCCCTGGGGACGCGGCGAACGCTCGCTGCGCTCGCTCCAGCTCTGGATCTACGGCGGCGAGGAGGCCGCGGCCGAGGGCCGCCGCCTGCGCGAGCTGCACCGCACCATCCAGGGGACCGACGCCCACGGGCGCCGCTACCATGCGCTCAGCCCCGCCCACTACGCCTGGGTGCACGCCACCGGCTTCCCGGTCTACCGCCACGGCGCCCGCTACCTCGTGCGCGAACTCACCGGCGCCGAGGAGCGCAAGCTCTACGCGGAGTGGCTCCAGATCGGCCGGATCCTCGGCATCCGCGACCGCGACATGCCCGCGACCGTCGAGGAGTTCTGGCCCTACTACCGCACGGTGCTCGCCGAACGGCTGGAGGCCACGGCCGTCGTCCGGGAGCTCGTCGACCCCACCCAGCCGGTGCCCCCGCCCGACCGGGGACCACGGGCGCTGAGGTGGCTGCTGCGGATCCTGTGGCCGGTGCTGCTGCCCCCGCTCGCCACCTTCCGCCGCTTCATGACCATCGGCCTGATGCCGCCCGACGCCCGCGAGGCCCTCGGACTGCCCTGGACCGACGCGCAGGAGCGCCGGCTGCGCGGATTCGGCGCGGTCGTCCGCGTGGTGGTCCCCGCCCTCCCCGAACGCCTCCGCTACCTCCCCCTCGCCCGCGCGGCCCGCGCCCGGGCACGCACGGCCCGCGGCCCCGGCCGGTCGGGCGTCTGAGGCCACCGTCCCGCCCGTCACCCCAGCCCGTCCGGCGTCCGAGGCCACCGTCCCGCCCGTCACCCCAGCCCGTCCGGCGTCCGAGGCCACCGCGCCGCCCGTCACCCCAGCCCGTCCGGCGTTTGAGGACACCGCGCGCAGCGTGGTGCCGCGACCACCACCCGCACACGAAGCAACCCCCGCACACGAAGCAACCCCCGCACACGAAGCACCCCCCGCACACGAAGCGACCCCACCCGCGGACGCGAGAAGCCCCCGCGCCCGGGCCCACACGCCCGGTGCCCGGGCCCCCGTCGCGCCGAGCGCGACGGGGAACCCGGGCACCGGTCCCACAAGCCCGGCGGCCTCCGGCCGCCTACTCGGCGAGGCCGCCCCGCGCGATCACCTCCGCGTACCACCGCGCACTGTCCTTGAACGTGCGCCGCTGGGTGGCGAAGTCGACGTGCACGATCCCGAAGCGCTTGCTGTAGCCGTACGCCCACTCGAAGTTGTCCAGCAGGGACCAGAGGAAGTAGCCCCGGACGTCCGCCCCGTCCTCGATCGCCCGGTGCACCGCCGCCAGGTGGGCGTGCAGATAGGCGACCCGCTCCGGGTCCTTCACCTCGCCCGACGGGTCGGCGTAGTCGTCGTAGGCCGCGCCGTTCTCGGTGATCACCAGCGGCACCCCCGGCAGGTCGTCCCGCAGCCGCAGCAGCAGCTCGTGCAGACCGTCGGCGTCCACCGGCCAGTCCATCGCGGTGCGCGGCCCCGGCGCCGGCAGGAAGCTCACGTGCTCCTCGGCGCCGGCCCACGGCGAGGGACCGGCGGGCGAGGAGCCCGCCGCGACCACGGTGGGGGAGTAGTAGTTGATGCCGAGCGAGTCGATCGGCGCCGACGCCGTCTCCAGGTCGCCGTCGAGGACGAACGACCAGTCCGTCACCGCGGCCGTGTCCCGGACCAGGTCGTCGGGCAGGCTGCCGTTGAAGACCGGGTCCAGGAAGACCCGGTTGCCCACCGCGTCGATCCGGCGGGCCGCGTCCAGGTCGGCCGGTGTGTCGGTGTGCGGGCGCACCGCGTGGAGGTTGAGCGTGAGGGAGATCTCCGAGCCCGCGGACAGGGTGTCGCGCAGCGCCCTGGTCGCCAGCCCGTGCGCCAGGTTGAAGTGGTGGGCGGCGCGCAGCGAGGCGAGCGCGCTGGTGCGGCCGGGGGCGTGCACCCCGTTCCCGTACCCGAGGAAGGCCGCGCACCACGGCTCGTTGAGGGTCGTCCAGGTGGCGACCCGGTCGCCCAGCGCACCGGCCATGATGCCCGCGTACTCGCCGAACCGCTGCGCCGTCTCGCGCTGCGGCCAGCCGCCCGCGTCCTCCAGCTCCTGGGGCAGGTCCCAGTGGTACAGGGTGGCCACCGGCCGGATGCCGGCCTCCAGCAGCTCGTCGACGAGCCGCCGGTAGAAGTCCAGCCCCTTCTGCACGGCGGGCCCGCGGCCGGTCGGCTGCACCCGGGGCCAGGCGACCGAGAAGCGGTAGTCGGTGACACCGAGCCGCCGCATCAGCGCGATGTCCTCGCTCACCCGGTGGTAGTGGTCGGCCGCGATGTCGCCCGTGTCACCGTTGCGGACCTTGCCCGGGGTGCGGCTGAACGTGTCCCAGATCGACGGGGTACGGCCGTCCTCGGCGGCGGCTCCCTCGATCTGGTACGCCGCGGTGGCCGTGCCCCAGCGGAAGGCCGCGGGGAATCGGTGCGTCGTCGTGTCGGGGCGTGCGTCGAGTGCGGTCATGAGGATGGAACTCCCAGGAGTGAGACGGTGTGGCCGGATTCGGGGACGGGCGGGGTCAGCCCTTGACCGCGCCCTGCATGATGCCGCCGACGATCTGCCGGCCCAGCAGGCCGAAGACCAGCAGTACGGGCAGGGTGCCGAGCAGGGTGCCCGCCATGATCACGGACTGGTCCTGTACGTAGCCGCCGCCGAGCTGGCGGAGGGCGACCTGCACGGTCGGTTCGGACGAGGTGAGGGCGACGATGGGCCAGAAGAAGTCGTTCCAGGCCGCCATGAAGGTGAGCAGGCCGAGCACGGCCATGCCGGGCCGGGCGATGGGCACCACGATCGACCAGAAGATCCGGGCCGTGGACGCGCCGTCGACCCGCGCCGCCTCGATCAGTTCGTCGGGCAGCGACTGCACCAGGTACTGCCGCATGAAGAACACGCCGAACGCGGAGACCAGACCGGGCAGGATCACCGCGTGGAGCTGGTTCACCCACTGGAGTTCGGCGATCAGCATGAACAGCGGGATCACACCGAGCTGCGGCGGGATCATCATGGTGCCGACCGTGACGGCCAGCAGGGCGCCCCGGCCGCGGAAGCGGAGCTTGGCGAAGGCGAAGCCGGCGAGGGTGCAGCAGAGCACCGTGCCCACGGTGATCGAGCCGGACACGATGAGGGAGTTCACCAGCGCCTTGCCGATGTCCGCCTCCTCCATCACCGCCTCGAAGTTGCGGAACAGGTTGGAGCCCGGCAGCAGCGACGGCGGCACCTGCGCCAGATCGGCGTTGGAGCGGCTCGCCGCGACGATCGTCCAGTAGAACGGGAAGGCGGAGATCAGCACGGCCACGATCAGGATCGCGTAGGCCAGCTTGCCGCCCTGCATGGTGCGGCCCGCGCGGGAGCGGGTCCGGCGCCGGCCGGGTGCGGGCGGTTCGGCCGGCTGCTTCACCGGCGGTTCGGCGAGCGCGGTCATCGGCCGGCCTCCTTGCGGGAACGGCGGCGCGCGATCAGGGCGTTGACCCCGACGAGCACCAGGATCAGCAGGAACATCACCCAGGCGATGGCGGCCGCGCGGCCCAGGTGGAAGAAGCCCCAGCCCTGCTCGTACATGTAGAGGCCGAGCGTCTGGTACTGGTGCGAGATGCCGCCGGAGATGGAGCCCTCGAAGAGCAGCGGCTCACCGAAGAGCTGGGTCGCGCCGATCGTCGAGACGATGACCGTGAAGACGATCGTGGGCCGCAGCCCCGGCAGGGTGACGTGGAAGAACTGCCGCCACCGCGAGGCCCCGTCCATCTCCGCCGCCTCGTACAGCTCGTTGGGGATGGACTGCATGCCGGCCAGGTAGATCAGCGCGTTGTAGCCCGTCCAGCGCCAGATCACGATGGCGGACACGGCGATCTGCGACGCCACCGTGCCCGACTGCCAGTCGACCGGGCCGATGCCGACCAGGCCGATCACGTAGTTGATCAGCCCGAAGTCACGGCCGAAGAGCTGGGCGAAGACGAGGGTGGCGGCGGCGACGGAGGTCGCGTAGGGGAGCAGCATCGCGGTGCGCAGGAAGGTGCGGCCGCGCAGCCGGTAGTTGAGCAGGTGCGCGAGCCCCAGCGCCATCACGAGCTGCGGCACCGTGGAGAGCACCCCGATGGTGAACGTGTTGCGCAGCGAGGTCCAGAAGAACTCGTCGCTCAGCAGCGCGGTGTAGTTGTCGAGGCCCCGCCACTCCATGTCGCCCGGGGTCTGGAGCTCCACCCGGTACAGCGACACGAACGCCGTGTAGATCAGCGGGAAGAGCCCGAAGGCGGCGAACAGGGTGAAGAACGGGGCGATGTAGGCGTACGGCGAGACCTTCTGCCACGCACGCCGCACGGCGGGCGGGCGGGGCGGCGAGATCGGCTTCGCGGGTGCGGTGAGGGTCACGGTGCGGCCCTTCGGGGGTGAGTCGGTGCCGGGGCGGTGGGGGCGGGGCCGGGTCCGGGACGACGACGGCCCGGGGCGGCCCCCGGGGCCGGTCCGGAGGACGGCGTGCGCCGTGTGTCCGGACCGGCCCCGGGGAGCGGGTCAGCCGATGGTGTTGGCGACGCCCTTCTTCGCGTTCGCCCACGCCTTGTCGGCGGCCAGGCCCTTGCGCTCGACCTCGCTCAGGGCGTTGGTGATCTGCTGCGCGACGTTCTGGTCGTGCACACCGAGCACCTGCACGGGGGCCGCCTTGGCCGCGTCGCCGAAGATCTTTCCGATCGGGGCGCCGGAGAAGTACTCGTCCGTGGCGCCGGCGACCTTGTCGATCGCGCCCGTGGCCGACGGGAAGTTGCCCACCTTCTGGAAGAGCTTGGCCTGCTGCTCGGGGGCGGTGAGCCAGGCGATCAGCTCGTACGCCTCCTTCTTGTTCTTGGCCGCCTTCGGGACGGACAGGTACGAGCCGCCCCAGTTGCCCGCCCCGCCGGGCAGCTTGGCGATGTCCCACTTGCCCTTGCCGGCGTCACCGGCCTGGCCCTTGATGTAGCCGAGCATCCAGGCGGGGCAGGGGATGGTGGCGAAGGAACCGGCGGCGAACGCCTGGTTCCACTGCGGCGACCACTGGTCGAGCTTGGCGCTCAGGTCGCTCTGCGCCGCCTCGACGGAGGTGTCCCAGGCGGTCTTCAGCGCCGGGTTGGTCTCCCAGATGAGCTTGCCGGAGGCGTCGTAGTAGCGCTCCTTCTCCTGCCCGATCATGATCGAGTAGAGGCTGCCGACGCTGTCCAGCCAGGTGCTCTTGGCGGGGGCCTTGGCCTTGTACTGCTTGCCCAGCTCCAGGTAGCCCTCCCAGGTCGACCACTTCTGCGCGAGTTCCTCGCGGTCGGTGGGGAGCCCGGCCTGTTCGAAGAGGTCGGTGCGGTAGCACATCGCCTCGGGGCCGACGTCGGTGCCGAGGCCGAGGACCTCGCCGTTCTTGCCGGTGGCCGCCGCCCACTTGGCCTCGGCGAACTGGCCCTTGAGCTTGTCGGCGCCGTACTTGTTCAGGTCCTCGAACTTGTCCGCCTGCTGCTGGGTGACGGAGGCGATCCGGCCGACCTCGATGCCCTGGACGTCGGCGAGACCGCCGCCGCCGGCGAGGCGGGTCTGGAGCGACTTCCAGTAGTCGGCCTCGTCCTGGGTGTCGGTCTGCTTGATCGTGATCTCCGGGTGGAGCTTCTGGTACTCCGCGTAGAGCCCGGCCTCCTTGTAACCGAAGGATCCGAAGAGGTCGACGGTGAGCGTGACCTTGCCGCCCGCGCTGTCGGAGGCGTCGTCCGACGAACCTCCGCAGGCGGCGAGCAGGGCTCCGGCGAGCACGACCGCGCCCAGGCGGACGGTGGCCCTCTTGGCGGCTCGGGCGATGGGCATGGGAAGCCTCCCTTGGCTTCGGGGTGGAGCGAGAGCCTGAGAGCGCTCTCAAACATGCGACTGGAGCGTGCCCGCCCGGTGCACGCTCCGTCAAGACTCGAAGACATAACGGGTTGGACTCAGGCCCAAATCCCTTCTGTGTCCCATCTATTGACACCCACGTTTCAGGAGTTTTACGTTTCCGGCCATCTGAGAGCGCTCTCGAAAGCTCCCGGACCCGTGCTGAGACACCCCATATCCGTCGTGATGACACGAGGTGCCCTTCATGCCAGCCCCCCGCAACCGACCGGCCGCCGTGCTGGTCCTGGCCACCGCCATGGCCGCCGTCGGACTCGGTCCGGCCGCCGTCCCGGCGGCCGCCGCCACCATCCCCGTAGGCTCCGGCAGCTACTCCGACACCCGGCCCGCCGGCACGTCCGGCCCCACCACCAACACCGGCGCACCCGTGACCCCCAAGGTCACCGCCGCCGCCCAGGGCAAGCCGGTGCCCACCAACGACTGGTGGTCCTCGCTCGCCTTCCAGCGCTACGGCGACAACCCGTACTCGACCCCGATGTACGGCCACCCGCTCACCTACCAGGCCGTCTCCGGCGGACTGGAGATCGGCTACCCGACGAGCCCCGCCGTCGTGGGCGACGGCCGCCAGTACGAGTACGCCCACAAGCGGGACCTCACCCTCGGCCTGACCGGCCTCAACTCGCCCGACACCAAGGCCGACGCCTGGTCCGACTGGACCGTCACGCCCTACTGGTCCGACGGCGCCCGCACCCTGCGCACCACCATCGGCCACGGCATGCCCTTCGTGTACGCCAAGGGCTCGGGCGGCAACGCCCAGATCACCACCGCGTCCGCGCCGGCCGTCTTCGCCGACCAGGGCAACGTCCTCGGCATCACCGTCGCGGGCCACCACTACGCGCTGTTCGCACCCACCGGCAGCGACTGGAACGTCTCCGGCTCCACCGTCACCGCGGGCCTCGGCGGCAAGGACTACTTCTCCGTCGCCGTGCTGCCCTCCACCGACGCGCTCGCCACCTACCGCAAGTACGCCTTCAGCTTCGTCACCGGCTCCACGGTGAACTGGAGCAGCGGCGGTGGCACCGTGCGCGCCACCTACAGCCTCACCACCGAGGCCAAGGAGGGCACCGAGCGCGGCACCCTCCAGGCCCTGTACCGCCACCAGTGGCTCAACACCAGCGACGCGCTGACCCCGTACACCTACGTGTCACCGCGCGGCACCATGAAGGTGCGCGAGTCGGCCTCCTTCAGCACCGCGCAGAAGGCGTCCGCCGTGCTGCCCGGGCTCCCGAGGACGAGCGCCGTCGACACCGCCCGGCTGCGGGGCTACCTGAACGAGGTCGCGAACTCCTCCGACCCGTTCTCCGGGGCCGTCGACACCTACTGGACGGGCAAGGCGCTCGGCAAGCTCGCGCAGCTCGTGCCGCTGGCCGACCAGATCGGCGAGGGCGCGATCCGCGACAAGCTCATCGGGCTCATGAAGGGCCGCCTCCAGGACTGGTTCACCGCCGGCGGTGCCAACGAGTTCTCCTACGACAAGGTCTGGAAGACCCTCACCGGCTACCCGGCCTCCTACGGCAGCGACACCGAGCTCAACGACCACCACTTCCACTACAGCTACTACGTCTACGCGGCGGCGATCGTCGCCCAGTACGACCAGGCGTGGGCCGCCGACTCCGCCTGGGGCGGCATGGTCAAGACCCTGATCCGCGACACCGCCAACGCCTCCCGCACCGACAGCGCCTACCCCTTCCTGCGCGGCTTCGACGTCTACGCCGGGCACAGCTGGGCCTCCGGCCACCAGGGCTTCGCCGCGGGCAACAACCAGGAGTCCTCCTCCGAGTCGACCAACCTCAGCGCCGCGCTGGTGCTGTGGGGCTCGGCCACCGGTGACAACGGTCTGCGCGACCTGGGCAGCTACCTCCTCACCACCGAGTCCGAGGCCATCGCCCAGTACTGGTTCGACGCCGACGAGCAGGTCTTCCCCGCGTCCTTCGGCCACGACACGGTCGGCATGGTCTGGGGCAGCGGCGGCGCCTACGCCACCTGGTGGACGGCCAACCCCGAGGAGATCCACGGCATCAACGTCCTCCCGGTGACCGGCGGCTCCCTGCACCTGGGCGGCGAGAAGGCGGCCATCCGCCGCAACATCGCCGAGATGGAACGCGAGAACGGCGGCCCCGCCGTCGAATGGCGCGACATCCTCTGGGAGTTCCAGTCCTTCGCCGACCCCGCCGCCGCCAAGTCCAAGTGGGACGCGGGCAACGCCTCCTACACACCCGAGGCGGGCGAGTCCAAGGCGCACACCTACCACTGGATCACCACGCTCGACGCGCTCGGCGCCCCCGACGCCACCGTGACCGGGGACATCCCCACCTCGGCCGTCTTCACCAAGGGCACCGCGCGCACCTACGCCGCGCACAACTACGGCTCCACCGCCCGCACCGTCACCTTCTCCGACGGCAAGACCCTCTCCGTGCCCGCCCGTTCGACGGCCACCGGGACCGGCACCGGCGGCGGCGACCCCGACCCCGATCCCGACCCCGACCCGCCGACCGGCAACACCTTCCAGCTCCGCTCCGGCGGCACGCTGACCACCGCGACGGGCGCCACAGCCGGCAGCGACACCATCGCCTCGGCCGGCGGCGCCAACCACGACGGCACACCCAACCAGCCGCTCGTGTACACGATCCGCGGCGTCAACGGCACCCTCGCGCAGGGCGCGTCCACGTCCTTCCGGCTCCAGGTGGACGCGGGCACCGGGGTCGGCCTCGGCCAGCAGGCCAGGATCAGCTACGACCTCACCGGCGACGGGACCTTCGACCGGACGGAGACGTACCACTACTTCGCCACCGACCCCGTGAACGGCTGGGAGGAGTACGCCCAGTCACGCGGTCTGAAGTCGGCCACCGGGACCCTGGGCAACCTGCGGAACGGCACGGTCCGGCTGGAGGTGTGGAGCGCCATCGGCAACGGGACGGCGAAGCTCCAGACCGGGACGGACCGCTCGGTCCTGGTGATCCCGTTCAGCTGACCCGCCGGGGCCGGTGACCGGCCGACCCGTCGGTTCCGGTGATCCCCGGGCGCGGCCCGGGGATCACCGCCACAGCCCCCCACAGGGAGAGCGGCGGGCATCGGCCGTCAGGCCGATGCCCGCCGTACCAGTGCGGTGGGGGTGATGACGGAGGCGGGCGCGGGCCCGCCGGACCCGTCGAGCAGGCGCATCAGCAGCTTCACCATCAGCCGGCCCATGCCCTCGATGTCCTGGTGCACGCTGGTCAGCTCCGGCTCCGTGGACGTCACCACGGACGCCATGTCGTCGAAGCCGACCACGGCGACGTCCTCGGGGACCCGTACCCCCCGCTCCCGCAGGGTGCGCAGCGCGCCCGACGCCATCAGGTCGTTGGAGACGAAGACGCCGTCGACGTCGGGCCGCCGCTCCAGCAGCTCCGCCATCGCCCGGGCGCCGCTCTCCACCGTGAAGTCGCCCTGGGCCGTCAGCGCCGGGTCGGCGCCGATCAGCACGTCGTGGTAGCCGTCGACCCGGTCGAGCGCGGCCATCAGATCGCGCGGCCCGGCGATGTGCGCGATGTTCCTGCGGCCGAGCGAGACGAGGTGGCGCACGGCCTCGCGGGCGCCGCCCCGGTTGTCGCAGTCGACGTACGGCACCCCGAGGGCCTGGCCGGCGAGGGAGCGCCCGCCGAACACCGTCGGGATGCGGGCCCGGTCGATCAGCGCCGGCAGCTCGTCGTCGTTGTGGAGGGAGAACGCGAGCGCCCCGTCCACATGGCCGCCGCCCAGGTAGCGGGCGATCCGGTCGTGGTCGCCGGGCCCCTCCACCCACAGCAGGACGAGCTGGGCGTCGTGCGCCGTCAGCTCCCGGCTGATGCCGCGCACCTGCTGCTCGAAGAACGGGTCCGAGAAGATCCGGAACTCGGGCTCCGCGATGATCACGGCGACCGCGCCGTTGCGCCGGGTCACCAGGGAGCGGGCCGCGTGGTTGGGCACGTAGCCCAGCTCCTCGACCGCCCGGCGCACCTTGTCGACCAGCGGCGCCCGCACGCCCGCGCCACCGTTCACGACGCGTGACGCCGTGGCCCGGGAGACGCCGGCGCGGGCGGCGACGGCTTCCAGCGTGGGGCGGGGCCCCGTGATCGGCTCGGGCAAGGCGGGCGCTCCTCGTCTGGTGCACTTCCGGTCGGCGATACGTCCTCGGAAAGGATATCCGGCGCCCCGGACACCCTGAGAGCGCTCCCAATCCGGGCGGCCCGCCGGGCGCCGCGCTGCCCGGCGGGAAGGCCCGCGGCGGGGGAGGTGCCCGGCCGGCGCCCCCGTCAGGTGGGGCGCCGGCCGGGCGGCCGGGGGAGCGGGAGCCGTCAGTTCCCGCCCGGTGCGGTGATCCGGGCGACCGCCTCCGCGGTCAGCGCCCGGTCGTGCGGCTCGGTGTCGAGCGCCTGGTGCAGCGACAGGCCCTCGATCAGGGCGTCCAGCCGGCGGGCCGTCGCCGGGTCGAAGTGCCGCTCCAGGGCGTCCCGGCTGCTGCGCATCCAGGCCCGCGTCAGCTTCCGGAACTCCGGCCTGCGCGCCGCCAGGGTGTACAGCTCGTGGGTCAGCACCAGATTGCGCTGCCCGCCCTCGCCCAGTTCGTGGATGAGGGACGTGACGGCCGCCCGCGCCTCGTCCGGCGTCGCCGCCGCGCCGAGCCGCTCGCCGAACAGGGCCACGACCTCGCCCGAGAAGCGGGTGAACGCCTCCCGCAGCAGCTCGTCCATGCTCGTGAAGTGGTACGTCATGGAACCCAGCGGCACGCCCGCGCGCGCCGCGACCTTGCGGTGCGAGGTGCCCGCGACACCCTCCTCCGCGATCAGGTCCAGGGCCGCGCCGATGATCCGCTCGCGCCGCTCGGGGTCCACCCGTCCGGTCGCCACCTAGGTCCCCGGGAGCTCGCGGACCACCCGGGCCGGGTTGCCGACGGCGACCACGTTCGCGGGTACGTCCCGGGTGACCACGGCACCGGCGCCGATGACGCTGTTGTCGCCGATGGTCACGCCCGGCAGCACGATCGCGCCGCCGCCGAGCCACACGTTGTCGCCGATGGTGATCGGCCGCGCGGCCTCCAGCTTGTCGCGCCGGGGCCCCGGCTCCAGGGGGTGGGTCGGGGTGAGCAACTGGACGTTGGGCCCGATCTGGCAGTCCTTGCCGATGGTGATCCGCGCGACGTCCAGCGCGGTGAGGTTGAAGTTGACGAACGTCCCCTCGCCGACGCTGATCCGCGACCCGTAGTCCACGAAGAGCGGCGGCCTGATGTGCGCGCCGGCGCCCAGCTCCCCGATCAGCTCCTCGATGATCGGCTGCGCCGCGTCGGCGTCCCGGGTGTACGCGGCCTGGTACTCCGCGGCCAGCCGCACGGCACGCTGCGCCTCGCGCGCGATCTCCGGGTCGTCGGCGATGTAGTGGTCGCCGGCGAGCATGCGCTCGTGGTTCGTCCGGGTGTCGCCGGCGAAGTGGTCCGTCATGCGTACGACCGTACACCATGAGGCGTACGGTCGTACGCATCGCTTCGACCGCCCTGGGCCCGCCGCCCCCGGCCACCCCCGCCCCGGCACCCGTACGGCACAAGTCGGGCGGGCAGTGCGGGCCGTACCAGCCTGTTGCACGGGGTGGGCGGTAGTTCCTGTGGTAGGGGGTAGCGGAGGGCGAAAGAAGGTTCCCTCAGAACCCCCGTGAAAGGTGCCGCCAGTGCCGCAGGACGAAGAGGAACGGGCAGGCCGTGGAGAGCTGTCGGTGACAGCGGACCTCCCCGAGCCTCCCCACGAGAGCGGCCGCCCGAGCACCGACCGTGTGGTCTTCGGCGTGACGGCCGTGCTCACGCTCGCCTTCGTGCTGTGGGGCGCCATCGCCACCGACACGCTCGAGGACGTGTCGGACAGCATGCTCAGCGGGCTGATCCACAACGGCGGCTGGGCCTTCGTGCTCGCCGCCTCCGGGTTCGTCGTCTTCGCGCTCTGGCTCGCCATCAGCCGCTACGGCCGGATCCGCCTGGGCCAGGAGAACGAGGAACCCGAGTTCCGGACCGTCTCCTGGATCGCGATGATGTTCAGCGCGGGCATGGGCATCGGCCTGATGTTCTTCGGCGTCAGCGAACCCCTGGCCCACTTCACCACCCCGCCGCCCGGCACCTCCCCCGAGGACGCGGCCGAGGCCATGGAGACCGCCATGGCCACCACCCTGTTCCACTGGACGCTGCACCCGTGGGCGATCTACGCGGTCGTCGGACTCGCCATCGCCTACGCGTCCTACCGGCGCCGCCGCAGGCAGACCATCAGCGCCGTCTTCACCCCGCTCATCGGCGAGCGCAACGTCAACGGCGCCTTCGGCCGCGTCATCGACATCCTGGCGATCCTCGCCACGCTGTTCGGCTCGGCCGCCTCCCTCGGTCTGGGCGCCCTCCAGATCGGCAGCGGCTTCACCGAGCTCGACTGGATGACCACGGTCAGCACCGGCCTGCTGGTGGCCATCATCGCCGTGCTGACCCTGGCCTTCGTCGCCTCGGCGGTCTCCGGCGTCGAGAAGGGCATCCAGTGGCTGTCCAACACCAACATGGTGCTGGCGCTGGTGCTCGCGGTCTTCGTCTTCATCGCCGGCCCCACCATCATCATCCTGGACCTGGTGCCCACCTCCATCGCCGCCTACTTCGGCGACCTGCCCGAGCTCGCCGGCCGCACCGAGGCCAGCAGCGGCGAGGGCGTCGCCGAATGGCTCGGCAGCTGGACGGTCTTCTACTGGGCCTGGTGGATCTCCTGGACGCCCTTCGTCGGCATGTTCATCGCGCGCATCAGCCGCGGCCGGACGATCCGTCAGTTCGTCGGCGGCGTCATCCTGGTGCCGAGCACCGTCAGCCTGTTCTGGTTCGCCATCTTCGGCGGCTCGGCCATGACGCTCCAGAACGACGGCCGGCTGCCCGACGAGTCGACGCCCGAGGGCCAGCTCTTCGCCGTGCTCCAGGAGTACCCGATCGCCACCGTGATGAGCATCCTCGTGATGGTCCTCGTCGGCATCTTCTTCGTCTCCGGAGCGGACGCCGCCTCCATCGTGATGGGCACCCTGTCGCAGCGCGGCTCCTTCGAACCGGCCAAGCTCGTGGTCGTGTTCTGGGGTGTCGTCACCGGAGCCGTCGCGGCGATCATGCTGCTCATCGGCAACGGCAAGGGAGACGCACTGGCGGGACTGCAGAACCTCACCATCCTGGTGGCCGCGCCCTTTGTGCTGGTGATGATCGGGATGTGCGTGGCGCTCATGCGCGACCTGCGGCACGACCCGCTGATCGTGCGCGGGGAGATCGGCACCGAGGCCGTCGAATCCGCGGTGATCGCCGGCCACGAGCAGTACGCCGGTGACTTCGAGCTCCAGATCAGGCCGACCGACGGCGAGCCGGAGGACGGCGCCCTCGGCCCGTCCTCCGGCCCGACCGGAAAGTCCTGAGCCGGCGCCCGGCCCCCGGGCACCACCGAGCGCCCCGCCCGGCCCCGGGCGGGGCGCTCGGTACACTGCACCCCCTGATGACTGCCACCCTCGTCGCCAAGGACCTCGCCGCCGGCCACGGCGACCGCACCCTGTTCGCCGGACTCGACCTCGTCGTCGCCCCCGGCGACGTGATCGGCCTCGTCGGCGTCAACGGAGCGGGCAAGTCCACGCTCCTGCGCCTGCTGGCCGGCCTCGACCGGCCCGAGCAGGGCGAGCTGCGGCTCTCCCCGCCGACCGCCACCGTCGGCCACCTCCCGCAGGAGCCCGAGCGGCGGCCCGGCGAGACCGTCCGCGCCTTCCTCGCCCGCCGCACCGGTGTCGCGGCCGCCCAGGAGGCCATGGACGCGGCGACCCAGGGCCTCGTCGACGGCGCCTCCGGGGCCGACGACGCCTACGCCGTCAGCCTGGAGCGCTGGCTCGACCTCGGCGGCGCGGACCTCGACGAACGCGCCGACGAGGTCGCCGCCGGCCTCGGCCTCACCGTCGGCCTCGACGCCCCCATGACCGCGCTGTCCGGCGGCCAGGCCGCCCGCGCCGGCCTCGCCTCGCTGCTGCTCTCCCGCTACGACGTCTTCCTGCTCGACGAGCCGACGAACGACCTCGACCTCGACGGACTGGAGCGGCTGGAGTCGTTCGTCCGCGGGCTGCGGGCCGGCACCGTCGTCGTCAGCCACGACCGCGAGTTCCTCACCCGCACCGTCACCAAGGTCCTCGAACTGGACCTCGCCCAGCAGGAGATCACCCTCTACGGCGGCGGCTACACCGCCTACCTGGAGGAGCGCGAGACCGCCCGCCGGCACGCCCGCGAGGAGTACGAGGAGTACGCCGACAAGCGGGCCGCCCTGGAGGGCCGCGCCCAGATGCAGCGCTCCTGGATGGACAAGGGCGTGAAGAACGCCCGGCGCAAGGCGACCGACAACGACAAGATCGGCCGCAAGTTCCGCAGCGAGGCCAGCGAGAAGCAGGCCGCCAAGGCCCGCCAGACCCAGCGCATGATCGAACGCCTCGACACCGTGGACGAGCCCCGCAAGGAGTGGGAGCTGCGGATGGAGATCGCCACCGCGCCCCGCTCCGGCTCGGTGGTGGCCACCCTGCGCGAGGCCGAGGCCGCCCGCGGGGACTTCCGCTTCGGCCCCGTCTCGCTGCAGATCGACTGGGCGGACCGGGTGGCCGTCACCGGCGCCAACGGCGCCGGCAAGTCCACCCTCCTCGCCGCCCTCCTCGGCCGCCTCCCCCTGGACGCCGGACACGCCTCCCTCGGCTCCGGAGTCGTCGTCGGGGAGGTGGACCAGGCGCGAGGGCTCTTCTTCGGCACGGAATCCCTGCTGGAGGCGTTCTGCGCGGCCGTCCCCGACACCGAGCCCGCCGAAGTGCGCACCCTGCTCGCCAAGTTCGGCCTGAAGGCCGACCATGTGCTGCGCCCGGCGACCACCCTCTCCCCGGGCGAGCGCACCCGCGCCGCGCTCGCCCTGCTCCAGGGCCGCGGCGTCAACCTGCTGGTGCTCGACGAGCCGACCAACCACCTCGACCTGGCCGCCATCGAGCAGCTCGAATCCGCCCTCGCCACGTACACCGGCACCCTGCTCCTGGTCACCCACGACCGCCGGATGCTCGACGCCGTGCACACCACCCGCCGCATCGAGGTGACCGACGGCAAGGTCGTCGAACACCGCTGAGCTCTGCGTGGGTTCCCCGTCCGCGCTCTACGCGGGTTCCCCGTCCGCGACGGTCAGCCGGCACCGGCCGTCGTCGCAGGCGCGCCGCAGCCGCCCCCGGGAGACGGTCTGCGCCAGGCCGACGGCCCAGCACAGGGGGCAGCCGCGCAGTGCCACCAGCCCCACCGGCAGGAGCAGCAGGACGACCGGGCCGGCGAGCGGGAGCAGCGCCAAGGAGCCGATCAGGCCGCCGAAGCCGATCACACCCCGGACCAGATGGCGGAGCAGGGACGTGCTCGCGAAGTCCGGGCGGCCGGTCGTGGTGGTGGTCGTGGTCGTGGTCACGGGCTGTCTCCTCGCGCGGGTTCGGGTGCGGCACGGAGGGTCTGGCGCACCGCACCGCGGGCACGGTGCAGCCGCGACTTCATCGCGGGGGTGCTGAGGCCGCACAGCTCGGCGACCGTGCGGCCGCTGAGGCCCTGCACGTCCCGCAGGATCAGCACGGCGCGCTGCTCGGCGGGCAGGGCGGCGACGGCGGCCGCCACCCTGCCCGCCTCCATGCGGTCGAGGGCGATGTCCTCGGCCGACTCCACGGTGCCCTCAGGCAGCGGTGCGTCGGCCCGCAGCGTCCGTGCGCGCCGCAGGCACTCGTTGCGGACGATGCGGAACATCCACGAGGCCAGCGCCCCGGACGCCCTGAGCATCCCGATCTTGCGGTAGAGGATGATCAGGGCCTCCTGTGCCGCGTCCTCGGCGTCCTCGGGCGTGGCACAGAGCGAGCGGGCGAAGCGCCGGACGTTCGGGTGCGAACCCGACACCAGCGCGGTGATCGCGTCGACGTCGCCGCGCTGGGCGGCGGTGATCAGCTCCTCGCCCGGCCAGGACGGGTCAGCCACGGGCCTGCCTCCGCTTGCGCAGGGCGAACCAGCTGCACGTGCAGAGCAGCACGGCTCCCGCGGCGACGGCGATTCCCACGATCATGACGACCTCCCGGTTCGGTGCCGACGTCCGTCGGCACTCATAGGAGGCGCGGGGAGGCCGAAAGGATTCGGCGCCGCCCGGAGAAGTTCCCCGCCGCCCGGCATCGGGCCACCGGCCGCACGCACCCCACCGGCCTTCCGGTTCCTGCCGGCCCTGGCCCGCCGGCCTTCAGACTCCCGCCGGTCCCGGCCCACCGGCCGTACTGCCCCGGGGACCCCGCCGGCGCGGCATCCCCGGGGCAGCGCCCCGGTACCGGCGGCCTGCCCGTGCCCGGGCACGGGCTTGATGTCCCGCGCCGGGGCGTACCCGGCGCACCGGGCGGACCGGGCGGCCCGGGCGGCCCGGGCGGCCCGGTGCGGGTCGGGTGTGGCGTACCTCCCGGGCGCGGTTGCGCCCGGTGCGGGTCGGGTGTGGCGTACCTTCCGGGCGCGGTTGCGCCCGGTGCGGGCGGTACCCGGGGTGCGGGTCGGGCTTGGCGTACCTCCCCGGCGCGGTTGCGCCCGGTGCGGGCGGTACCGGGGGTGCGGGTCGGGCCTGGCGTACCCCGTGGGTGCCGGTACGGCCCGCCGGGGAAGCCCCGCTGGCCGGCCGTACCGGGTGACAGCGGCCGTACGGGATCGGCACCGGCCGCACGGTGGGCGGACCCGCCCCGGGCCCGAGGTCCGCCCGGGGCGGGGCGCACGCTGCGGCCGGGTTCCGGTACGGAGGCCCCGTGACGCGGCCGCGCCGTGCCGCCCGGCACGCGCAGCGTGCGTTCGGGGCCGGGCCGGGCCGGGGTCAGCCGCGGCGCTTGTCGCCGCGGCCGCCCGGGTCGAGCAGGCCCGCCTTGCGCAGGGCGTCCGCCATCGCGCTGTTCGCGGGCGGCGTGGCCGGGCGGCGGCGCCGCCGTTGCCGCCGCCGCCCGCCCCGCCGCTCCCGGCCGCCCCCGCCCTGCCGCTGCTGCGGCGGCCTGCCGCCGCGCTCGCGGCGAGGGGCGCCCTGGCCGGCCGCGGGGGCCGCGGCCTCGTCGTCGAGGCGGAGGGTCAGCGAGATCCGCTTCCGCGGGATGTCGACCTCCTGCACCTTCACCCGCACCACGTCGCCCGGCTTGACCACGTCCCGCGGGTCCTTGACGAACGTCTTCGACATCGCCGACACGTGCACCAGACCGTCCTGGTGGACGCCGACGTCCACGAACGCCCCGAACGCGGCCACATTGGTGACCACGCCCTCCAGCACCATCCCCGGCGCGAGGTCGCCGATCTTCTCGACGCCCTCCTTGAAGGTGGCGGTCCTGAACGCGGGCCGGGGGTCGCGGCCCGGCTTCTCCAGCTCGCGCAGGATGTCGGTGACGGTGGGCAGCCCGAAGGTGTCGTCGACGAAGTCGCCGGGCCGCAGCGACCGCAGCACCGAGGTGTTGCCGATCAGGGCGGCGACCTCGCCGCCGCCCGACTTCACCATCCGGCGCACCACCGGATACGCCTCCGGGTGCACGCTGGAGGCGTCCAGCGGGTCGTCGCCGCCGCGGATCCGCAGGAAGCCCGCGCACTGCTCGTACGCCTTGGGGCCGAGCCTGGCCACGTCCTTCAGGGCCCTGCGCGAACGGAAGGGCCCGTTGGCGTCGCGGTGCGCGACGATGTTCTCGGCGAGGCCGCCGCTGATGCCCGAGACCCTCGACAGCAGCGGCGCGGAAGCGGTGTTGACGTCGACACCGACGCCGTTCACACAGTCCTCGACCACCGCGTCGAGCGAGCGGGACAGCTTCACCTCGGAGAGGTCGTGCTGGTACTGGCCGACCCCGATCGACTTCGGGTCGATCTTCACCAGCTCGGCCAGCGGGTCCTGGAGCCGGCGGGCGATGGAGACCGCCCCGCGCAGCGAGACGTCGAGACCGGGCAGTTCCTGCGAGGCGAACGCGGACGCGGAGTACACCGAGGCGCCCGCCTCCGACACCATCACCTTGGTGAGCTTCAGCTCCGGGTGCCGGGCGATCAGGTCGGCCGCCAGCTTGTCCGTCTCGCGGGACGCGGTGCCGTTGCCGATGGCCACCAGCTCGACCGCGTGCTCCCGCGCGAGGCGGGCCAGCTTGGCCAGGGACTCGTCCCACCGGTTCGCCGGGACGTGAGGATGGATGACGTCGGTCGCCACCACCTTGCCGGTGGCGTCCACGACGGCCACCTTCACACCGGTGCGGAAACCGGGGTCGAGCCCCAGCGTGGCGCGGGTGCCCGCCGGGGCGGCGAGCAGCAGATCGCGCAGGTTCGCCGCGAAGACGCGGACCGCCTCGTCCTCGGCGGCCGTGCGCAGCCGCAGCCGCAGGTCGATGCCGAGATGGACGAGGATCCGGGTGCGCCAGGCCCAGCGGACCGTGTCGCCGAGCCACTTGTCGCCGGGGCGCCCACGCTGCGCGACGCCGAAGCGCGCCGCGATCGTGGTCTCGTACGAGGACGGCCCCTCGACGGCCTCCTCCGGCTCCAGCACCAGGTCGAGGGCGTCCTCCTTCTCGCCCCTGAGCAGCGCGAGGACCCGGTGCGAGGGCAGTTGGGCGAAGCCCTCGGCGAAGTCGAAGTAGTCGGAGAACTTCGCGCCCGCCTCCTCCTTGCCCTCCTTCACCTTCGAGGCCAGCCGGCCCCGGGTCCACATCCGCTCGCGCAGCTCGCCGATGAGGTCGGCGTCCTCGGAGAAGCGCTCCGTCAGGATCGCCCGCGCGCCGTCCAGCGCCGCGGCCGGATCGGCGACGCCCCGCTCCGCGTCCACGAAGGCCGCGGCGGCCGCGAGTGGATCCACGGACGGGTCGCCGAGGAGACCGTCGGCCAGCGGTTCGAGCCCCGCCTCCCGGGCGATCTGCGCCTTGGTGCGCCGCTTGGGCTTGTAGGGCAGGTAGATGTCCTCCAGGCGCGCCTTGGTGTCCGCCGCCCGGATCTGCGCCTCCAGCGCGTCGGTCAGCTTCCCCTGCTCGCGGACGGACTCCAGGACGGCGGTGCGGCGCTCCTCCAGCTCCCGCAGGTAGCGCAGCCGCTCCTCCAGGGTGCGCAGCTGCGCGTCGTCGAGCATCTCCGTCGCTTCCTTGCGGTAGCGCGCGATGAACGGCACGGTCGAGCCGCCGTCCAGCAGCTCGACGGCCGCCCTGACCTGCCGCTCCCGTACGCCGAGTTCCTCGGCGATCCTGCCTTCGATGGACGTCGTCACGTTCCCCGACTCGCCTTCTCGTGCTGGCTGTGCTTGAGCCTGCATTCTGCCGGGTGGGCGGTGGCCGTGTCGCGTGCGGCCCCCGGGCATGTCCGCGCACGTGGCGCGGACACGGGGCGGCCCCGGCCGCCTCGTCGGCGGCCGGGGCCGGCACACGCGCCCACGGCGGGCGTCATGCCCTGCGGGCGCGGCCGGTGCTCCTGGACGCCCCGCCGAACAGCTTGGCCAGCAGCCGGAAAGGCAGCGTCACCACCGTGGCCAGGGCCGAGCCGACGGTGCGCAGCGCGTCTGCGATAGCGCGGAACATGTTCCCACCTCCTGAACCGGAATCGTTGTGCTGCGGATAGCCCCTCCCGCCGCGATCAAACCTCCGCCCGGCGGGCGCGGGGCCGGGCGGTCTCAGCCCGTGGCCTCCTTGGGGAACGCCCCCGCCGCGAACGCGGTCAGCAGGAAGCCGCGTCCCAGCTCCGTCAGCCGCTCGACCGACTCCGCGCCCAGGTGCTCGTACGGGGCGAGGTCCATCCGGTCCGTGTGCTCCTCGACCTCGGCGCGCAGCGCCGTGCCCGCGTCCGTCAGCGCGCCCTGCTCGTCGAGCAGTCCGCGCGAGCGCAGCCGGTCCTGGGCGGCCTCCCAGTCGGCGCGCCGCCAGCCCCGGGTCGCCAGGATCCAGCGCGGGGCCATGCCCTTGCCGGTGGCGGTGTGACTCACCAGGGCCTCCAGCGGGTCGAGCCCGGCGTGCAGCAGCGCCGCGAGGTGGGCGTCGCCGCGGTGCTCGCGCAGCAGCGTGGCCGCGTGCCAGTACGCGAGGTGCGGAGCGTCGGGCACGGGCAGATCGGCGTGCGCGGCGTACAGGGGCTTGGCCTGCCGGGTGCACGCCTCGGTGGCGCGCAGCGCGAGGGCCGCGGCCTCGGCCAGCTCGGGGGAGGCGACGGTCTCCTCGCCCAGCAGGCGCCGCAGCGTGGTGTCGGCGGCGCGCAGCCGCGCGTCGAGCACGGCCGCGGGCGAGGCCGTCTCCCAGACGGCGGGCACGAACCGGGCGACCAGCTCGGGGTTGAAGTTGTAGAACGTGGCCGCGACGGTCCCCGCCCCGACGGAGCCCATCGCCGCGGAGCGCGCGGCGAAGTAGGCGGCGTTGGGATCCTCGATGCCGAGGGCGCCCAGCTCGGTGCCCAGGTCGGGGGAGAAGTAGACCGTCGAGTGCAGCGGGTTGAGGGCGTTGTGGCAGCGGCGACCGGCGCGCGGGGGGAGAGGGCTCATGGGGGCACGTTACCGACTGGTTGGTACGTCGGTACAGGCAGGCCCGGTGTGTCGGATCGCATGGCAGGAAAGGTGGGAACCTCGTCATTGCGGCCATCCGGCGGCGGCCGGAGGATGAGGCCATGCCGGAACGAAACGTCCTCGTCGTCCTGTTCGACGGCGTGCAGAGCCTCGACGTCACGGGCCCGCTGGAGGTCTTCACCGGAGCGGCGCGGGCCGCGGGCGACCCCGGGGCGTACACCGTGCGCACCGCCGCCCCCGGCGGCGCGCCGGTCCGCACCTCCAGCGGCCTCACCGTGGTGCCCGATCTCGACCTCGCCGGCGCGCCCCGCCCGCACACCCTCGTCGTCCCCGGCGGCCAGGGCACCCGCGAGCCCGACGCCCGGGTCCTCGACTGGCTGCGCGAGCACGGGCCCGCCGCCGAACGCCTGGTCTCGGTGTGCACGGGCGCGCTGCTGCTGGCCGGGGCCGGACTGCTGGACGGCCACCGGGCGACCACCCACTGGTCCGTCTGCGAGCACTTCGCCCGGGAGTACCCCCGGGTCGACGTCGACCCCGACCCGATCTACGTGCGCGACGGCCGGATCTCCACCTCGGCGGGCGTCACGGCCGGCATCGATCTGGCCCTGGCCCTGGTGGAGGAGGACCTCGGGCGGGAGGTGGCCCTGACCGTCGCCCGCCATCTGGTCGTCTTCCTGCGCCGCCCGGGCAACCAGGCGCAGTTCAGCGCCCGGCTCGCGGCCCAGACCGCCCGCCGCGACCCGCTGCGCGAGGTCCAGCACTGGGTCACCGAGCACCCCGCGGCCGACCTGTCCGTGGAGGCGCTGGCCGGGCGCGCCGCCCTGTCGCCCCGGCACTTCGCCCGCGCCTTCCAGGCCGAGACGGGCACGACGCCGGGCCGCTACGTCGAACGCGTACGGCTCGAACACGCCCGCCGGCTCCTGGAGGACACCGCCGACCCCGTCGCGCGGGTCGCCCGCGCCTGCGGCTACGGCACCCCGGAGGCCATGCGCCGCGCCTTCGTCAAGGCCCTCGGGGTGGCACCCGCCGAGTACCGCCGCCGCTTCCGCCCCGCCCCGCACCCCGCCTGAACCCACCCGCCGAAGGGAACCACCGTGCAGATCGCCATACCGCTCTTCGACCGCTTCACCGCCCTCGACGCCGTCGGCCCCTACGAGATGCTGTGCCGGCTGCCCGGCAGCGAGGTCGTCCTCGTCGCCGACCGGCCGGGCCCGGTCACCAACGACCGCGGCGACCTCTCGCTCGTCGCCACCGCGTCGTACGACGCCGTCCCCCGACCCGACGTGGTGGTCGTCCCCGGCGGCCCCGGGCAGGGCGCGCGCATGGACGACGAGGCGCTGCTCGGCTGGCTGCGCGCGGCCGACGCGGCGACCACCTGGACGACCTCGGTGTGCACGGGCTCCCTGCTGCTCGGCGCGGCGGGGCTGCTGAAGGGCCGGGAGGCGACCTCGCACTGGCTGGCCCTGGACGTCCTCGCCTCGCTCGGCGCGCACCCCACCGGCCGCCGGGTGGTCACCGACGGGAAGTACGTCACCGCGGCCGGGGTCTCCTCCGGCATCGACATGGGGCTGACGCTGGTCGGCAGGATCGCCGGCGACGACCACGCCCGCGCCGTGCAGCTCCTGACCGAGTACGACCCCCAGCCGCCCTACGACGCGGGCGCGCCCGACAAGGCGCCCGCCCACCTGGTCGAGGAGTTCCGCACCCGCAGCCGCTTCGTCCTGACGTAGCCGCCCCGCCGGGGCCCGTGGCGCCGAGCGGACCCCGTGCCGCCCCGGAAGGCCCTTGCGGCGAGCGCACCCCTGCCGCCTCGGAGGACCCCTGCGCCGAGGGCCCGCGCTCTCCCGCCGTCCTCGCGCAGCCGCCACGGGGTCGACGGACGGTCCACCGTGCCCGCACCCGTGCCGCCGGACCGGCCCCGCCCGTCAGACCGGTTCGCCGCTCCGCGGCCGCGGCGTCCAGGTGAAGCGCGGTGCCCGGCGTTCCAGGAAGGCGGCGACCCCCTCCGCGGTGTCGCCGCTGCCCTGTGCCTGCGCCCGCCAGTACGCCTCCCGGTCGGTGTGCCCCGCGGTGAACTCCTTGGCGGCGCACTGGGTGAGCTGCGAGCGCGTGGCGAGGATCCTGGTGAACTCCGCCGCCCGGGGCCCCAGTTCGGCCCCCGGCAGCACCTCGTCCACCAGCCCGGTCCGCAGCGCCCGGTCCGCGTCGATCAACTCGCCGGAGAAGAGCAGGTACTTCGCCGTGGACGGCCCCACCAGCGAGGCCAGCCTGCGGGTCGAGGCGGCCGGGTAGACGATGCCGAGCTTCGCGGGCGTCACCCCGAAGCGGGCGTCGTCGGCGGCGAACCGCAGGTCGCAGGCGGCGGCGAGCTGTGCGCCCCCGCCGACGCAGAAGCCCCGCACGACGGCGAGCGTCGGCTTCGGGAACGCGGCCAGTGCCTCCTCCGCGCTCTGCGCGAGGGCCTGCGGGTCGTCGCCCGGCTCGCGCAGCGAGCCGATGTCCGCCCCCGCGCAGAAGGTGCCGCCCTCGCCGGTCAGGACCAGCGCGTGCACATCGGCGTCGGCGGCGAGCGGGGCGAGCACCTCGGGGACGGCCCGCCACATTTCGGCGGTCATCGCGTTGCGCTTGGCCGGGTTGGCGATGACGACGGTGGCGACGCCGTCCGCGACGGAGTGGGTCAGACGCGGCTGCGGGTACTCGGGCGGCTCCATGCGGCGGATGCTATCCGGGGCCTTCTGCGCCCCCGCCGCGGCCGTCGCCGGGAGTCCCGGATGCCGGAAAAAGTGCTGAAACGATCGGCCTGGTGAATCGAGCAGAAGAAGATGCCGAACGATCGCTCAACGGTCGCTTTCGTAAGCACTCGCCCGTATCTCGCTGAAAAGTCTTCATTTCCGGTCACCTCCACGGGCCGAACCGGCGTGCTCCCACCATGGATGACCCAGGGTCAGCCGGAATGAACCGAGGGTGAGATGATGGAGAGCCGCGGGAGCGTGCCGACCGGGCCGCTGTCGTACGAGGGGGTCTGGAGATTCACCGCCCCGGCGGTCGACGTGTCCGTCCCGCAGGCCAGGCGCGCGGTGCGCGACCTGCTCGGCCGGCAGGGGGTGCCGGTCACCGACGACGTCGTCCAGGGGCTGTTGCTGATCGTCTCCGAACTCGTCACCAACGCCGTACGGCACGCGGCACTGCTGTCGCCCGAGGTCGCGGTCGAGGTGGCGATCGGGGAGCACTGGGTCCGGGTGTCCGTCGAGGACAACCATCCCTACCGGCCCAAGGCGCTGGAGACCGATTCCGCGCAGACCGGCGGCCGCGGACTCCTGCTGGTGCGGGAGATCACCCGTGAGGCGGGCGGGGTGTGCGACGTCGAGCACACCGCGAGCGGCGGAAAGATCATCTGGGCCGAGCTCCCCCTCGTGCCCGTGCGCCACACCGGGACGGCGGTCCTGCACACCGACCCGACCCCGCTCTAGCGGCCCGCCGGGTTCCGCCCCGAAGCCGACGCTTCCGATCGTTCCCCGTGGACACGCGGGGTCCCCGCCTCCCCGCACACGTCCGCCCACGCGCCGGACCCGCACACCCCCGTGCCCGTCCGCCCGCGCGCCGGACCCGCCCCCGCACACGCCGTCCGCGCGAGGCCCCCGCACACGCCCGCGGCCCCGCGCCAGGGCGCGGGGCCGCGGAGGTGCACCGAGGGCTCACCAGCCGCCGGCGGTCCCGGTCAGCTCCCTGATCGCCGGACGCGCGGCGTCCAGCACCGTCATGAACCACGCCGAGAACGGCGCGTCGCCGTGCATCTCCGTCAGCTCCGCCGGGGTCACGAACGCCGTCTCGCCGACCTCCTCCGGATCCGGCGACAGCGACGACTGGGCCATCCCCACGAAGAGGTGGTTGAACTCCTGCTCCACCAGGCCCGAAGCGGGGTCCGGGTGGTTGTAGCGCACCGTCCCCGCCTCGGCGAGCAGCGACGGCGAGATGCCCAGCTCCTCGTACGTGCGCCGGGCCGCGGCCGTGAACGGCGCCTCGCCCGGGTACGGGTGGCCGCAGCAGGTGTTCGACCAGACGCCGGGGGAGTGGTACTTGCCCAGTGCGCGCCGCTGGAGCAGCAGCCGGCCCTGCTCGTCGAAGAGGAACACGGAGAACGCCCGGTGGAGCTGTCCCGGCGCCTGGTGGGCGGCCAGCTTCTCCGCGGTGCCGATCGTGTTGCCCTGCTCGTCGACGAGTTCGAGCAGAATCGCTGGTGCGGTGCCGTTCGGCGAACTGTTCGCCGCGGCGGCTGATGTGATCGGCATAACCATCCTTCGCTTCGGTCCTCGGCCCGGGGGAGCCCGGCCCAGTCTGCCGCAAAGACGGGCCTTCTCCGCACTTCGGCCGCCGGGCATGTCCGCTCACGCCACGCACGCGCGGCACCGCGGGGGGACCGCCCGCGAGGGCCCGGAGCGGCACCGGAGGCCGAAAGCCGCCGGATATCGGATCGTGCCGCCCCCGGCCGCGCCCGGGCCGTCCGGCACGGGCGCCGTCACCGGGGCGTCCGGCCCGCCGAAGGTCGGCTTGAATCCATATGCGGAGGCATGTTCGAAGCCGAACTCCGGCCCGGCACCCCCGCAGGCCCGCACCCCGCCGCCCCGCACCCCACAAGCCCGGCACCCCGCCGGCCCGGATCTCGCAGCCCCGGCCCCACGAGCCCCGCACCCCGTCGCCCCGGACCGCCGGCAGCACCCGCCCGCCCCGGCTCAGTGGCAGAGGCGCGCCTCGTGCTCCGCGTGACCGACCGGTTCGAGCTGGAAGGTGCAGTGCTCGACGTCGAAGTGCCCGCCGACGCAGCCCTGGAGCTCGTGCAGCAGCTTCTCGTGCCCGACCGCGTCCAGCACGTCCCGGCTCACCACCACGTGGGCGGAGAGCACCGGCATGCCCGAGGTGATGGTCCAGGCGTGCAGGTCGTGCACGTCCTCGACGCCCGGGAGGGCGAGGATGTGCTCGCGCACCTCGGCCATGTCCACGCCCTTGGGCGCCGCCTCCAGCAGCACGTCGAGCGTCTCGCGCAGCAGCCGCACCGTGCGCGGCACGATCATCAGGCCGATGGCCAGGGAGGCGATCGGGTCCGCGTACTGCCAGCCCGTGGCCATGATGACGGCAGCCGACACGAGCACCGTGACCGAGCCCAGCGCGTCCGCCAGCACCTCCAGATAGGCGCCGCGGACGTTGAGGCTCTCCTTCTGTCCGCGGACCAGCAGGGAGAGGGAGACCATGTTGGCCACCAGGCCGACGAGGGCGAAGACGACGGTCAGCCCGCTGCGGGTCTCGGTGGGTGTGATGAAACGCTCCACCGCCTCGAAGAGCAGGAAGCCGCCGACACCGAGGAGCAGCAGACAGTTGGCGAGGGCCGCCAGGATCTCGGCGCGGGCGTAGCCGAAGGTCCGGTTGCGGCCGGCGGGCCGGTTGGCGACATGGATGGCGAGCAGCGCCATGCCCAGCCCCACGGCGTCCGTGGCCATGTGGGCGGCGTCCGCGATCAGCGCCAGCGAGCCGGAGAGCACACCGCCGACGATCTCGACCACCATCACACCGAGGGTGATGGTGAGCGCGATCCGCAGCCGGCCCCGGTGGGCCGCCGCCGCAGTGCCGGTGGGAGGCGGGCCGCCGTGCGTGTGCCCGTGATCGTGCCCTGCCCCCATGGAACGCCTCCCGTTGTCCGTGCCGTCAGGGATCACACCCGTGTCCCTCCCGCCTCAGTGAACTACGGGTGGGGGGTATGGTCAACACGGCACTGAACACCGTTGTCATGTGCTCTGACCTGCGGAAATGCATGCAGGTCAGGAAGGGTGCGGCCGGCCGGGCGACCCGCGGCGCCCGCCGGTGAGGAGGCGGCCCGGGACCCAGGTTTGGAGCCCGGGGTGATCATCGACAATGATGAGCCCGCGGGTCTCGGCGGCATGAACGGCCGATGAATTCCCGCACTTACGGATCCGATAGCCTCTGCCGACGCGCCGCCGCCCGGGGTCCCGGGCCGTGCGCCGCCGTCCACCAGCACCGCCAGCCACAAGGAGTGGGTTCGTCTGTCGACCGCCATCCTCACCGGCCCGCCGGTACCCGGATCGTCGCTCGAAGGCGATCTGCGGTCGCTCGGTTTCGACGTACGGACCGCCGACGGCCCCGGCGACGCGGCCCGCCTGCTCGCCGCCGCACCGGCCGGCGACCGGGTCGCCCTCGTCGACCCCCGTTTCGTCGGTCACCTCCACGCCCTGCGCCTCGGCCTGACCGACCCGCGCTTCCCGGCCGCCGCCGTGACCGGCGCGCTCACCGCCCAGCCCGCGGCCCGGGCCGCGCTGGCGGCGCCGCCGCCGGCGGGGCGCCGTCGACGAGGTCGCCGCCGCGCTGGAAGCCGGCGGCACCGCCGTGCACCGCCCCGAGCTCGGCTCGATGGTCGCCGAGGTGCCCGCCGAGGCCCAGGAGCGGCACGAGGCCCGCGCCCGCGTCGACGCCGTCGACGACGAGGCGATCCGGCTGCGTTCCGCGGTGAAGGCCCGGGACGGCTTCTTCACCACGTTCTGCATCAGCCCCTACTCGCGCTACATCGCCCGCTGGTGCGCCCGCCGGGGGCTGACCCCGAACCAGGTCACCACCGCCTCGCTGATCACCGCGCTGATCGCGGCCGGCTGCGCGGCCACCGGCACCCGGCCCGGCTACGTGGCCGCCGGTGTGCTGCTGCTCGTCTCCTTCGTCCTGGACTGCACCGACGGGCAGCTCGCCCGCTACTCCCTGCAGTACTCGACGATGGGCGCCTGGCTGGACGCCACCTTCGACCGGGCCAAGGAGTACGCCTACTACGCGGGCCTCGCCCTGGGCGCGGCCCGCGGCGGCGACGACGTGTGGGCGCTCGCGCTCGGCGCCATGGTCCTCCAGAGCTGCCGGCACGTCGTCGACTTCTCGTTCAACGAGGCCAACCACGACGCCACCGCCAACACCAGCCCCACCGCCGCCCTCTCGGACCGGCTGGACAGCGTGGGCTGGACGGTGTGGGTCCGCCGCATGATCGTGCTCCCCATCGGCGAACGCTGGGCCATGATCGCCGTGCTCACCGCCCTGACGACGCCCCGGGTGGTCTTCTACGCCCTGCTCGTCGGCTGCGCCTTCGCCGCCTGCTACACCACCGCGGGCCGGGTGCTGCGCTCGCTGACCCGCCGGGCCGCCCGGACCGAGCGCGCCACCACGGCGCTGGCCGACCTCGCCGACAGCGGGCCCCTCGCCGGTGCCGTGGCCCGGGCCGCGTCCGGCGCCGTCCGCCGCCTGCCGGGCATCGTCCCGCTGGCCTCCGCCGTCGCCGGCGCCGCGGCGCTGGTGCTCTGCGCGGCCCTCACCGGCTACGGCTCCGCCTGGACCCTCGTGGCCGCCGGCGTCTACTGCCTCACCTCCGGCATCGCCGTCGCCAGGCCGCTCGGCGGCCCGCTGGACTGGCTGGTCCCGCCGGTGTTCCGCGCCGCCGAGTACGGCACCGTCCTGGTCCTGGCCGCCGCCGCGGACGTGAACGGGGCCCTGCCCGCGGCTTTCGGCCTGGTGTCGGCCGTCGCCTACCATCACTACGACACCGTGTACCGCATCCGCGGCGGCACGGGCGCGCCCCCGCACTGGCTGGTGCGGGTGATCGGCGGGCACGAGGGGCGGGTCCTGGCAGTGGCACTGCTGGCCTTCCTGCTGGACGGCGAGGACTTCGCCGTCGCCCTCACCGCCCTGGCCGTGGCCGTGGCCCTCGTGGTGCTGACCGAGAGCATCCGCTTCTGGACGGCAGCCGCCCGCGGCGGTGCACCCGCCGTACACGACGAAGGAGAACCCGCATGATCGGCCTCGTACTGGCAGCCGGTGCCGGACGGCGTCTGCGCCCCTACACCGACACGCTCCCCAAGGCCCTCGTGCCCGTGGACGGCGAGACGACCGTGCTCGACCTCACCCTCGGCAACTTCGCCGAGATCGGCCTCACCGAGGCGGCGATCGTCGTCGGCTACCGCAAGGAGGCCGTCTACGAGCGCAAGGCGGCGCTGGAGGCGAAGTACGGCCTGAAGCTCACCCTCGTCGACAACGACAAGGCCGAGGAGTGGAACAACGCCTACTCCCTGTGGTGCGCCCGTGACGTGCTCGCCCGGGGCGTCATCCTCGCCAACGGCGACACCGTGCACCCCGTCTCCGTCGAGAAGACCCTGCTGGCCGCGCGCGGCGACGGCAAGCGGATCATCCTCGCCCTCGACACGGTCAAGCAGCTCGCCGACGAGGAGATGAAGGTCATCACCGCCGAGGGCAAGGGCGTCACGCGGATCACCAAGCTGATGGACCCGGCCACCGCGACCGGCGAGTACATCGGCGTCACGCTGATCGAGCCGGAGGCCGCCGCCGACCTCGCCGACGCCCTCAAGGCCACCTTCGAGCGCGACCCGGACCTCTACTACGAGGACGGCTACCAGGAGCTGGTCGACCGCGGCTTCACGATCGACACGGCCCCCATCGGCGAGGTGCAGTGGGTCGAGATCGACAACCACGACGACCTCGCGAAGGGCCGTGGGATCGCGTGCCAGTACTGACCCGGCTCATCCCCTCGCCGGTCGTCGTCGACATCCGCGCGGGCGCCCTCGGCGACCTCGCGGGGATCCTCGCCGACCAGCGCATCTCCGCCTCGGGCCGGATCGCCTGCGCGATCAGCAACGGCTCCGGCGCGGCGCTGCGCGAACGCCTCGCCCCGCTGCTGCCCGACGCCGACTGGTACGAGGTGGCGGGCGGGACGATCGACGCGGCGGTGCGCCTCGCCGACGAGATCCGCGGCAGCCGCTACGACGCGGTCGTCGCCCTCGGCGGCGGCAAGATCATCGACGTGGCGAAGTACGCGGCGGCCCGGGTCGGCCTGCCGCTGGTGGCGGTCGCCACCAACCTCTCGCACGACGGCCTCTGCTCGCCGATCTCCACGCTCGACAACGACAACGGCCGCGGCTCCTACGGGGTCCCCACTCCGATCGCGATCGTCATCGACCTCGACGTGATCCGCGACGCACCGGTGCGCTACGTGCGCTCCGGCATCGGCGACGCGATCTCCAACCTGTCGGCCATCGCGGACTGGGAGCTCGCGCACCGGATCAACGGCGAGCGGGTGGACGGCCTCGCCGCCGCCATGGGCCGCAGCGCGGGCGAGGCGGTCCTGCGCCACCCCGGCGGCGCCGGCGACGACGAGTTCCTCACCGTGCTCGCCGAGGCCCTGGTGCTGTCCGGCATCGCCATGTCGATCAGCGGCGACTCCCGCCCCTCGTCGGGCGCCTGCCACGAGATCAGCCACGCCTTCGACCTGCTGTACCCCCAACGGGCCGCCAGCCACGGCGAGCAGGTCGGCCTCGGCGCCGCGTTCGCCATGCACCTGCGCGGCGCGCACGACGACGCGCGGCTCTTCGCCGACGTGCTGCGCCGGCACGGGCTGCCCGTCCTGCCGCAGGAGATCGGGTTCTCCACGGACGAGTTCGTCCGTGCCGTGGAGTACGCGCCGCAGACCCGCCCGGGACGGTTCACCGTCCTGGAGCACCTCGACCTCAGCCACGACCAGATCAGGGACGCGTACGCCGACTATGCCAAAACCATCAGTAGCTGAACTCCGTCCGGTCGTTCACCCGGCGGGCGTGAAGGACCGGCGTAGCGGGGAACACTGGGGCGGCCGCCTCTACATGCGGGAGATCTCGCTCCGGATAACCCGGCATCTGGTCACCACCAGGGTCACGCCCAACCAGCTCACCTATGTGATGACCCTGTGCGGTGTCCTCGCGGCCCCCGCGCTGCTGGTGCCGGGCATCTGGGGCGCCGTCCTCGGCGTCGTCATGGTGCAGCTCTACCTGCTGCTCGACTGCGTCGACGGCGAGGTCGCCCGCTGGAAGAAGCAGTTCTCGCTCGGCGGCGTCTACCTGGACCGGGTCGGCGCCTACCTGTGCGACGCCGCCGTCCTCGTCGGCTTCGGCCTGCGCGCCGCCGATCTGTGGGGCACCGGCCGGATCGACTGGCTGTGGGCCTTCCTCGGCACCCTGGCGGCCCTCGGCGCCATCCTGATCAAGGCCGAGACCGACCTCGTCGGCGTCGCCCGCCACCAGGGCGGCCTGCCGCCCGTCAAGGAGTCCGCCTCCGAGCCGCGCTCCTCGGGGATGGCGCTCGCCCGCAGGGCCGCCGGGGCGCTCAAGTTCCACCGGCTGGTCCTCGGCATCGAGGCCTCGCTGCTGATCCTGGTCCTGGCGGTCGTGGACACGGTCCGGGACGACCTGTTCTTCTCCCGCCTCGGCGTCGCCGTGCTCGCCGGCATCGCGATGCTCCAGACCGTGCTGCACCTCGTCTCGATCCTGGCGTCGAGCAGGCTGAAGTGACACGACCGCTCACCGTGGGCGCGGTGATCATCACGCAGGGCACCCGCCCCGTGGAACTGCGCGCCCTGCTCGACTCGGTCGCCGCACAGGACGGCGACCCGGTCGAGGTGGTCGTCGTCGGCAACGGCACCCCCGTGCGGGACGTCCCCGAGGGCGTGCGCACCGTGGAGCTGCCCGAGAACCTGGGCATCCCCGCGGGGCGCAACGCCGGGATCGAGGCGTTCGGCCCCGGCGGCCGCGACGTCGACGTCCTGCTCTTCCTCGACGACGACGGCCTGCTGGCGGAGCGGACCACCGCGGAGCTGGTGCGGGCGGCGTTCGCGGCCGACCCCCGGCTCGGCATCGTCGGCTTCCGCATCGCGGACCCGGAGACGGGGCTCACCCAGCGCCGGCACGTGCCCCGGCTGCGGGCCGGCGACCCGATGCGCTCCTCGCGGGTGACCACGTTCCTCGGGGGCGCCAACGCCCTGCGGACCGCGGTCGTCGGCGAGGTCGGCCCGCTGCCCGGGGCGTTCTTCTACGCCCACGAGGAGACCGACCTGGCCTGGCGGGCGCTGGACGCCGGCTGGGGCATCGAGTACCGCTCGGACATGGTGCTGCTGCACCCGACGATGCCGCCGTCGCGTCACGCCGTCTACCACCGCATGGTCGCGCGCAACCGCGTCTGGCTGGCCCGCCGCAACCTGCCCCTGCCGCTGATCCCGCTCTACCTCGGCGTGTGGATCCTGCTGACGCTGCTGCGGCGGCCGACGGCGGCCGCGCTGAAGGCCTGGTTCGGCGGGTTCGCGGAGGGCTGGCGCACCCCCTGCGGGCCCCGGCGGCCCATGAAGTGGCGTACGGTGTGGCGCCTCACCCGGCTGGGCCGACCCCCTGTCGTCTGACAAGCTCGGTTCTGACAACATCTGGGCCGTAGAACACCTGCGGGACACAGAATTCCCCCGAACGCCGCTCATGTGAACACGAAAGTCTCAACTTGTGAGTGACACAACCCACGACGGCGCCGTCGCCACGAGCCCGGCGCCGTCACCCGACGACGGTCTCACCCCGGCGCAGCTCGCCGAGAAGTACGGCCTGGCGGTCAGCGGTGCCCGCCCCGGTCTGCTCGAGTACGTCAGGCAGCTGTGGGGTCGGCGCCACTTCATCCTGGCCTTCTCCCAGGCCAAGCTGACGGCCCAGTACAGCCAGGCCAAGCTCGGCCAGCTCTGGCAGGTCGCGACGCCGCTGCTCAACGCGCTCGTCTACTTCCTGATCTTCGGCCTGATCCTCCAGGCCAACCGGGGCATGTCGACCGACGTGTACGTCCCGTTCCTGGTGACGGGTGTGTTCGTCTTCACCTTCACGCAGAGTTCGGTGATGGCGGGCGTCCGGGCGATCGCCGGCAACCTCGGCCTGGTGCGCGCGCTGCACTTCCCGCGCGCCTCGCTGCCGGTGTCCTTCTCGCTCCAGCAGCTCCAGCAGCTCCTGTTCTCGATGGTCGTGCTGATCGCGGTCGTCGTGGTCTTCGGTTCGCTGCCGACCTGGTCGTGGCTGCTGGTCGTGCCCGCGCTGGCGCTCCAGTTCGTCTTCAACACCGGCCTCGCGCTGATCATGGCGCGGCTCGGCTCCAAGACGCCCGACCTCGCCCAGCTCATGCCGTTCATCATGCGCACCTGGCTGTACGCGTCCGGCGTGATGTTCTCCATCCCGGCGATGCTCGCGGACCGTCCGGCCTGGATCGCGGACGTCCTCATGTACAACCCCGCGGCCGTCTACATGGACCTCATCCGGTTCGCCCTGATCGAGGAGTACGGTTCCTCGAACCTCCCCGACCACGTGTGGGCGGCGGGGCTCGGCTGGGCCCTGCTCGTCGGCATCGGGGGCTTCGTGTACTTCTGGAAGGCGGAGGAGCGGTACGGCCGTGGCTGACAAGATCGACATCAACGGCGGCTCCCGTGTCCCCACGGTCATCGCCGACGACGTGCACATCGTCTACCGGGTCAACGCCGGCAGCGGCGGCAAGGGCAGCGCCACCGCGGCCCTCAGCAGGATCCTCCGCCGTGAGAAGGGCGAGTCCCGCGGGGTGCGCAAGGTGCACGCGGTGCGCGGGGTGACCTTCACCGCCTACCGCGGCGAGGCCATCGGCCTCATCGGCACCAACGGCTCCGGCAAGTCGACCCTGCTGCGGGCCATCGCCGGCCTGCTGCCGACCGAGAGCGGCAAGGTCTACACCGACGGCCAGCCCTCGCTGCTCGGCGTCAACGCCGCCCTGATGAACGACCTGACGGGCGAGCGGAACGTCATACTCGGCGGCCTGGCCATGGGGATGTCCCGCGAGGAGATCCGCGAGCGGTACCAGGGCATCGTCGACTTCTCGGGCATCAACGAGAAGGGCGACTTCATCACCCTGCCGATGCGCACCTACTCGTCGGGCATGGCCGCCAGGCTCCGCTTCTCCATCGCGGCCGCCAAGAACCACGACGTGCTGATGATCGACGAGGCGCTCGCCACCGGCGACCGGCGCTTCCAGATCCGCTCCGAGCAGCGCATCCGCGAGCTCCGCAAGGAGGCCGGCACCGTCTTCCTGGTCAGCCACAGCAACAAGTCGATCAGGGACACCTGCGACCGCGTCCTGTGGCTGGAGAAGGGCGAGCTGCTGATGGACGGGCCCACCGACGAGGTCATCAAGGCCTACGAGAAGGAGACGGGCAAGTAGCCCGTACCCCGCCACGGCCCGGGGACCCCCGCCGCGTCCGCGCGGTGGGGGTCCCGGCGTGTCCGGGGGGCCGTCCCCGGGGGCAAGTGCCCTGCGCGGCGCGGGAGTCGCCGCAGCCCGGGGCGGTGGTGCCGCCGGTGCCGGGGGACCCCCGCGGCGGCACGCCGCCTTGTACAACGTAAGCTGTAGCAGTGCTCATTCGCGGCAAGTACGGAGAATTCGCCGTATATGCCGCAGTGCCGACGGTCAAGGGGCCGGGAGCGGACAGCGGCGTGTCCGAAATGGGTTGTATTGGGTCGGCAGTGTAGAACGGGAGATGTGACGGCCATGACGGAAACCCTCCAGCTCCGCGAGGCTCCCGCCGTCCCCGCGGGACCGGGCAGCGCCCTGTGACGGCCGCCCGCCGGACGCGCGGGGCCCCCGCCCGCGCCACCCTCGACAAGGCCGCCGACGAGAACTTCCCCGTCGCCCCCTTCTTCCTGCCCCGCGCCTGGCGCGACGACCTCATGGCCGTCTACGGCTTCGCCCGCCTCGTCGACGACATCGGCGACAGCGACCTCGCCCCCGGCGGCGAGGACGCCCGGCTGCTCGGCGTCGCCCCCGAGAAGGCCGGCGACCCGCTCGCGCTGCTCGACGCCTTCGAGACCGACCTGCTGCGCGTCTTCGGCCCCGCCGGCGAGCCCCCGCACCACCCCCTGCTGAACGCCCTGCGCCCCACCGTCGGGCGCCGCGCGCTCACCCCCGAGCCCTTCCTCGGCCTCGTCGCCGCCAACCGGCAGGACCAGCTCGTCCGCCGCTACGCCACCTGGGACGAGCTGCGCGACTACTGCCGGCTCTCCGCCGACCCCGTCGGCCGGCTGGTCCTCGCGATCACCGGCACCACGAGCCCCGAGCGCGTCCGCCGCTCCGACGCCGTGTGCACCGCCCTCCAGGTCGTCGAACACCTCCAGGACGTCGCCGAGGACCTGGCACGCGACCGGATCTACCTCCCCGCCGAGGACCTCGACCGCTTCCGGGTCGGCGAGGACGACCTCGCGGCCCCCACCGCGAACGCCTCCGTCCGCGCGCTGATCGCCTTCGAGGCGGACCGCGCCGCCCGCCTGCTCGACGAGGGCGACGCCCTCGTCGGCAGCGTGCACGGCCGGCTGCGGCTGCTGCTCGCCGGATTCGTCGGCGGCGGGCGTGCCGCCCTCGCCGCGATCACCGCCGCCGGACATGATGTGCTGCCCGGACCGCCCAGAGCCGCAAGGACCGACGTGCTGCGCGAGAGCGCCGCCGTCCTGCGACGAGCACGGAGAAAGGGATGAGCCGGACGATGGAGGGAACGACCCCCATGCCTGCGCCGGTGCAGGCCGCATACCGCTACTGCGAGGCCGTGACCGGACAGCAGGCCCGCAACTTCGCGTACGGCATCAGGCTGCTCCCCGCCGGCAAGCGCCAGGCCATGTCCGCGCTCTACGCCTTCTCCCGCCGGGTCGACGACATCGGCGACGGCACCCTCGCCCCCGACACCAAGCAGGCCCGGCTGGAGGACACCCGCGCCCTGCTCGACCGGATCCGCAAGGGCGACGTCGAGAACGACGACACCGACCCCGTCGCCGTGGCCCTCGCCGACGCCGCCCAGCGCTACCCCCTGCCGCTCGACGGGCTCGACGAACTCATCGACGGCGTCCTGATGGACGTCCGCGGCACGTCCTACGAGACCTGGGACGACCTCAAGGTCTACTGCCGCTGCGTCGCCGGAGCCATCGGACGCCTCTCCCTCGCGGTGTTCGGCACCCAGCCCGGCGCCCGCGGCGCCGAACGCGCCCCCGAGTACGCCGACACCCTCGGGCTCGCCCTCCAGCTCACCAACATCCTCCGGGACGTCGCCGAGGACGCCGCGGGCGGCCGGATCTACCTGCCCGCCGACGACCTCGCCAAGTTCGGCTGCTCCGACGGCTTCGCCACCGGACGCCCGCCGGCCGGCGCCGACTTCGACGGCCTCGTGCACTACGAAGTCCGGCGCGCCCGCGCCCTGTTCACCGAGGGCTACCGGCTGCTGCCGATGCTGGACCGCCGCAGCGGCGCCTGCGTCGCCGCGATGGCCGGCATCTACCGCCGCCTGCTCGACCGCATCGAACGCGACCCCGGCGCCGTGCTCCGCGGCCGGGTGTCCCTCCCCGGCCACGAGAAGGCGTACGTCGCCGTCCGCGGCCTCTCCGGCCTGGACGCCCGCGGCATCGGCCGCCAGGGCCACGGAGGCCGGCCATGACAGCACCTCCCGCACCGAACGGGGACCGCATGACGCCCGCACCGGGCCGGGCCGTGGTCGTCGGCGGCGGCATCGCCGGCGTCACCGCCGCCCTGCGCCTCGCCGACGCCGGCATGCGGGTCACCCTCCTCGAAGGACGGCCCCGCCTCGGCGGACTCGCCTTCTCCTTCCGGCGCGGCGACCTCACCGTCGACAACGGACAGCACGTCTACCTGCGCTGCTGCACCGCCTACCGCTGGTTCCTCGAACGCGTCGGCGCGACGGACCTCGCCCCCCTCCAGGACCGGCTCGACGTCCCCGTCCTCGACGTGGCCGCCCCCGGCGGCCCCCGCCTCGGCCGGATCCGCCGCGGCGGGCTGCCCGTACCGCTCCACCTGGCCGGCGGCCTCGCCCGCTACCCCCACCTCTCCCTCGCCGAACGCGCGCGCGTGGCCCGCGCCGCGCTCGCCCTGAAGAAGCTCGACCCCGCCGACCCCGCGCTCGACGGCATCGACTTCGCCACCTGGCTCGGCCGCCACGGACAGTCGCCGCGCGCCGTCGCCGCCCTGTGGGACCTCGTCGGCGTCGCCACCCTCAACGCCCGCGCCCCGCAGGCATCCATGGCCCTGGCCGCCATGGTCTTCCGGACGGGCCTGCTCTCCGAGCCGGGCGCCGCCGACATCGGCTGGGCCCGCGTCCCCCTCGGCGACGTGCACGACACCCTCGCCCGCAAGGCCCTCGACGAGGCCGGCGTCGCCACCGAACTCTCCGCCCGCGTCCGGCACATCGGCCGCGGCGAGGACGGCCGCTGGCGCGTCGACGCAGGCTCCGGCCCCCTGGAGGCCGACACCGTCGTCCTCGCCGTCGCCCAGCGCGAGGCCCACGCCCTGCTGCCGTCCGGCGCGCTCGACGACCCCGACCGGCTGCTCGACATCACCACGGCGCCCATCCTCAACGTCCACGTCCTGTACGACCGCAAGGTGCTGCGACGCCCCTTCTTCGCCGCCCTCGGCACCCCCGTGCAGTGGGTCTTCGACCGGACCGAGGCCGCGGGCGTCCGACAGGGCCAGTACCTGGCCCTGTCGCAGTCCGCCGTCCAGGACGAGATCGACGACCCCGTCGCCGCCCTCCGGGAGCGCTACCTCCCCGAACTGGAACGCCTGCTGCCCGCCGCGCGCGGCGCGCGGGTCCTCGACTTCTTCGTCACCAGGGAACGCAACGCGACGTTCGCGCCCGCCCCGGGCGTCGGACGGCTCCGGCCGCAGGCGCGCACCCGCGCGCCCGGCCTGTACCTGGCCGGCGCGTGGACGGCCACCGGCTGGCCCGCGACCATGGAGGGTGCCGTGCGCAGCGGCTTCGGCGCCGCAGACGCTGCGCTCTCCACGCTCGGCCGTCGCCATGAACATCCGCTACAGGAGGCGGCGTGAGCACCAGTACTGGAACCAGAGGAGTAAGCGTGCCGACAGTGCCCTCGGCTCATCCGGCTGAAGACACCGCACAGACCGCAACGACCTTGCCCGGCACGGACATCGCCGCGCTGCTCGAACGCGGACGCACCCTGTCCACCCCGGTGCTGCGCGCCGCCGTGGACCGCCTCGCCGCACCCATGGACACCGTGGCCGCCTACCACTTCGGCTGGATCGACGCGGAGGGCAACCCCGCCGAGGGCGACGGCGGCAAGGCCGTGCGCCCCGCGCTCGCCCTGCTGTCCGCCGAGGCCGCCGGCGCCGCCCCCGAGGTCGGCATCCCCGGCGCCGTCGCCGTGGAACTCGTGCACAACTTCTCGCTCCTCCACGACGACCTCATGGACGGCGACGAGCAGCGCAGGCACCGCGACACCGTCTGGAAGGTGCACGGCCCCGCCCAGGCGATCCTCGTCGGCGACGCGCTGTTCGCGCTGGCCAACGAACTCCTGCTGGAGATCGGGACCGTGGAGGCCGGCCGGGCGACCCGCCGGCTGACCACCGCCTCCCGCAAGCTCATCGACGGCCAGGCGCAGGACATCTCCTACGAGCACCGCGAGCGGGTCACCGTCGAGGAGTGCCTGGAGATGGAGGGAAACAAGACCGGCGCACTGCTGGCCTGCGCCGTCTCCATCGGCGCGGTCCTCGGCGGCGCCGACGACGAGACCGCCGACACCCTGGAGGCGTACGGCTACCACCTCGGCCTCGCCTTCCAGGCCGTCGACGACCTGCTCGGCATCTGGGGCGACCCGGTCGCCACCGGCAAGCAGACCTGGAGCGACCTGCGCCAGCGCAAGAAGTCCCTCCCGGTGGTCGCCGCGCTCGCCGCGGGCGGACCGGCCTCCGAGCGGCTCGCCGAACTCCTCGCCGCCGACGCCAAGAGCAATGACTTCGACAGCTTCTCCGAGGAGGAGTTCGCCGTCCGGGCGGCCCTCATCGAGGAGGCGGGCGGCCGCGAGTGGACCGCCCAGGAGGCCCGGCGCCAGCACACGGTGGCCGTCGAGGCGCTCGGCCGGGTCGACATGCCGGAAACGGTCCGCGCACAGCTCACCGCGCTCGCGGACTTCGTCGTCGTACGAAAGAGATGATCGCCATCACCCGCAGGACCCCCGCGCGCCGCTCCACCGCGCCGCGCAGAAACGTCACACGCGGCATCGTCGCGTGCAGCCCCGGCAGCACCGTCACACCGCGGAGCGTCCGCCGCACCATATGAAGCGCGTCGCCGGCCGGTGACGCCACCGCGTCACCGGCCGACGTCATACCCCAGCTCAGCAGAGAACACTGCCACGAAGGGGAGACCATGACTGCGACGACCGACGGAAGCGGCGGGCCCCTGAGGGCCGGCTCCGCACCTGCCGGCGAGACCCGTACCACCACCCGGGAGCCCCAGGCCCCCGCCCCGCACGACCTCAAGGAGAGCGCCGCCCGCGCCGCGGAACGCGCCGTCGAGCACCTGCTCGCACGCCAGGACACCGAAGGCTGGTGGAAGGGCGACCTCGAGACCAATGTGACCATGGACGCCGAGGACCTCCTGCTGCGGCAGTTCCTCGGCATCTCCGACCGGGCGACCACCGAGGCGTCCGCCCGCTTCGTCCGCGGACAGCAGCGCGACGACGGCACCTGGGCCTCCTTCTACGGCGGCCCGGGCGAACTCTCCACCACCGTCGAGGCCTACGTGGCCCTGCGCCTCGCCGGCGACCGGCCCGACGACCCCCACATGCTGCGCGCCGCGAGCTGGATCCGCGGCCAGGGCGGCATCGCGGCCAGCCGCGTCTTCACCCGCATCTGGCTGGCCCTGTTCGGCTGGTGGAAGTGGGACGACCTGCCCGAACTCCCGCCGGAGCTCATCTTCCTGCCGAAGTGGTTCCCGCTGAACATCTACGCCTTCGGCTGCTGGGCCCGGCAGACCATCGTCCCGCTCAGCGTGGTGTCCGCGCTGCGCCCGGTGCGCCCCGCCCCGTTCCCGCTGGACGAACTGCACACCGACCCGGACAACCCCAGCCCGCCGCGGCCGCTGGCCCCCGCCACCACCTGGGACGGCCTCTTCCAGCGCGCCGACCGCGCCCTGCACCTGTACCACCGGGTGGCGCCGCGCCGGCTGCGGCGCACGGCGATGAACAGCGCCGCCCGCTGGATCGTCGAACGCCAGGAGAACGACGGCTGCTGGGGCGGCATCCAGCCGCCGGCCGTCTACTCGGTGATCGCCCTCCACCTGCTCGGCTACGACCTCGAACACCCCGTGATGCGCGCCGGGATCGCCTCGCTGGACCGCTTCGCCGTCTGGCGCGAGCAGGACGGCCGGCCGCTGCGCATGATCGAGGCCTGCCAGTCGCCCGTGTGGGACACCTGCCTCGCCACCGTGGCGCTGGCCGACGCGGGCGTGCCCGCCGACCACCCGGCACTGGTGAAGGCCGCCGACTGGATGCTCGGCGAACAGGTCGTCAGGCCCGGCGACTGGTCCGTGCGCCGGCCCCAACTCGGCAGCGGCGGCTGGGCGTTCGAGTTCCACAACGACAACTACCCCGACACCGACGACACCGCTGAGGTCGTCCTCGCGCTCCGCCGGGTCGACCACCCCGAACCGGCGCGCGTGGACGCGGCCGTCGCCCGCGGCGTCCGCTGGAACCTCGGCATGCAGTCCCGCAACGGGGCCTGGGGCGCCTTCGACGCCGACAACACCGGCACCCTCCCCAACAAACTGCCGTTCTGCGACTTCGGCGAGGTGATCGACCCGCCGTCCGCCGACGTCACCGCCCACGTCGTCGAGATGCTGGCATACGAGGGCATGGCCGACCACCCCCGCACCCGGCGCGGCATCCAGTGGCTGCTCTCGGAACAGGAGCCCAGCGGCGCCTGGTTCGGCCGCTGGGGCGTCAACTACCTCTACGGCACCGGCTCGGTCGTCCCCGCCCTGATCGCCGCCGGACTGCCCGCCGCCCACCCCGCCGTCCGCCGCGCCGTCGGCTGGCTGCGCTCCGTCCAGAACGACGACGGCGGCTGGGGCGAGGACCTGCGCTCCTACCGGGAACGCGGCTCGATCGGCCGCGGCACCTCGACCGCGTCCCAGACCGCCTGGGCGCTGCTCGCGCTCCTCGCGGCGGGCGAGGAGGACGGCACCGCCGCCCGCCGCGGCGTCGCCTGGCTGACGGCCGCCCAGCTCCCCGACGGCTCCTGGGACGAACCGGAGTTCACCGGCACCGGCTTCCCCTGGGACTTCTCCATCAACTACCACCTCTACCGGCAGGTCTTCCCGCTCACCGCGCTCGGCCGGTACGTCCACGGCGAACCGGTGGTCGGGGCCGCGGCCGCCCGCAGGGGCCGCTGATGGGCACCGAGCCGGGACCCGACGGCTCCGGCCCGCCGCTGCTGATCGCCTGCGCCCTCGGCATCGAGAGGCTCGCCCTGCGGGGCGGCCTCACGGGCCGGGGCGCGGGCCGCGGCGCGGCCCGGGTCCTGCGCACCGGCATGGGACCGGCCAACGCCGAGCGGGCCGTCCTCGCGGCCTGTTCCGCCGAACCCCTCAGGACGGCCGCCGTCATCGCCTCCGGCTTCTGCGCCGGCCTGGTGCCCGGCATGCACCCCGGAGACCTCGTCGTCGCCGACCGGACGAGCGCCGGCGGCGTCGTCACCCCCTGCACCGACGCCGCCCTGCTGCGCGAGGCCGTCGCCCGGGCCGTCCCCGGCCGTACCGTGCACGGCGGGGTCCTGGCGGGCGTCGACCACGTGGTGCGCGGCCCGGAACGCGCCCTGCTGGAGGCCACCGGCGCGATCGCCGTCGACATGGAGTCCGCCGCCACGCTGGGCAGCGCCCTGCGCGCCGGACCCCGCCCGGTTGCCGCCGTCCGGGTGGTCGTGGACGCCCCGGAGCACGAGCTGGTCCGTATCGGCACGGTACGCGGGGGAATATCGGCCTTCCGCGTCCTGCGCGCCGTGCTTCCCGCATTCCACGAATGGCACCGTTCTTCGCTGCTCCCCAGGAGGTGAGCCAGATGGCCATGCCGCTCCGCCAGACCATCAGGGTCGGTACGTATCTCTTCGAACAGAAGCTCCGCAGGCGGGAGAAGTTCCCGCTGATCGTCGAACTGGAGCCGCTCTACGCGTGCAACCTCGCGTGCGAGGGATGCGGGAAGATCCAGCATCCGGCCGGTGTGCTCAAGCAGCGGATGCCGGTGGCGCAGGCGGTCGGGGCGGTCCTGGAGTCCGGTGCGCCGATGGTCTCCATCGCCGGCGGGGAACCGCTGATGCACCCCCAGATCGACGAGATCGTCCGCCAGCTCGTCGCCCGCAGGAAGTACGTCTTCCTCTGCACCAACGCCCTGCTGCTGCGCAAGAAGATCGAGAAGTTCACGCCCTCGCCCTACTTCGCGTTCGCCGTGCACATCGACGGGCTGCGCGAGCGGCACGACGCCTCGGTGGCCAAGGAGGGCGTCTTCGACGAGGCGGTGGAGGCGATCAAGGAGGCCAAGCGGCGCGGCTTCCGGGTCACCACCAACTCGACCTTCTTCAACACCGACACCCCGCAGACCGTCATCGAGGTCCTCGACTACCTCAACGACGACCTCAAGGTCGACGAGATGATGATCTCGCCCGCCTACGCCTACGAGAAGGCCCCCGACCAGGAGCACTTCCTCGGCGTCGAGCAGACCCGGGAGCTCTTCCGCAAGGCGTTCTCCGGCGGCAACCGGCGGCGCTGGCGGCTCAACCACTCGCCGCTCTTCCTCGACTTCCTGGAGGGCAGGGCCGACTTCCCCTGCACCGCCTGGGCGATCCCCAACTACTCGCTCTTCGGATGGCAGCGGCCCTGCTACCTGATGGCCGACGGCTACGTGCCCACCTACCGGCAGCTCATCGAGGAGACCGACTGGGACTCCTACGGCCGCGGCAAGGACGACCGCTGCGCCAACTGCATGGCGCACTGCGGCTACGAGCCCACCGCCGTCCTCGCCACCATGGGCTCCCTCAAGGAGTCGCTGCGCGCCGCGCGCGAGTCGGTGTCGGGCTAGCCGGAGGCGCGAGGCGGCCGCACGGCGGCCGCCGGCGCGGCGGGACCGGCCCCGGAGCCGGGAGCGAGGAGCGAGGCGGATGAGGAGAGGCGAGCGATGACCAGGCCACCCGGAGGCTTCGACCTGACGGAGCTGCTGGCGCGGCGCGGAGCGGAACGCTACGAGCTGCACAGCCGCCATCTCAACCACCAACTGCCCCGGATGCTGCGCACCATCGGCTTCGACAAGGTCTACGAACGGGCCGAGGGCGCCTACTTCTGGGACGCCGAGGGCAACGACTACCTCGACATGCTCGGCGGCTTCGGCGTCATGGGCCTCGGACGCCACCACCCCGTCGTCCGCAAGGCGCTGCACGACGTGCTCGACGCCCAGCTCGCCGACCTCACCCGCTTCGACTGCCAGCCGCTGCCCGGACTCCTCGCCGAGCGGCTGCTCGCCCAGACCCCCCACCTCGACCGGGTCTTCTTCGGCAACAGCGGCACGGAGGCGGTGGAGACCGCGCTCAAGTTCGCCCGCCGCGCCACCGGCCGGCCGCGGGTCCTGTACTGCGCCCACGCCTTCCACGGCCTCACCGCCGGCGCGCTGTCGGTCAACGGGGAGAACGCCTTCCGGGACGGCTTCGCCCCGCTGCTGCCCGACACGGCCGTCGGGCTCGGCGACCTCGACGCCCTGGAGCGCGAACTGCGCGCCGGGGACGTCGCGGCCCTCGTCGTCGAACCGATCCAGGGCAAGGGCGTCCACGCGGCGCCGCCCGGCTACCTCCGCTCCGCCCAGGAACTGCTGCACGCCCACGGCGCGCTGCTCGTCGCGGACGAGGTGCAGACCGGCCTCGGCCGCACCGGCGACTTCTACGCCTTCCAGTACGAGGCGGGCGTCGAGCCCGACCTGGTCTGTGTGGCGAAGGCGCTCTCCGGCGGCTACGTCCCGGTGGGCGCGACCCTCGGCAAGGACTGGATCTTCAAGAAGGTCTACTCCTCCATGGACCGGGTCCTGGTGCACTCCGCGAGCTTCGGCTCCAACGCGCAGGCGATGGCGTCCGGCCTCGCCGTGCTCGCGGTCCTGGAGGACGAGCACGTCGTCGCCAACGCGCGGGTCACCGGCGAACTGCTGCGCTCCCGGCTCGCCGCCCTCGTCGACCGGTACGAGCTGCTGCACGAGGTCCGAGGCCGGGGACTGATGATCGGCATCGAGTTCGGCCGGCCCGAGTCGATCAGGCTCCGCAGCCGCTGGGCGATGCTCCAGGCGGCACGCAAGGGACTCTTCGCGCAGATGGTCGTGGTGCCCCTGCTCCAGCGGCACCGGATCCTCACCCAGGTCTCCGGGGACCACCTGGAGGTGATCAAGCTGATCCCGCCGCTGATCATCGGCGAGCGGGAGGTCGACCGCTTCGTGTCGGCGTTCACCGCCGTGATGGACGACGCCCACAACGGCGGCGGACTGATGTGGGACTTCGGCAGGACCCTGGTGCGCCAGGCCGTCGGCAACCGCTGAGCGCGGCCCGGCCCAGCTCCGCGCCGCCCTCGGGCTCGCCCGCCCCGTTTTTGCCTCAGGGGCAAGAAACTTGCCTCAGCGGCAAGCAGGTGGCGCAATGGTCACATGACCACATCCGCCGCGACGCCGGCCGACGGGCTCGACCGCGTCGCCCCCCGGCTGCGCGACCTGCGCCGCAGCAGAGGGCTCACCCTGGAGGCCGCCGCCCTGCGCGCCGGGCTCTCGCCCGCCCATCTGTCCCGCCTGGAGACCGGGCACCGCCAGCCCTCGCTGCCGATGCTCCTCGCTCTCGCCAGGATCTACGGTACGACGGTCGGCGAGGTGCTCGGCGAGCTGCCGCCCGAGGAGCAGCCCGTCATCCGCGGCGGCCGGGCCGCCCCGATGAACGCCGACGGCTGGACGTACCACCAGGTCGGCGCCTCCGGCCGCGCCATGCAGGCGCTGCGGGTGGTGGTGCCGTACGGCGCCCAGGGCGACCTGGTCCGGGTGCACCCCGGCGAGGAGTGGCTGTACGTCCTCGACGGCCGCCTGCGCCTCGTCCTCGGCGACACCGTCCACGAGATGGCGCCCGGCGACAGCGCCCACTTCGACTCGCTGACCCCCCACCGGATCGCCGCCGCCACCTCCGACGGGGCGGAGCTGCTCTTCATGCACACGCTGCTCCAGAGCCCCGACTTCCATCCGCACGTCTGACCCGGAAGGTACGTGATCCAGGACATGTCGCACGATCCGCTGGACGGCAGAGCGCGACCGGGCGCGAGCCCGCGTGAGGACCGCTTCCCCCGCGGGCTGGTGATCCGCCTCTTCGCCTATCTGATCGCCGGCCACCTCGTGGCCGGCTTCCTCTACCTGCTGTTCCTCGTCGGCGCTCGGAACCAGTAGCCCCGCCGCCGGCCGCCCGCCCGCCCGCCGCCCGCCCGCCGGCCGCCCGCCGGCCGCCCGCCGGGCGGGACCGGGGGCGGGTCCCCCCGGCCGGGGTTCCGCGCCCGGGCGGGCTCAGGCGTCCTCGACGAGCCGCTCGCGCAGCCGCTCCCGGGTCTCGGGGGAGAGGCCGAGCCCCTCGGAGAAGTACCGCTCCGTCCCGCCCCAGGTCTCGTCGATCGTCTCGAAGGCCGCCGCGAGGTAGGCGGCCCGCGCGTCGAAGAGCGGGTTGAGCAGCTCCATGACCTCCGCGGACATCGCCTCGGGGGAGTCGGAGCTGCGGCGCACCTTGTAGCGGCGGTGCGGGTCGTTGGACTTCAGGTAGTCCGCCTCGATCGCCTCGCGCTCCACGCCGACCGCGAGCAGGGTGACGGCGACGGAGAGACCGGCGCGGTCCTTGCCCGCCGCACAGTGCATCAGCGCGGGCACGCTGTCCTCGGCGAGCGAGTGCAGCACCCGGCTGTGCTCGGCCGTCCGCTCGGTGACGATCAGGCGGTACGAGGCGATCATCCGGTCCGCGCCCTTGCCGTCCGCCAGGATCGCCTTGAGCTGGTCGAGGTTCCCGTCGCGGACCATCCGCCAGAACTCCGCGCCGTCCGCCGGGTCGCTCAGCGGCAGGTTGACGTTGCGCACGCCGGGCAGCTCGACGTCCGGACCCTCCAGCCGGTGGTCCGCGGCGTTGCGGAAGTCGAAGACGGTGTGCAGACCGAGCGTGGACAGGTACGCGGCGTCGCTCGCCGTGGCGTGCGCGAGGTGTCCGCTGCGGAACAGCCTGCCGTGCCGCACCCGCCGGCCGTCCACGGTGGGCAGCCCGCCGACGTCGCGGAAATTGCGGACTCCGGCGAGTTCGGGCTCTGTCGACGGGGCCTGCGGCAGCTGCTGCGTCACGTGGACTCCTTCGGGTGACTGCCGTCGGCGGTCGCCGACGGAGGCGCGAACCCGACCATACGACACGCGTTCATCATTCAATCGTCCTGTTCGCGCCGGGTCGTGCGGGCATGCCCCCACGGCCCCCGGCCGCCCTCCCCTTCGCCCCGCGGAGCCGCCGGCGGGGAAAGGGGGCGAAGCCGGACGATGCCGCCGATCTTGAGCGGCAAATAGGCCGCCGAACAGCCTTTCGCGCATTCTGTCCGAATTGAGGGTTTGGGGATAACGTGCCCCGCATGAAAGGGAAATGGGCTCGGGCTGGTGAGCAGGATCTCATCGGTGACGGACCGTGCCCGCCGCCCCGGGCTCAACTGCCGCCCCGGGCAGGCCGTCCGGCCGGCGCGCTCCACGCAGGGTGACGGGAAATGCCGCGCCCATTCGGACGCGGCAATGCCTTTCGGAAATCGACGCTTGTTTCCGCCGACGCCGTTCGCCTACGGTCACGCTCGATCCGGACGGAACGCCTAATCCTGCCGCCGACCGGACTCCCAACCGAACCCACGTGTGGCAGGAGCGGGGGACCCAGGTAGTACGCCGTATCCGGAGAATTCGGACGGCTTGGGGTGAAATCGCGCAGCTCGCGCGAACGGGCATCTCCAGCCCGAACCCGACAGCTCACCTCGCAGGCGCCGGAGAGGAAAGCGCCATGCCCCGAAAGGGTAAGCACCGTCGTCCCAAGGCAGGCCCCATCACCCGCGGCTTCGTCGTCGCCGGGACCGGCGGCGCCGCCATCGCACTCCCGCTGATCGGTGCCACCGCCGCCGGTGCGGCCACCGGCCCGGCCCCCGCAGCGGCGCCCGCCCCGGCCGTCGCCTCGGTCCCCGCCGCGGCGTCCGTCGCGGCGAAGGCCCCCGCCGCCAAGGCCCCCAAGACGTACACCGTGGTGGCCGGTGACTACCTGTCGAAGATCGCCGACGAGCAGGACGTCCGCGGCGGCTGGAAGCAGCTCTTCGACGACAACCGCCGCGCCATCGGTGCCGACCCGTCCCTGATCCACCCGGGTCTCGAACTCACCATCGGCGCCAAGTCCCAGGCCAAGAGCGACCCCGAGGTCCGCGCCGACGACTCCTCGCGGGCCTCCCGCGACACCGCGCGCAAGGCCGCCCCCGCGGCGGAGCCGGCCGAGAAGCCCGCGGCCGAGAGCTCTGCGGCCAAGAGCTCGGCCGCCGGGTTCTCCGCGCCCGTCCCCGGTGCCACCATCTCCACGCCGTACCACCAGAACGGCGCGATGTGGTCCAGCGGTTACCACACCGGTGTCGACTTCGTCGCCGCCACCGGCACCTCCGTGAAGGCCGTCGCGGCCGGCACCGTCGTGTCGGCCGGATGGGGTGGCTCGTACGGCAACGAGGTCGTCATCCAGCACACCGACGGCACCTACTCGCAGTACGCCCACCTGTCCTCGCTGTCCGTCTCCAGCGGCCAGTCGGTGACCGGCGGCGACCAGATCGGCCTCTCCGGCTCGACCGGCAACTCCACCGGCCCGCACCTGCACTTCGAGATCCGCACCGGTGCCTCCTACGGCTCGGACGTCGACCCGCTGGCGTACCTGCGCCAGCACGGCGTCTCCCTCTGAGGCGCCCGCGCACTCCTTCCGGCGGCCCTCGGGCGGCCGGTCCGGGTCCCTCGCTCCGTCCGGCGGCGGAGCGGGGGATTCCGCGTATTCCGGCTTGGGGAAAAGTTGACCGGTGGTAAAGATCACCACCCGTCAACCCCTCCTTACGGTCGCGTAGGTCACATCCGCGGGTGAAAGATGCTGTCCCGTGGCAGACGATTCGAGAACAGAGAACAGTGGCGCATTCGGGTCGTACGCGGCGATCGGTGACAGTTTCACCGAGGGCGTCGGCGACCCCGCCCCCGACGGGACGTTCGTCGGATGGGCGGACCGCTTCGCGGTCCTCCTCGACGACCTCGCCCCCGAACACGGCTTCCGCTACGCCAACCTCGCCGTACGCGGCCGCCTGCTCGACCAGATCGTGGCCGAGCAGGTCCCGAGGGCCAAGGAGCTCGCACCCGACCTGGTGAGCTTCTGCGCGGGCGGCAACGACATCATCCGCCCGGGCAGCGACCCGGACGCCGTGGCCGAGCGCTTCGAGGCCGCCGTCGCCGACCTGACGTCGTGCGTCGGCACCGTCATGGTGACCACCGGCTTCGACACCCGTGACGTGCCCGTCCTGCGGCACCTGCGGGGCAAGATCGCCACCTACACCGCCCATGTGCGGGCCATCGCCGACCGGTACGGCTGCCCGGTCCTCGACCTCTGGTCGCTGAAGTCCGTCCAGGACCGGCGCGCCTGGGACGCGGACCGGCTGCACCTCTCGCCCGAGGGGCACACCAGGGTCGCCCTGCGTGCCGCCCAGGTCCTCGGCCTCCGGGTGCCCGCCGACCCGGACCAGCCGTGGCCGCCGCTGCCCCCGCGCGGGCAGCTCGAGGTCCGGCGCGACGACATCCAATGGGCCCGCGAGTACCTCGGGCCGTGGATCGGGCGCCGGCTGCGGGGCGAGAGCTCCGGCGACCACGTCCTGGCCAAGCGCCCCGACCTGCTGCCGCTCTGAGCCGCTGCCGCGCGGGCATCCGCCCGGCCGGGCGGCCTGCGTGCCGGGCGGCGTCCGCCCCCCGGGCAGCCCCGGTCACGTGTCGCGCGGGCGGGGGTGTCAGCGGCCGGGGGCGTCAGCGGGCGGGGGTGTCAGCGGGCGGTCGCGGTGAGCTCCGCGCGGTCGACGCCCAGCTCCCTGGCCAGGGCGTCGTCCGTCCACTCCAGCATCGCCGCCCGCGACAGCGTCCCCTCGTACGAGGTCATCTGCACCGCGAGCCCGTCGAGGAAGGCCGTGAGCCGCCAGGCGGCGGCCGCCGGGTCGTCGCAGCGGAACTCGCCGGACGCCGCGCCCTGCGCGATCACCTCGGTGAGCGCCGCCTTCCACTGCTGGTCCAGGCCCCGGGAGACCTCCCGCAGGGCCGGATCCCGCAGGGACACCGACCATGCCTCGATCCACAGCCGCCACCCCTTCGCCTGGCCGGTCGGCGCGTACCAGCGCACGGCGGTGCGCAGCCGGCGCAGCGCCGAGGTGCGGCGGCCGAGCAGTCTGCGCAGATGGGCCAGGTCGGCGTCGGCGGCATGGGTGAAGGCCGCCGAGACGAGCTGCTCCTTCGAGGCGAAGTGGTAGAGCACGAGCGCGTTGCTCACACCGAGCGACGCGGCGACGTCGGCGATCCGGACGGCGGCTGCGCCGTGCTCCTCGATCTGCTCGACGGCGGCGGTGAGCAACTCCTCCCGCCGCTCGGGGACGCTTCTTCGCACTCTGCCCACGGCGGTCACCCTACACAGCGGATCTTGGCCCCGGTCCAGCCCGCGGAGCCATGAATTCCGGGCTTTCCCGGACCGGTTGGGTGCACGGCACCGCACGGGCCCCGGCCCCGTGCGCCCCGGCGCGCGGGGCAGTGCGCCCCCGGGCTGGAACGTGCGCCCCGTCCCCGCCGTCCGCCCGCCCCACGCCTGCCGTCCGCCCGGCCGCCGTCTGCCGTCCATCCCTCCGTCCGCCCTGCGCGGGCCGCGGGCCGCCCGCAACGCCGACCGGAACACGGGGGCGTGGGTCGGCGTTGCCAGGGAAGGGGCCTCGGGGCGCTGTGCGCCCGCTTTCCCTCGAAACGTACGAAACTGCACATAATGGATGGACCCCGACACCAGGAGGTGCCGTGACCGGCGCTGGTTTCCCCCACTCGCTGCGTGCTCGGCTGCGCGGCCTCAGGACGGCCGCCTTCGGCGCCGACCCGGCCGGTGAGCGCATGGCACGCATCCGCCGCTCGCCGAACTTCGCGGACGGCTCCTTCCAGAACCCGGTGGGCGCGAGGACCAGGCCGTCCGGCGCCTCCATGACCGAATTCGCGAAGATCTACTTCGAGAAGGAGGCCCGGAGCCGGCGTGCCCCCACCGACCGCATCCCCGTCCACCCCACCACCCTCGCCGATCTGGCCAGGCCCCCGGCCTCGGGCCTCCGGCTGACCTGGATGGGCCACTCCAGCGTCCTCGCCGAGATCGACGGGCGCCGGGTCCTCTTCGACCCCGTCTGGGGCGACCGCTGCTCCCCGTTCGACTTCGTCGGCCCCAAGCGGCTGCACCCCGTCCCCGTGCCGATCGCCACCCTCGGCACCGTCGACGTCGTCGTGATCTCCCACGACCACTACGACCACCTCGACCTCCCCACGATCAAGGCCCTGGCCGGCACCGGCACCGTCTTCGCCGTGCCCCTCGGCGTCGGCGCCCACCTGGAGCGCTGGGGCGTGGCCCCCGACCGGCTGCGCGAGCTCGACTGGCACGAGAGCGCCGAGATCTCCGGGCTGCGCCTGACCGCCACCCCCGCGCGCCACTTCTGCGGCCGGGGCCTGCGCAATCAGCAGCACACCCTGTGGGCGTCCTGGGCCGTGGCCGGCCCCGAGCACCGGATCTACCACAGCGGCGACACCGGGTACTTCCCCGGCTTCGCCGACATCGGCCGCCGGCACGGCCCCTTCGACGCCACCATGATCCAGATCGGCGCCTACTCCGAGTACTGGCCCGACATCCACATGACCCCCGAGGAGGGCGTCCGCGCCCACCTCGACCTCCAGGGCGGCCGCCCCCACGGCGTCCTGCTCCCCATCCACTGGGGCACCTTCAACCTCGCCCCGCACGCGTGGGCGGAGCCGGGGGAGTGGACCCACGACGCGGCGGACGAGCACGCCCAGCCGGTCGCCTCCCCCCGCCCGGGCGAGCCCTTCGAGCCGGCGGGCCCGCTCCCGGCCGACCGCTGGTGGCTGGAGATCTCCCGCCCCCTCGACCGCCACTGGCGCACCTCCGCCGCCGCCCTCGACCTCACCCCGCACGACCGCCCGGCCTCCGACGCGGTCGTCGAGACCTGAGCGCCCCGCTCGCACGCGCAGGGCCCCCGCTCCGGCGGGGGCCCTGCGCGTGCGAGGGGGCATGCCGAGGCACGGGCTTCCTCCGGCGGGAGTGGTCGCCGGTCCGCGGGTTGGGGACGCCGCCCCGCGGCGCGGGGCCGCCGGCCCGCCCGGCGTCACCCCGCGGTGAGCACCTCCACCCCCAGGGCGCGCAGGTCGGAGACGGCCGGGTCGGTCGGAGGGGTGTCCGTGATCAGGCCCGTGATCTCGGGGAAGGGGAGGACGCGGAAGCGTGAGGCGGTGCCGATCTTCTCGGAGGAGGCGAGGATCCAGGTGTCCGCGGCGCGGGCGGACAGGGCGCGCTTCATCGCCGCCTCGTCGGCGTCGCCGGTGGTCAGGCCGGCCTCGGGGTGCACGCCGGTGACGCCGAGCAGGCAGAGGTCGGCGGAGACGTTCTGGGCCGCTTCGACGGCGGCGGCGCCGCAGGTCACGGCCGAGTGCTTGAAGACGCGGCCGCCGAGCAGGAAGAGCTCGGCGCGGGGGTGGTCGAGCAGGGCCGCGGCGACGGTCGGGCTGTGGGTGATCACGGTGCAGTCGAGGTCCCGCGGCAGAGCGTGGGCGACGGCGAGGGCGGTCGTCCCGCCGTCGAGGATCACCGTGCCGCCCGGTTCCACCAGGCCGGCCGCCGCCGTGGCGACCTTCTGCTTGCCGTCCGGGGCGACGGACTGCCGGGCGGCGTAGCCGACCACCGCGGGCGAGACGGGCAGCGCGCCCCCGTAGACGCGCTGGCACAGGCCCTCGGCGGCGAGATCGCGCAGATCGCGCCGCACGCTGTCCTCGGAGATCCCCAGCCCGGCGGCGACGTCCTTGGCGACGATCTTGCCCTCGCGGGCGAGCAGACCCAGCAGGTGGTCGCGTCGTTCAGCAGCCAGCATGCACACTCTCTCCTGTTCTTGCACGTTTCTGCGTGTACGGTACCACTCATGAACGACAAGCCCCTGCTCATCCTGATCGCCGGCCCCTACCGCTCCGGCACCGGCGGCGACCCTGCGGCCATGGCCGCCAACCTCGAAGCACTCGAAGCCGCCGCCTGGCCGGTCTTCGCCGCCGGACACGTGCCCGTCATCGGCGAGTGGATAGCCCTGCCCGTGCTGCGCTCCGCCGGCGCCGGCCCCACCGACCCGCTCGCCGACCAGGTGCTCTACCCCACCGCCGACCGGCTGCTCGCCCACTGCGACGCCGTGCTCCGCCTGCCCGGCGCGTCCGCCGGGGCCGACCAGGACGTCGCCACCGCCCGCCGACGCGGCCTGCCCGTCTACCACGACGCGGCCGAGATCCCCCGCCGCACCCCGCAGGAGGCCCGGTGACCGGCCGCCCCGGCGTCGACGTCCCGGACCACCGCGGCCGCACCGGGCTCGACCGGGCCGGCCGCGGGCTCGACCGCAACCCCGGCGTCGTGGTCCGCGACGTCGAGCTCACCTCCCGGGGCTGGCACGTCCTGCGGCGCACCACCTTCGACTACCGCCGCCGCGACGGGCGCTGGGAGACCCAGCAGCGGGAGACCTACGACCGCGGCGACGGCGCCGTCGTCCTGCCCTACGACACCGCACGCGAACGGGTGCTGCTCACACGGCAGTTCCGCTACCCCGCCTACGTCAACGGCCACCCCGACGGCATGCTCGTGGAGGCCGCCGCCGGACTGCTCGACGCGGACGACCCGGAGGCCGCCGTCCGGCGCGAGAGCGCCGAGGAACTCGGCGTCACCCTCGGCCCGCTCACCCGTGTCCTCGCCGCCTACATGAGCCCGGGCTCCGTGACGGAGCGCCTCCACTTCTTCGCCGGCCCCTACACACCGGCCGACCGGACCGGCGCCGGGGGCGGCCTGGAGGAGGACGGCGAGGACATCGAGGTCCTCGAAGTGCCGTTCTCCGAGGCGCTCGCCATGACCCGCGACGGGCGCATCGCCGACGGCAAGACCGTCCTGCTCCTGCAATGGGCCGCGCTGGAGGGCCCCTTCGCCCCGAAGCGGCCGGACGCGGAGCCGGCCCCGTCCGCGGCCGGGTCCTGACCAGGTGAACGGGCGCCGGGGCGGGGGAGACCCGCCCCGGCGCCCGTGCGCGGGCAGCGTCACCTCCGGCGCCCGGGGCTCACTCTTTCGGGTGTTGTGACACCCCGCGGGCGCCCCGGCCCGCGCACCCGGGGACCCGGCCCGGCGCGCGGCGCCCGGGGACGCCGGGCCGTACCGGCGGCCCCGCCATCAGGCGCGGAACGCACCGGCCCCCCCGCCGGGCGGCCTGGGAATCGCAAGGCCGTGCGGTGGCTCATACCAGAGCGGGACCTTCGGTGGGCAAGTTTGCCGACTGGCTCTCGGACGCCTTCCGTCCGCGACTACCGTGTGTTGCCGGCGATCAACGGCGGGCTCCGTTCCCCCTGTCACCCCGGCCCGCCCGTGTGCCGTCGCCCATCCGCACCACGCCGATTCCTGGGGCCCCACGTACCAAGGACGCTGATGTCTCACCTTCGCGCACCCGCCACGCGATCCGAACGCCGCGAGGGCGGGCGACACGGCCGGCCGGGCCCCCGCGCCCTGTCGTCGCCGGGGCGGTCGCACGACGCACCGCTCCCTCCGGAAGCCCGCATACGACCCCAACTGCTGCGCACCGCCGTCCTGCCGACGGTGGTCGCCGCCCTCAGCGGCGCGGCGGCCGTCACCTTCGTGCTGCGGGCGGCATCCCCCGAACCGACCTTCACCCTGTGGGTCGTCCTCCTCGGCATGGCCGCCCTCGCCATAACGGCCGTCGCCGTCGCCGCGCTGGGCGCCGAGCGGACCGCGCGCACCGTCCTCGGGCGCGCCTCCGCACTGCGCCGCAGCACCGCCCGCGGACAGGCCGAACTGCGCGCCGTCGTCGACCGCCTCCGCCGCGGCGAGGGCCCCCCGCCCCGCCCCGCCCCGGCCGCCCCCGGCCCCCGGGGCGGGGACGAGTTCGACCTGCTCACCCACGAGCTGAACCGCTCGCACGACGCCGCCGTCAGCGCCGTCGTCCAGGCGTCCCGGCTCTCCAGCAGCGTCGGCAACGAACAGAAGGTCGAGGTCTTCGTCAACCTCGCCCGCCGCCTCCAGTCGCTCGTACACCGGGAGATCCAGCTCCTCGACGAACTGGAGAACGAGGTCGAGGACCCGGAACTCCTCAAGGGCCTCTTCCACGTCGACCACCTCGCCACCCGCATCAGGCGGCACGCGGAGAACCTCGCCGTGCTCGGCGGCGCCATCTCCCGCCGGCAGTGGTCCAACCCGGTCACCATGACCGAGGTGCTCAGGTCGGCCATCGCCGAGGTCGAGCAGTACCCCCGCGTCAAACTCGTCCCCCCGATCGACGGCACCCTGCGCGGACACGCCGTCGCCGACGTGATCCACCTGCTCGCCGAACTCGTCGAGAACGCCACCCTCTTCTCCGCGCCGCACACCCAGGTCCTGCTGCGCGCGCAGCACGTCACCGCCGGGCTCGCCGTGGAGGTCGAGGACCGGGGGCTCGGCATGCCCGCCGGTGAGCTGGAGAAGATGAACGCCCTGCTCACCGACCCGGACCAGGTCAACGTCGCCCATCTGCTCCAGGACGGCCGCATCGGCCTCTTCGTGGTCTCCGCCCTCGCCCGCCGGCACGGCATCGCGGTCCGTCTGCAGTCCAACATCTACGGGGGAGTGCAGGCCGTCCTCGTCCTGCCGCAGGGCCTGCTCGGCGCCGACCCCGGCGGACCCGCCGGGCAGCGGACCCCCACGACGCCCGCCGCCGCCCCCGTCCAGGCGCGGCCCGCCGACGGAACCGACCCGCGCCCCGGCACCCACGCCCCCGCGCACCCACCCGCACCGCGCCCCGACGCGCACGAACCGGCGCACCCCGCCGCCCCCGCGCACGAACCGGCACTCCCTACCGCGCCCGCGCACGAGCCGCCGCGTCCGGCGGCCCCCGCGCACCGACTCGCACCGCGCGCCGACGCGCACGACCCCGCGCACCCCGCCCTGCCCGCGCAGCGGGAGCAGGACCGGGCCGTCCCCGCGCTCGCGCCGCTGCCCGTGCGCGGCGACCGGAACGACCGGCCCAACCCGGCCGCCGCCCGCCCCGGCCGCACCCACCGGACGCCCCCGGCGCCCGCACTCCACGACGCGCCCCCGCCGCCCCCGGGCGCCGAAGGCGAACCGCCCCCGGCGACACCGGTACGCGGCACGACGGGCCGCCCCCAACTGCCCCGCCGCCGCAGCCAGGAACACCTCGTCCCGCAACTGCGCGAAGCCCCCGCACCGCGCCCGGACGCGGAACCCGAACTGCACGACCCCGGCCTGATGGCCGCGTTCCAGCGCGGCATCGGACTCGCCGAGGCGGCCCACCCGAGCGCCCCCGCGCCCGGTCCGTACCTCGACGACACCACCACCAAGGAGTAGATGACCATGGCGAGCGAGATGCCGGCCGGCCATGCCGCGGACCTCGACTGGCTGCTCAGCGGTCTCGTCCAGCGCGTGCCCCACACCCGCAACGCGGTGCTGCTCTCCTCCGACGGGCTGGTGAAGTCGGTGCACGGCCTCGACGCCGACAGCGCCGACCACATGGCCGCCCTCGCCTCCGGGCTGTACTCCCTCGGCCGCAGCGCCGGGACCCGCTTCGGCGACGGCGGCGAGGTACGGCAGGTGGTCGTCGAACTCGACTCCACCCTGCTCTTCGTCTCCACGGCCGGATCCGGCACCTGTCTGGCCGTGCTCGCCGGCCGCGAGGCCGACGCCGCCGTGCTCGGCTACGAGATGGCCATGCTGGTCAAGAGCGTGCGCCCCTACCTCGCCACACCGGCGCGCACCGCCGCCGGGGCCACCGGCATCCCGGGGCAGTGACGGTGCCCTCGCCCATGGACGGACCGTGGCTCGACGACGCGGCCGGCCGGCTGATCCGGCCGTACACGGTCAGCGGCGGCCGCACGCGTCCGACGGCGGCACTCGACCTGCTCTCCCTGGTCATGGCGACCGGCACCACCCCCCAGACGCATCTCGGCCCGGAGCACGCCCTGGCCCTCGGCCTCTGCCACGGCCCGACGTCCGTCGCCGAGATCTCCGCCCATCTGAGGCTGCCCGCCGTCGTGACCAAGGTGCTCCTCTCCGACCTCGTGGACTGCGGCGCGGTCACCGCACGGGCGCCGCGCACCCACGACACACCCACGGACCGTTCACTGCTGGAGGCGGTGCTCGATGGACTGCGACGACGTCTGTGACCGCGGTGGCGCCGCGGACGGCGACCTCTTCCCGACGGCGCTGAAGATCCTGGTGGCCGGCGGCTTCGGCGTGGGGAAGACGACGTTCGTCGGCGCGGTGAGCGAGATCGACCCGCTCAGCACCGAGGAACTCCTCACCCAGGCCGGCGTCGGCACCGACCGGCTCGACGGCATCGAGTCCAAGCGGACGACCACCGTCGCCATGGACTTCGGACGCATCACGCTCGACGCCCGCCATGTGCTCTACCTCTTCGGCACACCCGGCCAGGAGCGCTTCTGGTTCATGTGGGACGAACTCTCCGAGGGCGCGCTCGGTGCCGTCGTCCTCGCCGACACCCGGCGCCTGGAGGACTCCTTCTCGGCCGTGGACTTCTTCGAACGGCGCGGCATCGGCTTCGTCGTCGCCGTCAACGAGTTCGACGGCGCCTACCGCTACGACGCCGAGGAGGTCCGGGCGGCGATCGACCTCCGACCGCAGGTGCCGGTCGTGCTGTGCGACGCGCGCATCGCCAGCTCCGGCATCCGGACCCTGGTCACCCTCGTCCAGCACCTCCTGACGACCGCAACCGCCCTCGTGCCGGGCACGGCACCGAGCCATGGAGCACCGCGATGACGTACGACCCCACCGGCCATCTGCTGCTCACCCCGGTGGACCGGGAGGCGCCCGACCGGGTGCGGCGACTGCGCGAACTCGGCTTCGGCGACCGCCCGGACGCCGCGTTCGACGCCTTCGCGCAGCGCCTGGCGGAGGTGACCGGCGCCCCGTACTCGATGGTCAACTTCATCGACGAGAAACGGCAGTTCTTCGCGGGGCTGCACACCCCCGAGGGCACCCGCGGCGGCGACCTGAACGCGGCCGCCTCCGCCGGCGTCGGCCGCTTCATGGCACGCGACCACGGCTACTGCCCGCATGTGGTGGTGCGGCGCAAGGCGCTGGTGCTGGAGGACGTCTGCGACTACCCGCGGTTCGCCGGCAACCCCGTCGTCGACGAGATCGGCATCCGCTCCTACCTCGGCGCGCCGCTGATCGACCGCACCGGCATCGCGCTGGGCACGATCTGCGTCGTCGACACCGAACCGAGGCCCTGGGGCAGGGCGGGCCTGGTGACCATCAAGTCGCTCGCCGCCGAGCTGATCGAGCAGATCCACCGCAGGGAGGACGGCCGGATCTGAATCCGCCCCCGCTGCCCCGCCCCCGTCCGGCCCTCAGCCGGCGTGCGCCATCCGCACCGCGCCGGACAGCCGCTGCGACCACTGCCCCTTCGCCGTGCCCAGGGCCACCTCCGCGAGGCGCAGCAACTGGATGTCCGAGGTGCCCGCGGGCGCGAACATGTGCAGCGCGTCGCGCAGATAGCGCTCCACCGGGCGGTCGGTGAACAGCCCGGCTGCCGCGTGCACCTCCATGGCGCACCGGGCCGAGTCGATCGCCGACTCCACGTTGACCAGCTTGGCGTTCATCAGCTCCGCGTCGCACGGCAGCCCCTCGTCCAGCAGGTGCACCGCGTGGTAGGCGGCCAGCCGCGACGTCATCAGCCGGGACTGCATGGCGCCCAGCTTCAGCTTCACCGAGGGCAGTTCGTGCAGGGGCTTACCGTAGCGCCGGCGCTCCTCGCAGAAGCGCGTCGTCTCCTCCAGGATCGCCCGGTGGATGCCGAGGGACACAGCCGTGAGATTGGCCCGCCCGTACAGGACGCTGGAGGAGTACGCCACGGCCAGGCCGTCGCCCTCGTCGCCCAGCCGGCTCGACGCGGGGATCCGGCAGTCCTCGAAGACCAGCTCCCCGAAGCCGAATCCGTGCAGGCCCATCGTCGGACGCTGCTCGCCGGTCCGGAAGCCGGGGCGGCCCGATTCGACGAGGAAGGCCGTCAGGCCGCCGGAGCCGGGCCCCGTCCGCGCCACCACACCGTGGAGATCGCCGACATGGCTGTTCCCCACGAACACCTTGCGGCCGTTGAGCACGTAGTCGTCCCCGTCGCGGACGGCGGTGGCCCCCATGCCCAGCACATGGCCGCCCGACTCCGGCTCGGTGACGGCTATGGTCGGCAGGCACTCGCCGGCGGCTATCGCCGGCAGCCAGCTCTTCTTCTGCTCGTCGCTGCCGAAGTGGACGATCTTGGCGACGCCGAGCTGGGACGCCTGGACCATCGCGCCCATGGCGCCGCTCACCCGGGACAGCTCCTCGATGACGATGGTCTTGGCGAGATGACCCAGGCCCGAACCGCCGTACTCCGTGCCGACGGTGACCCCGAGCCAGCCCTGGCGGGCGATCCGCCGGGACAGCTCCCGGTCCACCGTCCGCGCCGACTCCATGGCCGGGACGCGGGGCCGCACCTCCCGCTCGGCGAACTCCCTCACCTGATCGCGCAGCCTGTGGTGCGACCTGCCGGCGAAGTATCCGTCCATCGCGAGCTCCCCTGCCACCTCGGTCTGTTGACCGTTCCGGACCGGGACAGGGCGGATTCCCCGGCGGAAGCGCCCCGCATGTCCCCGGCCACGGTCACCACCGACCCTTCCCCGCCGGTGTCGCGCTGCCACCTCCCGATCGGCCGGATCTCGCCGTCATCGGCGCGAACGGGCCCTTTCGGGGGCGCTCCCGCGCTCCGGGGTGACCGCGCGCGCCCGTCCGCGGAATCGATTCCTCGCCGGTTGGGACCGAAAGTCACCGGTTCCGGTGCGGGATCGGATCGCAGACACCGGCGCACAGGGGTGACATCCGGCGCGCGCACGACACACCCCGGCCGGGGTGTGCACGCCCCGGCGCGCACGCATCCGCCCCACGCCCGGCCCGCGCACCGCCCCACGCCCGGCCCGCGCACCGCCCCACGCCCGGCCCCGCGTACCGCCCTGCGGCCGGCCCGCGCACCGTCACCGGCGCGTCCGTCCCGCCGCCCGCACCCGGCAACCCGGCGCACTCCCGCGCACCCCTCACCGGGCGTCGGTGACACTCTCCCGCAGGACGACCTCGCCGCCCACCCGCACCAGCCGCGACCGGGGGCCGCGCGGTTCCCGCAGCGCGAGGCCCATCACCTGCTGCCCCATCGCCGCGAGCGGGAGCGCGACCGTGGTGAGGGGCGGGGAGAGTTCGCGGACGAGGGGGATGTCGTCGAAGCCCGCGAGCGAGATGTCCTCGGGCACCCGCACCCCCAGCTCCCGGAACGCGGCCAGCGCCCCCACCGCCATCACATCGGTCACCGCGAAGACGCAGGTGGGGCGCTCACCCCGGGCCAGCAGGGTGCGCGCCGCCGCGTAACCGCCGTCGCGGGTGAACGGCCCCCGGACGACGCGGCCGGGAGGCAGCGCGATCCCCGCCGCCTCCAGCTCCTGCCGGAAGCCGGAGAGCCGGTCGTGGACGGTGGTCAGGGCCGGCGGGCCGGTGAGCACGCCGAACTCACGGTGTCCCCGGGCCACCAGGGTGCGGGCGAGGGCGGCCGCACCGCCCCGGTTGTCGGGCAGCACCGCGTCCGCGCGCAGGCTGCGGTGCCGGCTCAGCACCGCGACCCGGCCGCCCGCGCGGACGTACGGGTCGAGTTCCGCGGCGAGGGCGCGTTCCCAGGCGCGGTCCTGGAAGCCGGAGCCGATCAGCAGGATGGCGCGGGCGCGCTGGGCGCGCAGCGCGGAGACGTAGGCGATCTCGCGGGCGGGTTCCCGGAAGGTGCTGGCCAGTACCACCAGCAGGTCCCGTGCCGCGGCGGCGCGCATCACACCGGCCGACACGGCGGCGAAGTACGGGTCGCCCACGTCGTGGCAGACGACCCCCACCGTGTTGCTGGAGGCGCTGGCGAGTGCCTGGGCATGCGCGTTGGGGATGTACCCGAGCTGGTCCGCGGCCGCGCGCACCCGGCTGCGGAGGTCGTCGCGCACCCGGCTGGTGCCGTTCAGGGCCCTCGACGCGGTGGCGAGGGAGACACCGGCGCGGTGGGCGACGGTGCTGAGTGTGACGTGTACCTGGCTTTCCCGTTCACTCATGTGACCCCCGGGAAACTTGGGAACGACCTATTGACCCTGGCGAGCGGCGTTCATTAGCGTTGCGGCAGCTTACCAGAAAGCGCTTTCTGGAAGCGTTTTCCCGAACGAGTGGTTTCCGGTGGAACTCGTGAGGAGTTGACCGTGAGTCAGAGCGCCGTCAAGGCAGCCCCCGTCAAAGTCGCCGGTGTGGACCGGCGAGCAGCGCCCTCGGCCGCCGAACGGGCGGGCCGGATCCTCGAACGGAGCTGGCGGCCCTTCGCGCTGCTGCTCGCCTGCTTCGCCGCCTGGTGGGCGGTCGCCGCCGCCGAGATCGTGGAGCCCTACCTCGTGCCCTCGCCCGGGGCCACCCTCGACGTGCTCACCTCCAAGGCCGACTACATCGCGCAGCACACCTGGGTGACCACCTACGAGACCCTGCTCGGCTTCGTCATCGCCGTCGCCGTGGGCGTCCTCGCTGCCGTCGTGATGGTGTACTCGGCCACCGTCGAGAAGACCCTCTACCCGATCCTCCTCTTCGCCCAGGTCGTCCCCAAGATCGCCATCGCGCCGCTGTTCGTCGTATGGCTCGGCTTCGGCATCACCCCGAAGATCCTCATCGCCGTGCTCATCGCCTTCTTCCCCGTCGTCATCTCCATGGTCACCGGACTCAAGGCCGTCGACCCCGAGATGCTCCAGCTCTCCGCCACCATGGGCGCGAGCCCCTGGCAGACCTTCGTCAAGATCCGGCTGCCCGCCTCGCTGCCGCACCTCTTCTCCGGGCTCAAGGTCGCCGTCACCCTCGCCGTGACCGGCGCCGTCGTCGGCGAGTTCGTCGGCGCCAACGAGGGACTCGGCTATGTGATCCTCCAGGCCAACGGCAACCTCGACACCCCCATGCTCTTCGCCGGGCTGCTCGTGATGTCCCTCATCGGCGTCGTCCTCTTCGTCCTCGTCGAGATCGCCGAGAAGCTCCTGCTGCCCTGGCACGCCAGCCGCCGCGACACCGGCGTCACCACCACCTACTGACCCGCGAGGCCACCACCCGTCACCCCGTCACATCACCGCTCACGAGAGGCATCCTCATGACCGCGCGACGCAGACGACTCCTCACCGGCCTCGTTCCCCTGCTCCTGGTCGCCACGGCCTGCGGCGAGGACGGCTCCGGCACGACCACGGACGCGTCGGGGAAGTCCCTGGACAAGGTGACGCTCACCCTCAACTGGTACCCGTACGGCGAACACGCCCCGTTCTACTACGGCAAGCAGCAGAAGATCTTCGAGAAGCACGGCATCGACCTCGACATCCGGGCGGGCCAGGGCTCCCAGAAGACCGTGCAGGCCACCGGCGCCGGCCAGACCGACTTCGGCTGGGCCGACACCCCCGCCGTCCTCTCCGGAGTCGACGCCGGCGTCCAGGTCAAGAGCCTCGGGGTGTTCCTCCAGACCACACCGTCGTCCGTGCAGTTCTTCGAGTCCCAGGGCATCGGCGGCCCCGCCGACCTCAAGGGCAGGACCATCGCGGGCACCGCGGGCGACGCGCTCTCCAAGACGTTCCCCATCTTCCTGAAGAAGAACAACCTGTCCGAATCCGACGTCACCGTGCAGAACACCGACCCCGCCGGCAAGATCGCCGCCGTCATCTCCGGCAAGACCGACGGGCTCCTCGGCTACGCCAGCGACCAGGGGCCCACCATGCAGGACAAGGCCAAGAAGCCCGTCGCCTACCTGCGCTTCTCGGAACACGGACTCAACTTCTACTCCAACGGCCTGATCGCCGGGAACAAGATCCTCAGCGGCAGGAAGGACCTCGCCCAGCGCATGGCACGCGCCGTGAGCGAGGCGTTCGCCGCCGCCGAGAAGGCACCCGAGCCCGCCGTCGCCTCCATGAAGGGCGCCAGCGAGCAACTGCCGCCCGAGAACGTGCTGTCGGAGCAGTTCGCCACCACCCTCACCCTGCTGCACACCGACGCCACCCGGGGGAAGGCGCCCGGCGTCAACACCGAGGCGGACTGGCAGCAGACCATCGACGTCTTCGCCGAGGCCGGGCTCGTCAAGAGTCCCAAGGCCGTCGCCGAGTACTGGGACAGCGCCACCGCGGCGAAGGGATGACGATGCCAGGCGACACCACCACCGTGCCCCGCCCGGCACCTCCCGGCGCCGGATCCGTCTCCCTCAGGGACGTCGCAGTCCGCTTCCGCGGCAAGCAGCGTGACGTGACCGCCCTCAGCGGAATCGATCTCGACGTCCGCGACGGGGAGTTCACCGCGATCGTCGGCCCGTCCGGCTGCGGCAAGTCCACCCTGCTCAAGCTGGTCGCCGGCCTCCTCGGGCCGTCGAGCGGCGAGGTCCTCCTCGGCGGCGAACGCGTCCGCGGCCCGCGGCACGACATCGGCTACGTCTTCCAGCGCGCGGCCCTCCTCGAATGGAGGTCCGCCCGGCGCAACATCCTCCTCCAGGCGGAGATGCGCCGGATGCCCGCGCAGGACGCCCGCCGGCGCGTCGACGAACTCATCGAGATGACCGGACTCACCGGATTCGAGGACGCGCTGCCCCACGAGCTGTCGGGCGGCATGCAACAGCGCGTCGCCCTGTGCCGGGCGCTGCTGCACAGGCCGCCCGTGCTGCTCATGGACGAGCCCTTCGGCGCGCTCGACGCGCTCACCCGGGAGCAGATGAACACCGAACTCAACCGGATCTGGCGGGAGACGGGCACCACGGTGCTGCTCGTCACCCACTCCATCTCCGAGGCGTGCTACCTCGCGGACCGCGTCGTGGTCATGAGCCCGCGGCCCGGCACGATCACCGAGACGATCGAGGTCGGGCTCCCCGCGGAACGCGACTACACCGCGACGATGGGGCGCCCCGAGTTCCGTGACGCGACGACGCGGATCCGGGAGCTGCTGGGGGCGGTGACGGCACCCCTGGAGTGACCTGGGGCGGTCGGCGGTGCGGGGACGTCGGGCCGGCGTCGCGCGGCGGCCGGGGGTCGCGACGGTCCGGCTTGACCCTCACGCCGCGTGAGGCCGGAGGGTGGACCGCATGAGCGACTACTACAACGCGTTCGAGATCAGTCCCGTGCCCGATCCCGGCCCGGACGCGGTGCCGCCGGAGCCGTTCCGCGGCATCTACGGGATGCCCGCCTTCGCCACGGTCCCCACCGGCGACCTCGCGGCCTCGGTGGACTTCTGGGTCCGCGGGCTCGGGTTCTTCGAGTTGTTCGCCATTCCCGGCACGCTGGTGCACCTGCGCCGGTGGGCCTTCCAGGACGTGCTCCTCGTCGCCGCGCCGAGCACGCCGGAGCAGGCACCCGCGATGAGCCTCAGCTTCGCCTGCGTGCTCGGCCAGATCGACGACCTGATCGAGTCCTGCCGCGCCGTGCGCCCCCAGTCGGTCGACGGCCCGCGGGACACTCCCTGGAACACCCGCGACGTGGAGGTGATCACCCCCGAGAACGCGCGGATCGTCTTCACGGCGGCGAAGCCGTTCGACCCGGCGAGCCAGGAGGCGCGGAACCTCGCGGCCATCGGCATCACCCCGCCCGGTGACGGACCCGGCGACAATGCGGACCATGCCTGATGCCACCGACCCCGACGGCCTGACCGTGGGCCGGGCCGCGAAGCTCCTCGGAGTGACGGTCCGCGCCCTGCACCACTGGGACGAGACAGGTCTGGCCCGCCCCTCGCTGCGCACGGCCGCCGGATACCGGCTCTACACCGCCGGTGATCTCGAGCGGCTGCACCGCGTCGTCGTCTACCGCGAGCTCGGCCTCGACCTGGAGCGGATCCGCGCCGTGCTGGACGACGCGACCGAGGACGTGCCCACGGCACTCCGCGCCCAGCGCGACCGGGTGACCGAGCGGATCGACCGCCTCCGGCAGCTCCGCACCGGACTGGACCGGATGATCGACGCCCACGAGCACGGCATGCTGCTGACCGCCGGGCAGCAGGCCGAGATCTTCGGTCCCCGGTGGGACCCGGAGGGGCCCGTCAAGGCCCGCCGGCTCTACGGCGACACGGCGCAATGGCAGCAGTACGCCGAACGGGCGGCCGCTCGCGGCCCGGAGGAATGGCAGGCCGTCGCCGACGCCGCGACCGCCTTCGACCGTGCGCTCGGTGAGGCGATGGACGCCGGGGTGGAGCCCGGCAGCCCGGAGGGGAACCGGCTGGCCGAGCGGCACCGGGAGGTGTTCTCCTCGTACTTCCCCCTCACCCGGGAGATGCAGGTCTGCCTCGGCCGGATGTACGAGGCGGATCCGGGGTTCGCCGCCCACTACGACGGGGTCCGGCCCGGCCTCGCCGCCTGGTTCCGCCACATCGTGGACGCGAGCGCGCGTGCACATGGGGTGGATCCGGATGAGGCGAGGTGGGGGTAGCCGGCCGCGTGGCCGGTGGTGGTTGCCGGCGTGGTGGCCGGTGGTGGTGGGCGCACCCCCGCTGCGCGCGGGTGTCCTCAAGCGCCGGCCGGGCTGATGGGGTTGGGGTTGCCGGTCCCGTGCGGGCCGGTGGGTGCGCACCCGCGCTGCGCGTGGGGTGCCCTGGTGCCGGGCGGGTTGTTCCGGCCTGCGGGCCGGTGGTCGTGGCGCACCCGCGCTGCGCGCGGGTGTCCTCAAGCGCCGGACGGGCTGGGGTTGCCCGGGGCGGGTCCGGTTGGTGTGGGTGCCGTTGGGGCGCTGCGGGGGTGGGTGCGGGCGAGGCTCGCCCGAGGTTGGCCCGTCCCTAACGCGACGACCGTTTTATCGCCCTCACCCACCCCCTCCGCGCCCCCGCCCACGGGAACCGGCCCGTCCGTCGTGGCGGAGGGGGCATTTCAGCCCCTCCGGCGCTTGACCACACCTGTGCGCAGCACGGTGCCACAACCCACGAACCCGGGCACCCTCAGCCCGTCCGGCGCTTGACCACACCGCGCGCAGCGCGGTGCCGCGACCACCGGCCCGCAGGCGGGTCGATCCCCCACCGAGGGCGGACCGGTCCGCGGGGCCCGGGACCCCCACCCCACGGGCCGGGCCCAGGCCGGGCAACCTCAGCCCGTCCGGCGCTTGAGGACACCCGCGCGCAGCGGGGGTGCGGGCACACGACGGCCCGCACGCCGCAGTCCGTGGGGGCGGGCAACCCCGGCGCAAACGATCACCCGCCCCCGGAGGGCTAGTACCAATGCCGTGTAGTTAGGGGTGCCGTGGGCGGTGTCAAGGGGCGGGCGTCAGGATGTGGACGCTGATCGTGGCCCTGTAGGTGGTGCGGTCGACGGTGCCTCTTGCGTTGTATCTCGAGATGGCCCGTTTCACGACGCGTGGACGGGTGCGGACACGGCGGTCGGGCATGAGGGCGGCCAGGATTCGGCGGCCTATGGTGCCGACGAGGTCGATCACGGCGCCACTGAACACGCCTGCGGCCTGGATGACCAGATCGCGGGCGGTGTTCAGGGCGATGGAGAAACTCGCCCGGTCGGGGTCGGTCCCGGGCCGGCTGGCGGTGGCGTCCGCCATCGCCAGCCGCAGGACCTGGTAGGTGACCAGCACTGCGAAGACTTCCTGGGCGACACCGGCGGGAGTGCGGGCACGAAGGACCCGACCGCCGAGGATCGTCGACTTGATCTCCAGATAGGTGGTCTCGATTTCCCACCGCTCGTGATACAGCCCGATCAGATCGCCGGCGGGGTGGGTGAAGGGGTCGGTCAGGGTTGTGACCAGCCGGTATGCGCCGGTGCGTCGTCCCTGTGATGTGCTGATGGTGATCTCGCAGCAGACAACACGGACCGGAACGGGTCCGATCCGGGAGAGCCAGGAGCCGTCGGGGAAGCGTCGCAGGACCGGCAGTCTGCGGTTCTCCTTCACCCGGACCAGGACGTGTGCGCTCCTCAAGGTGACTGCTTCGATCAGGGCCTGGACGGCGAAGTTCCGGTCCAGCAGGACGATCATGTCTTCCCGCAGGCTTCGGACCAGGCGTGGAGCGTAGGTGGTCTCACCGTCGGTGGCCGGACCGAATACCGCGTCCATGACGGTTCGGGTTCCGCAGGCGACCAGGATCAGAAGCCGCAGTGAGGGGTATCCCGCGCCGCCATTGTTGCAGCGGTGCCTGGTGAACTCGGCCTGGTTCGCGGGGCTGTCCGGCACTGCCATCAACGTGCCGTCGATGGCGCAGACGAGCAGTCCGTGCCACCGCGTTCCGGCGATCCCGAGTCCCGCGGCCGGTCCACGAAGCAAGTCGAACAGGTGACGCAACGGTCGGGTCCCGAGCCTCTTGCGGGCCTGGGCCAGCGCGCCGGCCGTGGGAGTCGCCGTCGGCAGTCCGTCCAGGCCGGCCGTCAGCCGCTGCCACACCTGCTGCCATCCGAGCCCCGGGAACAATGCCCCGCCCAGCAGCAGATACACCACCACGCGCGAGGGAAGGTCCCGTATCCGCTGCTGGGTTCTGCCGGTATCTGCCAACACCTCATCGACCATCTCGAACGGGACAATCCGTGTCAGCTCGCCGAGATGGCCGGGGGCAAACGCCCCTGCCGCAACCGCTACTTCACGAGAGATGACAGACTTGGCGGCCAACGGAGCTCCTGCTGAACAGTGATCTTGGTCGACACGGTTCTAGCAGGAGCTCCGTCACTTCATTAGTGTGCTTGACAAGCAGCCCAGAGCCCTAACTACACGGCATTGGGGCTAGTACCGCAGCCCCGCCAGGTAGGCGTAGCTGTTGCGGGCCGTCGCGAACGGGTCCGCGGGGGCGTCGTGTTCGACGAGCCACTGTTTGACGCCGCCCTGGCGGGCGGTGTCGAACATCGCGGCGAAGTCGAGGACGCCGGAGCCGACGTCCTCGAAGCCCCCGCCGGGCGCCATGTCCTTGACGTGGAGCGCCGGGAAGCGGCGGCGGTGGCGGACGAAGAGGTCCTGGGGGTCGCTGCCGCCCCCCTTCGCCGCCCAGTAGACGTCGAGTTCGAAGCCGACGAGCTCGGGGTCGGTCTCCTTCAGGAGGATGTCGTACAGCACCTCCCCGTCCACGGTCTTGTGGTCGTCCCCGTGGTTGTGGAACAGGAGCGGACCGAGCCCCGCGTTCCGTGCGGCCAGGCCAGCCTTGTTGAACTCGCGGGCCGCCTCCCGGAAGCCCGCCGGTGTGTGCAGGGCGCCGGGCAGGCTCGGGACGACGATCCAGCGGGCGCCGAGGGTGTGGAGGTCGTCGAGGGCCCGGGGCAGGCCGCTGCCCCGGACCGTGTCGTATCCGACGTGCTCCAGCACCGCCCGCAGCCGGGTCGCGTCGAGCATGGCGCGGATCGCGGCCGCGTCGTTGCCGTGGCGGCCGCTGACGCCGACCGTGGCGTAGCCGATGTCGGCGAGCTGTTCGAGCGTGCCGCGGAAGTCCGCGGCCAGCGGGGTGCGCATGGTGTAGAGGTGCATGCCGATCCCGGACGGCGGGATACGCCGCCGGCGGCGGCCGGCCGCACCGGCGGGCGCGGCGTGCGCCGCGCCCCCGGTGAACGGGAGCACCCCGGCGGCGAGCCCCAGCGCCCCGCCGAGTACCGCGCGTCTGCTGTGGTCCATGTGCGTCTCCTCAACCGACCGTGATGCGGACATGGCTGGTGGTGGTGTCGCCCCTGTCGTCGGTGACGGTCAGGTGCGCGGTGTAGGCGCCGGGCCGGGGCCAGGTGTGGGTGGCCGTGGGGCCCTCCGGGCCGGCGGGCCGGGTGTTGTCGCCGAAGTCCCAGTGGTAGGACGCGGCCGTGCGGCCTTCCGGCAGGGTGACGCGGGCGGTGAGCTGCACGGCCAGCGGCGCGGGGCCGGTGGCGGGCCGTGCCGTCACGGCGACCTCGGCGCCGGCGCGCTTCTCCACGCCGGGTCCGTTGAAGTGCAGCCAGTCGACGGCGAACAGGTCCTGCTTGCCGTCCGACCACTCGGGGTTGGTGAAGACCGCGTACAGCGGGAACGTCCCGCCCGGGTCGGTGAGCGCGGTGGTGGGGGAGACGAGGTCGCCCCAGCCGCCGGTGGGCGGTATCCGGACGCTGCCGAGGAGGGTTCCGGTCGGCGATCCGGCGCGGAACTCGACCGTGCCGCCGAGCCCTCCGGACGCGGCGCCGACGGTCACCGAGGAGATGCCCTTGAGGCTGACGGGGTCGAGGGCCATCCAGTCGCCGTGCTCGATCTCGGTGAGCCGTTTGCCGCCCGAGGCGTCGGCGCGGGAGGCGACGACGGTGCCGCCGCCCGCTCCGCCGGTGGAGGTGAGGTGCTCGGCCTCGCGGAAGGCGGTCCGCAGGGTGAGGGAGGAGGATCCGGTGAGCGCGGGGACGCCGGGTGCCGCCTTGTCCTCGTACTGGGCGGTGATGCCGTAGTAGAGGTTCTGGCCCGGTCCGTGGCTGTCACCGGCGTCGGTCACGATCTCGCCCGTGCAGCCGGTGTAGTTGTCGAGCGGGTGCAGATGGGAGTCGTGGCCGAGCTGCGACTGGACGACGACGCGGGAGCAGTCGATCCGGCCGTCCTCCTTGTCCTTGACCTTGACGGTGAAGGGGATGGTGTCGCCGAAGGCGAACATGCCCCCGTCCGGCGGCTGCTGGAGGGTCACGACGGGGCGGGTGTTGCCGACGGTGACGTCCTGGACGGCGAGCCCGGTCAGGCCGCCGGGGCCGGTGACGGTGAGCCGGGCGGTGAACCGGCCCTTCTCGCGGTAGACATGGGTGGGCGCCGCCTCGGTGGAGTCGGTGGTCCCGTCGCCGTCGAAGTCCCAGGCGTAGGTGACGGGCTTGCCGTCGGGCAGCCCGGAGCCCTCGGCGGAGAAGGCGACCGTCAGGGGCGCGCTGCCGCTGTCGGGGGTGGCCGTCGCCTTGGCGTCGGGCAGCCGCTCGTCGCCGACGTGGTCGATGCGGTAGATGCCGGCGCCCTCGTTGCTGCCGCCGCGGCCGGTGCCGCTGCCGAGGCCGAAGTCGATGACGTAGAGGGCTCCGTCGGGCCCGAAGTCGGCGTCGAAGGGCTGGTTCCACTCCATGTCGGCGAAGACCGTGTTGATGGAGTGCAGGTCACCGGCCTTCGCCGGGGCGAAGCGGGGGTCCCGGAAGGTCTGGTCCCGCTGCTGGAACGAGAAGGTCTTGAACCACTTGCGGGTCAGCTCGTAGGTGAGCCACTTGCCCTCGAAGGAGGCGGGGAACCTGCCCTGGTAGGTGTTGGCCGGGTCGTGGTCGTAGACGGGGCCGCCCATGGGGCCGCCTCCGCCGGTGCCCAGTTCGGGGAACTCGGCGGACGCCGAGTAGGCGTACCAGACCGTGGCCGGCTCGGCGGGCGGCAGTTCCCGCAGACCGGTGTTGTTGGGGGAGTCGTTGACGAGCCGGGCGCAGTCGAACTTCGGCCCCGGTGTCCTCGTCGCGAAGTCGTAGTCGTTGAACGGGGTGTTGGCGCCGACGCAGTAGGGCCAGCCGTGGTTGCCCGGGCGGGTGATGCGCAGGAACTCGACGGTGCCCTCGGGGCCCCGGTCGGCCTTCGCGGCACGGGCGTCGGGCCCGTAGTCGGCGACCATCACGGCGCCGCTGACCGGGTCCGCGGTGATCCGGAAGGGGTTGCGCAGGCCCATGGCGTAGATCTCGGGGCGGGTCTTCTCGGTGCCGGGGGCGAAGAGGTTGCCCTCGGGCACGGTGTAGGTGCCGTCGTCCTGCGGGGTGATGCGCAGGATCTTGCCGCGCAGGTCGTTCGTGTTGCCGGAGGTGCCCTGCGCGTCCCAGGCGCGGCGGCCCTCGCCCTCGTCGATGGGGGTGAAGCCGTCGGACGCGAACGGGTCGGTGTTGTCGCCGGTGGCGACGTAGAGGCTGCCGTCGCGGCCGAAGGCGAGCGATCCCGCCATGTGCGAGTTGGCGCGGCCCTCGCCGCGGAGGGTGGGCACGGTCAGCAGCCGCTTCTCGGAGGCGGGGTCGATGGTGTCGCCGCTGACGGTGAACCGGGAGAGGTTGAGCCGTTTCTCGGTCTTGTCGGAGTTCAGCAGGTACAGCCAGTTGTTCTCGGCGAACCGCGGGTCGAGCGCGAGCCCGAGCAGCCCGTCGGACTGGCTGGTCATCTCCGGGGTGTACGCGAAGTCGAGCGCCGTCGTGACCTTCAGCGTCCGCTGGTCGACGATCTTGACCTTGCCGGTGCGCTGGATGAAGAACACCCGCCGGTCGGGGGCCACGGCCAGCTCGAAGGGGTCGGCGAGGTCACCGGTGACGAGCGGGGTGCGCTGGAAGGCCCCGGTGCGGGTGGCGGTGCAGTCGCCGGGCTTGCTGCCCGCGGCCCACTGGATCCCGCCGAGCAGGTGCCGCAGGAAGTCCTCCTCCTGGAACGCGGAGGCCGCGTGGCCGCCCGCGGTGAACCAGGAGCGTCCGCCGTCGTAGTTCTGGCACCAGGACCACGGGTGGTCGACGCCCTCGTCCAGGCCGGTGACGCCGTCGCGCACCTTGATCTGGGCGAGGGTGTGGACCTTGCCGGTCGGGTTGGTGCGCCAGTTGTACCACTCCTCGGTGCGCTCCCAGAGTTCCGGAAGCCCTTCGGTGGAGGGGTGGGTGCGGTCGAGCACCTTGACGCGGCCGGTCTGGACGGCGGGGTGCTTGTCGAACATGGCCCCGACGAGCCCCTCGTACCAGTCCCAGTCGCGCTCGCTGGCGGACGCGGCGTGCAGTCCGACCCAGCCGCCGCCGGCGCGGATGTACCGCTGGAGCGCGGCGCGCTGGCTCTCGTCGAGCAGATCACCGCTCTCGGGCGTGGAGTTGGTGTTGTTGAAGACGATCGCCTGGAAGGGGGCGAGCCCGGTGTCGGTGAAGACGGACGCGTCGTCCGTGGCCTCGACCTCGAAGCCGTTCTCGGCGCCGAGCTTCTCGACGGCCTCGATGCCCGCGGGGATCGAGTCGTGGGTGAAGTTCGTGACCTTGGAGAAGACGAGGACGCGGTAGGGCGCCGCCTCGGCCGGCGGTGACAGGGTCACCCCGAGGCCGACGAGCAGGGCCAGCAGTGCGGTCAGGGCGGTGAGGGCGGAACGCGCGCTCCCGCGGGGACGATGGCGATGACGGCTCATGGCGCTCCCGGTGCTGTGGGCCGGCTACGGATTGTAGAAAGCGCTTTCTGAGTACCGGCACAGCGTAGGAGCGCCGTCCACGGGGGTCAATGGGTCGGAAGCGCTCTCTGTGGGAGGCGTGCTGACGGCCCGTCGGGCGCCGGGGCCGCGGGAGCGTCGCCGGGCCGTGTCGCGCGCGGTTGTCGGTGGCGCCATCTACCGTCGGCGCATGGTCACCGCCGACGACGTCCGCAGGATCGCGCTGTCCCTGCCCCGCGCCCAGGAGAAGCTCGCCTGGGGCATGCCCACCTTCCGGCTGGAGGCGCGCGGCCGGATCTTCGCCTCGCTCGACGACGAGGACCGGGTGCTGGGGGTCAAGTGCCCCAAGGAGGACCGGGCCGGGCTGATCGCCGCCGAGCCCGCCAAGTTCTTCCTCCGCGAGGGGCACGACGACCACTACGCGTGGCTGCGCGTCCGCCTCGCCGCGCTCGACGACGAGGCCGAACTCCGCGCCGTCCTGGAGGACTCCTGGCGCCAGGCCGCGTCGGCCCGCCTCCGTGACGCGCACCCGGAACTGGGACCGCGCCAGGGCCGGTGACCCGGCGCTCACGCGCGATCACGGACCGGGGGCGTGGGCGACGCCAAACGGTTCGTGACCACGGGTGGGAGTGCGGTATTGTTCTCATGCGCGTTCGGCCAGGGGGAAACCCCAGGTCACGGGCATCGGGACGTGGCGCAGCTTGGTAGCGCACTTGACTGGGGGTCAAGGGGTCGCAGGTTCAAATCCTGTCGTCCCGACTCGAAGGAGTCGCAGGTCGAAGGGCCGTTTCAGAGCAATCTGAAGCGGCCCTTCACTCGTTTCCGGGCACGGTTCCGGGTCCGTCGCGGAGCCCTGCCGGGGCCGCCGGTGCCCGGCCCGCCCCCGCCGCGACACGCGCCGCGCCGTGCCACGCACGGGATCGGGGCCCTGTCGAGTGTTGCGTGTACCTCACTGGCAGGTGCTGTTCAAGGAGAGCTTCCGGCGGCCAAGCTGATCGTCGTGCCCCGGGACGATGGCGGGCGCACAGCTGATCGAGTTGAAAAATGCCGTTGTGGGCCATAACAGCGAACGGAGAACGCTCGTGATCGTCGGAGTCCTCAAGGAAGCGCGGGCAGGTGAGAGTCGTGTCTCGGCAACGCCGGCCACGATCGAACAGATCCGCAAACTGGGATACGAGGTCGTCGTCGACCCGGGTGCCGGCGTCGCGGCCGGCTTCACCGACAGCGCCTACGAGACGGGCGGCGCGACCATCGGCGACGCGGCCGCCGCGGACGTGGTGCTGGGTGTCAACGCCCCGGCCGCGTCCCAGCTCGACCGGGTACGGCCGGAGGCGACCGTGATCGCCCTGTTCGCGCCGGCCTTCGACCCGGCGATGGTCGAGGAGCTGGGCCGCCGTCCGTTCACGGCACTGTCGATGGACGCCGTGCCGCGGATCAGCCGGGCGCAGTCGATGGACGTGCTGTCGTCCATGGCGAACATCGCCGGCTACCGGGCCGTCATCGAGGCCGCCCACGAGTTCGGGCGCTTCTTCACCGGCCAGGTGACGGCGGCGGGCAAGGTGCCCCCGGCGAAGGTGCTCGTCGCGGGCGCCGGTGTCGCCGGTCTCGCGGCGATCGGCGCGGCGGGCTCGCTCGGCGCGATCGTCCGGGCGACCGACCCCCGGCCCGAGGTGGCCGACCAGGTCCGCTCGCTGGGCGGCGAGTACCTGTCGATCGAGTCGCCCGAGGTCGAGGTCTCGAAGACCGGCTACGCCAAGGAGATGGGCGACGACTACAAGGCGCGCGAGGCCGAGCTCTACGCCGCGCAGTGCCGCGAGGCCGACATCGTCGTCACCACCGCGCTGATCCCGGGCCGCCCCGCGCCGACGCTGATCACCGCGGAGATGGTGGCGGGCATGAAGCCCGGCTCGGTGATCGTCGACATGGCGGCCGCGAACGGCGGCAACGTCGAGGGCACGGTGAAGGGCGAGCGGACCGTCACGGACAACGGTGTGACGATCATCGGCTACACCGACCTGGCGGGCCGGCTCCCGGCGCAGGCGTCCCAGCTCTACGGCACCAACCTGGTCAACCTGCTCAAGCTGATGACACCGGACAAGGACGCGCGGTTCGTCCTCGACTGGGACGACCCGGTGCAGCGCTCGATCACCGTGGTGCGCCGCGGCGAGTCGTCCTGGCCGCCCCCGCCGGTCCAGGTCTCGGCGGCCCCGGCGCCCGCCCCCGCGGCGGCCGCGGCACAGCCCGCGCCGAAGAAGGCGCCGATGACGGCCGGGCAGCGGTTCGGCGGTGTGGCCCTCGGCGCCCTCGCGCTGTTCCTCGCCGCCGCCTTCGCGCCGGCGGCGCTGCTGCCCCATGTGACGGTCTTCGTGCTCGCGATCGTGATCGGCTACTACGTGATCGGCCACGTCCACCACGCCCTGCACACGCCGCTGATGTCGGTGACGAACGCGATCTCCGGGATCATCGTCGTCGGCGCCGTCCTGCAGATCGGCCACACGAGCACGGCGGTCACGGTGCTGTCGACCGTGGCGATCCTTCTGGCCAGTATCAACGTCTTCGGCGGCTTCGCGGTGACGCGTCGCATGCTCGCCATGTTCAATCGGAGCTGACATGTCTGCGACCATCGCCGCCCAGGCGGCCTACCTCGTTGCCGCGCTGCTGTTCATCCTCGCGCTGGCAGGACTCTCCAAGCACGAATCGGCACGGCTCGGCAACGCGTTCGGCATGCTCGGCATGGGCGTGGCGCTCGTCGCCTCGGTCGTGCTCGCGATCGACGGCGACGTCAGCGGCGCCGGCCTCGGCCTGATGGCCGCCGCGATGCTCACCGGCGCGGTGATCGGCCTCCAGCGGGCCCGCGGCGTCGAGATGACCGGCATGCCCGAGCTGATCGCGCTGCTGCACTCGTTCGTCGGTCTGGCCGCCGTCCTGGTGAGCTGGAACGGCTACCTCAACGTCGAGCACGACCCCGACGGCCACGAGGCCCGGGCGCTGGACGCGCTCGGCACGCTCGGCATCCACCACGCCGAGGTGTTCATCGGCCTGTTCATCGGCGCGGTGACGTTCACCGGTTCCATCGTCGCGTATCTGAAGCTGGCCGCGAAGATCGACTCCAAGCCGCTGATGCTGCCGGGCAAGAACGCCCTGAACCTCGGCTCGCTGGGCCTGTTCGTCGCCCTGACGGTCTGGTTCGTCATCACGCCCGCGCTGTGGCTGCTGATCGCCGTGACCGTCATCGCGCTGGCGCTGGGCTGGCACCTGGTGGCCTCGATCGGCGGCGGCGACATGCCCGTCGTGGTCTCGATGCTCAACAGCTACTCCGGCTGGGCCGCCGCCGCCTCCGGCTTCCTGCTCGGCAACGACCTGCTGATCGTGACCGGCGCGCTGGTCGGCTCCTCCGGCGCCTACCTGTCCTACATCATGTGCAAGGCGATGAACCGGTCCTTCCTCTCGGTCATCGCCGGCGGCTTCGGCATCGAGGCGCCGTCGTCCTCGGACGTCGACTACGGCGAGCACACCGAGATCACCGCGGCGAGCGCCGCCGAACTGCTGGGCTCGGCCCGGTCCGTGGTCATCACCCCCGGCTACGGCATGGCCGTCGCCCAGGCGCAGTACCCGGTCGCGGAGCTCACCTCGAAGCTGCGTGCGAAGGGTGTGGACGTCCGGTTCGGCATCCACCCCGTCGCCGGCCGGCTGCCCGGCCACATGAACGTGCTCCTGGCCGAGGCCAAGGTGCCGTACGACATCGTCCTCGAAATGGACGAGGTCAACGACGACTTCGCCGCCACCGACGTCGTCCTCGTGATCGGCGCCAACGACACCGTCAACCCGGCGGGCGCCGAGGACCCCAGCAGCCCCATCGCGGGCATGCCGGTGCTCACCGTCTGGGAGGCCGGCAAGGTCATCGTCTTCAAGCGCTCGATGGCCTCCGGGTACGCGGGCGTGCAGAACCCGCTCTTCTTCCGCGAGAACACCTCGATGCTCTTCGGCGACGCGAAGGCCCGGGTGGAGGACATCGTCGGCGCCCTCTGAGTGTTCCCTGCGTGTTCTCACGGCCACGCGGTGCGCGGTGCGCGACCATACGGACGCTGACACCGGGCCCGCCCGCGGTTCGCCCTCCGGCGAGCCGCGGGCGGGCCGGCCGCAGGAGAAGCAGGAACACCGAGACAGGAAGAAGGCGGACGTGTCCGGCAGTGAGAGCGAGAACCCGGTAATCCCTTCCCCGTCCCGCGCGACGACCCGGCCGAGGACCAATCGGGACTGGTGGCCGAACCAGCTCGACCTGCAGGTGCTCCACCAGCACTCGGACCGTGCCAACCCGATGCCCGCCGGATACTCCTACGCACAGGAGTTCGCGGCCCTCGACGTCGACGCGCTGAAGCGGGACGTCTTCGCGGTGATGACCGACTCCCAGGACTGGTGGCCCGCGGACTACGGCCACTACGGCCCGCTCTTCATCCGGATGAGCTGGCACTCGGCCGGCACGTACCGCATCGAGGACGGCCGGGGCGGCGGCGGGAGCGGCGCCCAGCGGTTCGCCCCGCTCAACAGCTGGCCCGACAACGCCAGCCTCGACAAGGCGCGTCGGCTGCTCTGGCCGGTGAAGCAGAAGTACGGCCGGCGGATCTCCTGGGCGGACCTGCTCGTGTTCGCCGGCAACTGCGCCCTGGAGTCCATGGGGTTCAAGACGTTCGGGTTCGGCTTCGGACGCGAGGACATCTGGGAGCCCGAGGAGATCTTCTGGGGCCCCGAGGACACCTGGCTCGGCGACGAGCGCTACAGCGGCGACCGGGAGCTCTCGGGCCCGCTCGGAGCGGTGCAGATGGGCCTCATCTACGTGAACCCGGAGGGCCCCAACGGCAACCCGGACCCGCTGGCCGCCGCCCGGGACATCCGCGAGACGTTCCGCCGGATGGCGATGAACGACGAGGAGACGGCGGCCCTCATCATCGGCGGCCACACCTTCGGCAAGTGCCACGGCGCGGTCAACGCCCAGTACATCGGCCCGGAGCCGGAGGCGTGCCCCGTCGAGGCGCAGGGCATCGGCTGGGCGAACTCCTACGGCACCGGCGCCGGCCCCCACGCCCTCACCAGCGGCCTGGAGGGCGCCTGGACCACGGCGCCGACGTCCTGGGACAACGGCTACCTGGACAACCTCTTCGGCTACGACTGGGAGCTCACCACCAGCCCGGCCGGCGCGCACCAGTGGAAGCCCGTCGACCCCGCGGCCCAGGGGACCGTGCCCGACGCGCACGACCCGTCGAAGAGCCACGCGCCGATGATGCTGACGACCGACCTCGCGCTCAAGGCGGACCCGGTCTACGCCCCGATCGCCCGGCGCTTCCACGAGAATCCGCAGGAGCTCGCCGACGCGTTCGCCAAGGCCTGGTACAAGCTGCTGCACCGCGACATGGGCCCGCTCACCCGCTACCTCGGCCCGTGGATCCCCGAGCCGCAGCTCTGGCAGGACCCGGTGCCCGAGGCCGGGCACGCAACCGTGGGCGAGGAGGACGTCGCGGCCCTCAAGCGCACCATCCTGGCCTCCGGGCTGTCCGTGTCCCAGCTCGTGTCGACCGCCTGGGCCTCGGCGGCGAGCTTCCGCGGCACCGACAAGCGGGGCGGCGCGAACGGCGCCCGGATCCGGCTGGCCCCGCAGCGCGGCTGGGAGGTCAACGACCTGCCCGGCCTCGCGGACGTGCTGCGCACCTACGAGGGGATCCAGCAGGACTTCGCCGCGGGCTCCGGCGGCAAGGGCGTCTCCCTGGCCGACCTGATCGTCCTGGGCGGCTGCGCGGGTGTCGAGCAGGCCGCGAAGGAGGCCGGTCACGAGATCACCGTCCCGTTCGCGCCGGGGCGCACGGACGCCTCGCAGGAGCAGACGGACGTGGAGTCGTTCGCCGTCCTCGAACCGCGGGCGGACGGCTTCCGCAACTACCTGCGCGCGGGGGAGAAGCTGGACGCGGAGACCCTGCTGCTGGACCGGGCCAACCTGCTGACGCTCAGCGCTCCCGAGATGACCGTGCTGGTGGGCGGCATGCGGATGCTGGACACCAACGCGGGCGGCACCGCCCACGGGGTGCTCACCCGCCGGCCCGGGGTGCTCGGCAACGACTTCTTCGTGAACCTGCTCGACCAGGGCACGGAGTGGAAGGTGGCCGGCACGGCGGAGAACGTCTACGAGGGCCGCGGCCGGGCGGACGGCGACGTCCGGTGGACCGCCACCGCCGTCGACCTCGTCTTCGGCTCCCACTCCCAGCTCCGCGCGATCGCGGAGGTCTACGCCTGCGCGGACGCGGAGGAGACCTTCGTGCGCGACTTCGTGGCCGCGTGGGACAAGGTCATGAACCTCGACCGGTTCGACCTCGCCTGAGCACGGCGGCGGGGCGCTCCCCGGCCGCGCGGGCGCGTCACCCCGGGGTGATGCGCCCGCGCCATGCGCCGGACTCGCCGCCGCGGCCCTCGATGTACTCCTTGAAGCGGCGCATGTCGCCCTTCACCCGCCGCTCGATCAGGCCGGTGGCCGCCGCGGCCTTCTCCGCGATGTCCTTCGCCTCGACGTCCATCACCAGCTCCACCCGGGTGTGGCTCTCGTCCAGGCGCTGGAAGCTGACCATCCCCTTCTGCTTCGTCTCGCCGCGGGTGGTGCGCCAGGCGATGCGCTCGTCGGCGAGCTGGTCGATGATCTCGGTGTCGAACTCCCGTGTGATGCCGCCGAGTTCCATGGTCCAGCGGTTGTGGCGGGCGTCGAGCTGCTCCACCCGCTCGACGCCTTCCATGAAGCGCGGGAACTCCTCGAACTGCGTCCACTGGTTGTAGGCGGTGCTCACCGGGACGTCGACCTCGATCGTTTCCGTCACCATGCTCATGGCCGTTGCCTCCTTCTCTGATCACCGCGCCCCGCAGGACGTCCGCGGTGCGGTCGGGCATGGAGGGGCGCGTACCCCGGTACCGGAATCCGATGCTTGTCCGGAATCCGGCGCCCGTCCCCGGCACCGTCCGCGGGCGGGCGCGGGAAACCCCCGGCACACCAGGCATTCGCCCGCCGTGCGCAGGGCAGACCCCAGGTGTTCGTCCGGAGGCGCCCCGCGCACGCTGTCCTTGGGGCGCCCCTCGCCGACCGCCCCCCACCCGCGAAGGACCCGCCCCCATGACGCAGTTGAACCGACGCCGCTTCCTCCAGCTCGCGGGCGGCGCCACCGCCCTCGGCCTGCTCTCCGAGAGCATCGCCCGCGCCGCGTCCATACCCGCCCAGGGCGCCACAGGCACCCTCCAGGACGTCGAGCACATCGTCGTGCTCATGCAGGAGAACCGTTCCTTCGACCACTACTTCGGTGCCATGAAGGGCGTCCGGGGCTTCGGCGACCCCCGCCCCGTCACCCTGCCCAGCGGCAGGAGCGTCTGGAACCAGTCCGACGGCAAGAAGATCACGCTCCCCTTCCGGCCGGCCGGCGACGACCTCGGCATGGAGTTCCTCCAGGGGCTCAACCACGACTGGGCCGGCGGCCAGAAGGCGTTCAACCGCGGACGCTACGACCAGTGGGTGCCCGCCAAGACGGCGACCACCATGGCGTACCTCACCCGCGACGACATCCCCTTCCACTACGCGCTCGCCGACGCCTTCACCGTGTGCGACGCCTACCACTGCTCCGTCATCGGCTCCACCGACCCCAACCGCTACTACCTGTGGAGCGGGCACACCGGCAACGACGGCACCGGCGGCGGGCCGGTGCTGAACAACGCCGAGGCCGGATACGGCTGGACCACCTACCCCGAGCGTCTGGAGGCCGCCGGCGTCTCCTGGAAGATCTATCAGGACATCGGCGACGGCCTCGACGCCGCCGGCTCCTGGGGCTGGATCGAGGACGCCTACCGCGGCAACTACGGCGACAACTCCCTCCTCTACTTCAACAGCTACCGGAGCGCCCGGCCCGGCACCCCCCTGTACGACAAGGCGCGCACCGGCACCGACGCCGCCGCGGGCGACGGCCTCTTCGACGTCCTGCGGGCCGACGTACGGGCCGGGCGGCTGCCCGCCGTCTCCTGGATCGCGGCACCCGAGGCGTTCTCCGAACACTCCAACTGGCCCTCCAACTACGGCGCCTGGTACATCGCGCAGGTCCTCGACGCGCTTACCGCCGACCCCGACGTCTGGGCGCGCACCGCCCTGTTCATCACCTACGACGAGAACGACGGCTTCTTCGACCACGTCGTGCCGCCCTACGCGCCCGCCGACGCCTCCCAGGGCCTGTCCACCGTGCCGACCACGCTGGACGTCCACCCCGGCTCGGCCGGCTTCACCGCCGGACCCTACGGACTCGGCCCCCGCGTCCCCATGCTCGTCGTCTCGCCCTGGAGCACCGGCGGCTACTCCTGCTCGGAGACGTTCGACCACACCTCGGTCATCCGCTTCGTGGAACGCCGCTTCGGCGTCCACGAGCCGCAGATCTCCCCCTGGCGGCGCGCCGTCTGCGGCGACCTCACCTCCGCCTTCGACTTCGCCCGCACCGGCACCGCGCCCGGACTCCCGCCCACCGACGGGTACTACCCGCCCGACCGCGAACGCCACCCCGACTTCCGGCCCACCCCGCCCGCGTCCGGCACCATGCCCCGCCAGGAGCGCGGCCGCCGGCCCACCCGGCCGCTGCGCTACGCCCCGTACGTCGACGGCGCCGCGGACACGGCGGCCGGCACCTACCGCCTCACCTTCGCCGGCGGCCCCGGCGCGGGCGCCCAGTTCCTCGTCACCTCCGCGAACCGCACCGACGCGCCCTGGACGTACACCACCGCGGCCGGGGCGTCGGTCGCCGACACCTGGAACACCCGGTACAGCAAGGGCACCACGGACCTCACCGTGCACGGCCCGAACGGCTTCCTGCGCCGCTTCCGCAACCCCGGCACGACCCCCGGCCCCGAGGTGACGGCACGTCACGACGCGGCCACCGGCGCCCTCGACCTGACCGTCACCAACCGCTCGGCCGCCGGCGCCGAGGTCACCGTCGCCGAGAACTACGGCGGCACCACCCGCCGGCTCACCGTGCCCGCGGGCGCGACGGTCCGCCACACCCTCGACCTGCGCGCGTCGGCCCACTGGTACGACGTCACCGTGACCGCCGCCGGCTCCGCCGTCTTCCTGCGCCGGTTCGCCGGCCATGTGGAGACCGGGACACCGGGCCTGTCCGACCCGGGCCTGCTCACCGACTGATCCGCGACTCCTCCCGGCCCGCCGCACGCGGCGGCCCGGGAGGGCCTCACCCCGCCCGCTCCACGGGGATCTCCGCCCACACCTGCTTGCCGCCGCTGAGCGGCACCGCGCCCCACGCCGCCGTGGTCGCCTCGACGATCAGCAGACCCCGGCCGCCGGTCGCGTCCCATTCCACCTGCGGCTTCACCGGACTGCGGGGCGAGGCGTCGGTCACCGCGACGCGCAGCCGGTCCGACGACAGGGTCAGATTCAGGCGCACCTCGCCCCGGGTGTGCGCGATGGCGTTGGTGACCAGTTCGGAGACGACCAGCAGCGCCGCGTCCGCCTCCTCGCGCACCCCCCAGGACCGCAGGGTGCGGGCCGTGAAACGCCGGGCGTGCAGCACCGCGTCCGGCAGCCGCCAGACCGTCCAGTGGGTCCGCAGCGGGCGCGAGTGGGACCCGTCGTAGCGCAGCAGGAGCACGGCCACGTCGTCGTCGCGGCCGTCGGCGGTGCCGAGCATGTCGTCCGCGACCCGGCCCGGGTCGGCGGGGTCCGCCCCGGCCAGCACCTCGCGGGCGCGCCGCATGCCGTCGTCCAGGGCGAGCTGCGACGACTCCACCAGACCGTCCGTGAACAGGGCGACCAGCGTCCCGGGACCGAGTCCGGCCTCCGTCATGGGGAACTGCGCGTCCGCCAGCACGCCCAGCGGCGGCCCGCCCTCCACCTCCAGCTCCTGCGTCACCCCGTCCGGATGCCGCAGCAGCGGCGGCAGATGACCCGCGCGCACGAAGCGGGCGATGCCCTCCTCCATGTCCAGGTCGGCGTACAGACAGGTGGCGAAGAGGTCCGTCTCCATGCCCACCAGCAGCCGGTTGGCCCGGGCGACCACCACGTCCGGCGGATGGCCCTCGACCGCGTACGCCCGCACGGCGGTGCGCATCTGCCCCATGATGGTCGCCGCGGCCGCGCTGTGGCCCTGCACATCGCCGATGACGAGCGCGACATGGCCCTCGCCGAGCGGGATCACGTCGTACCAGTCGCCGCCCACCTCCAGGCCGCGGGTCGCCGGCAGATAGCGGGCCACGGCCACCCCGCCCGGCAGCTCGGGCAGCTTCCGCGGCAGCAGGCTGCGCTGGAGCATGGTCGCCAGCTCGTGCCCCGCGTCCAGCGCGTGCGCCCGGGTCAGCGCCTGGCCCACCAGGCCGGCGACGGCCGTGAGCAGCGAGCGTTCCTCCGGGGCGAACGAGTGCGGGGTGTCCCAGCCCACCAGGCACACCCCGACCATCCGGCCCTCGGCCGGCAGCGGCAGTACGGCCAGACCGCCGGGGCCGATGCCGGCGAGGTTGTCCTCCAGGCCCGCCCCGGACGGCCACAGGCTCAGATGCCCGTGCCGCATGGCGTTCTGAAGGGTCGGCAGGGCGTGGTACGAGGCGTCCGGCCACTCCGAGCGCCACTCCGACTGCCAGGCCGGGGGCCAGGCGTGATGGTCCGGCGGGTCGAGGACGGTGACGAACAGCCGTTCCGCCTTCAGTTCGGCCAGCGCGATCCGGCTCGCCCGCAGCGGTTCCCGCAGCGCCGCCACCACCAGCCGGCTGACCTCGCGCACGGTCGTGGCACCGGCCAGCCGCGCCGCCAGGTCCTGCACGACCGCGACCTCGTCGGCGGTCGGACGCAGATAGGCGGCGTCGGCGACGACGCCGAGTATGCGCTCGGGGGTGCCGTCCGGGCCGAAGCGCAGCCGGCACCGCAGCCCCAGCCAGCGCAGCTCCCCGCCCGGCAGCCGGACCCGGAACGCGAGCTGACCCCCGCCGGCCGACATCCGGCCCGGCTCCAGGATCTGCATCAGCGCGGGCACGTCGTCCGGCACCGCGCACGCCAGCAGGGACTCCACCCGCCCGTCGAAGCCCGCCGCCTGCAGCCCGAACAGCGACAGCGTCCGCTCGTCGGCCACCAGTGAGCCGCTGTCGAGCGCCAGCGTGAACGCGCCCCCGTGCCGGGGCACCAGCGACCGGCCGAGCGCGGGCGCGCCCCGGAGACCGGCCGCGCGGCCGGCGGCCGACTCCAGACCGGCCGCCACCTGGTCGGCGTACAGCTCCAGCAGCCCGCGCCGGTCGGCGTCGAAACCCGCGCCCACGGCACCCGCCACCAGCAGGCAGCCCAGCGCGGTGGCCCCGCCGCCCAGCGGCAGCGCGCCCAGCGAGTAGCCGGCCGGCCAGGACCCGCCCAGATGCCCCGTCGCGCTGCCCGCGAGCTCCGCGTCGTACGCGGCGAGCTCCCGGGGCGCCAGCCACAGCGGCCGGTCCGTGCGGAACGCGTCGGTGGCGGGGGAGCGGCCGGCGACCGCGACGGCGGAGGGCAGCCCGTAGGTGCCGCCGCCGTCGCCCGCGACCTCCGCCAGACGCAGCTCGTCGTCGCCGTCGGCGAGTACGTAGACAGCGGCCAGCTCGGCCCCGCAGAACGCAAAGTCGTGCCTGGTCAAGTGTGTACCGCCTCCGTACGCGCACAGGCGTCGCCTCACTCCCCATGCTGCCGTCCCCCGTGGTGCGGCAGCCAGTGCGGAGAAGGTGATGATGCCCGGTGAAGCGGCCCCCGTCAGCCCCCGCACCGCAAACGCCGGGTGTGTCAGCGTATGTCGGCACAGACGGGCCACGGCTCACCCGCCCGCCGTCACACGGAGTGACCCCGCTGCCGCGCGCTGTCGCCGCCGTGCAGCACGGTCAGCAGCCGTGCCACCTCCGAGGCCATCGCCTCGCGCGCGGGCCCCAGATACCTGCGCGGGTCGGACAGCCGCTCGTCGGCGGCCAGCGCCGACCGGGCCGCGCCGGTGAACGTCCGGTTCAGATGCGTCGAGATGTTGATCTTCCGCATGCCGGCGGCCACCGCCCGGACCAGACCCGCGTCGTCGACCCCCGACGAGCCGTGCAGCACCAGCGGCACCGGCACCGCCTCGCGCAGCGCGGCGATCAGCGCGTAGTCGAGCGCCGCGTCCCGCGTCGCCATGGCGTGCGAGCTGCCGACCGCCACGGCCAGCGCGTCGACCCCGGTGGCCGCCGTGTACGCGCGCGCCTCCCCGGGGTCGGTGCGCACGCCCGGGGCGTGGGCGCCGTCCTTGCCGCCGATCTCGCCCAGCTCCGCCTCGACGTGCACCCCGTGCTCGTGACAGTGGGCGGTGACCTTGCGGGTGGCCGCCACGTTCTCCTCGTACGGCAGCTTCGACGCGTCGAACATCACCGAGGTGAAGCCCAGCTCGACCGCCTCCCGCACCAGCTCGGCGGACTCGGCGTGGTCCAGGTGCACGGCCACCGGGACGCCGGCGGCGCGCGCCAGCGCCAGTGTGGCCAGGCCGATCGGCGCGAGCGAGCCGTGGTAGCGCACGGTGTTCTCGCTGATCTGCGCGATCACCGGCAGCCCGGCCGTCTCGGCGCCCGTGACGATGGCCTCGGCGTGTTCGAGCTGCACCACGTTGAACGCGCCGATGCCGGTGCCCGCTTCGGCGGCGGCGCGGACGAGGGAGTCAGTGGACGTGAGGGGCATCGGGTTCCTCCAGCGGGACGAGTGTGACGGTCGTACGGAAACGTCGGTGGACGGACGCGTCCACGTCGCCGGCCACCGGAGCCACGACGGCCGCGGCCGACAGGGCCACCGCTTCGCACAGAGTCCGGTGCCAGGGCGCGCCGGCCGCGAGGCCGGCGGCGAGAGCGGCCACGCACGCGTCGCCCGCGCCCGTGGGGTTGCCGGACAGCGGCCGGGGCGGCACGGCCCGCCAGACGCCGTCGGGCGTGTGCGCGAGCAGGCCGTCCGGCCCGAGCGAGGCCACCACCGCCCCCGCGCCGCGCTCGCGCAGCTCGGCCGCCGCCCGGTGCGCGTCGTCGTGGCCGGTGACGGCCGCCAGTTCGGCGGCGTTCGGCTTCACCACGTCGGGGCGCGCGTCGAGCGCGGCGAGCAGCGGCGGGCCGCTCGTGTCGACGACCGTGCGGGCCCCCGCGGCGGCGGCCGTCCGCACCAGCTCCGCGTACGTGCCGGGCCCCAGCCCCGGCGGCAGGCTCCCGGAGAGCACCACCACGTCGGCGCCCCGCGCCAGGCGGGCGTAGTGCGCCGTGAAGGCGTCCCACTCGGCGGGCCCGATGCGCGGCCCGGCCGGATTGAGCACGGTGGCGTCGCCGTCCTCGCGGGAGACGACGGTCAGGGTGCGCCGTGAATCGCCGGAGACGGGGACGAGTTCGTCGCGCAGCCCCGCCGCCCGCAGGTCCGCGCGGATCAGCCGCCCGGTCGGGCCGCCCGCCAGACCGGTGACCGCGGTGGCGTGACCGAGCGACGCCAGGACACGGGAGACGTTGATCCCCTTGCCGCCCGCGCGTTCACGGACCTGGTCCACCCGGTGCGAGGCGCGCGGCACCAGCCGGTCCACCGTCCAGGTCACGTCGAGCGCCGCGTTCGGTGTCACGGTGAGGATCACGCCGCCACCGCCCCCGCGTCCGCGCGGCGCCACGCGAGCACCCCCGCGCCGACGCACCCCGCCCGGTCGCCGAACGCCGCGCCGGTCACGGCCGGCGGCCGCTGGAACGTCAGACGCCGGGCCAGCCCCTCCCGCACCGGGTCCAGCAGCAGTCCGCCCGCCCGGGCCAGCCCGCCGCCGAGCACGATCAGCTCGGTGCCCAACAGCGTCGTCGCCGTGGCGAGCGCCCCCGCCAGCGCGTCGGCGGCCCGCTCCCACACCTCCCGGGCGACCCGGTCGCCCCGCGCGACCAGCGCCGCGACGGCGGCGGCGCCGTCGACGGCCCGCCCCGAGCGCGCGGTGTACGCGGCCGCCACGGCGGCGGCCGAGGCCACGGTCTCCAGACAGCCCCGCCCGCCGCAGGCGCACCGCGCCCCGCCCGGTTCGACCACCACATGCCCCAGTTCGCCCGCGTGACCGCCCGCCGACACCACCCGGCCGTCGCCGACCACGGCGGAGGCGACGCCGGTGCCGAGGGCGACGAACAGCACGTCGCGCGCCCCGCGCCCGGCTCCGGCGACGGTCTCCGCGAGGGAGCCGGCGCGCACGTCGTGCCCGAGGGCGACGGGCCCTCGGGTGCGCTCCTCCAGCAGGGCGGCGAGCGGCAGGTCGCGCCAGCCGATGTTGACCGCGCGCACCGCCCGGCCCGCCGCCTCGTCGACGATGCCGGGCACGACGACGCCCGCGGCGCGCACCGGCAGTCCGCGATCCCGGGCGAGCCCGTGGAGCGCGTCCAGCGCGGCGGCGATCTCCTCGACCACCGCGTCCGGTCCCGCGGCGCGCGGGGTGGGGCGCCGCAGGACCGATGCGGCGCGCAGGCCGCGGTCGAGCACCGCGCCCTTCATCCCCGTCCCGCCGACGTCGAGGGCGAGGACGCAGCCGGGGCCGGTCACCGGATCACTCGTGGCGGCCGCCGGGGGCGGGGAAGGGGGCACGATGCTGAACTCCTCTGCGGGGAACGGGCCGTGCGGCGCCGGTCGCGGGATCACTTCACCGACCCGGCGGTGAGTCCGGAGACCACATGGCGCTCGATGAAGGCGAACAGGACGACGACGGGCACGATGGCGATGACCGACGCGGCGAACAGATAGTTCCACTGGACGGTGTAGTTGCCGATGAAGCTGTTGATGCCCACGGTCAGCGGCTGGCTCTCGGGGACGGTGGACAGGGTGAGACCCATGACGAACTCGTTCCACGCGGCGATGAAGGTGAAGATGACCGCGGTCACCACGCCGGGCAGCGCGAGCGGCAGCACCACCCGCAGCAGCGCGCCCCTCCTGCCCAGGCCGTCGATCATCGCCGCCTCCTCCAGCTGCACCGGGATCGCCGATATGTACGCGGTCAGGATCCAGATGGCGAACGCCAGGTTGAAGGCGGCGTTGCACAGGATCAGCGTCCACACCGAGTTGAGCATGTCGAGCTGGTAGAACTCGCGGTACAGGCCCACCAGCAGCGATGTCGGCTGGAACATCTGGGTGACCAGGACGAGCAGCAGGAACAGCTTCCGCCCCCGGTACCTCACCCGCGCCGTGTAGTACGCGGCGGGCAGGGCCACCAGCAGCACCAGCAGGGTGGAACCGCCGGCCACCAGCAGGGTGACACGCAGATTGGCCCCGAGGTGGGAGTCACGCCACACGTCGACGAAGTTGGACCAGGCGAAATCGCCCGGCAGATAGGTCGCGTCGCGCAGTTCGTCCGCCGGCCGCAGCGCGGTGATCACCATCTCGGCGTACGGCAGCAGGAACACGGCGGCGATCAGCCACGCCAGCGAGGCGACGAGCACCGTCCGCGGGCGCAGCGAGCGCCGGGGCGCGCGGGGCGGGGGAGGGGTGGCGCCGGCGCGCGGCCGGGCCACCGGGCGCGCGGCGTACGTCTGCTGGGCCATCAGGACTCCTCCTTGTTCCACCGGCTGACCTTGAGGAAGAGCACGACCATCACCAGCACCAGGGCGAAGTTGACCACGGACATGGCGGCCGACTCGCCGATGTCGGAGCTCTTGAGCTGGTACATGAACACGGTGGTGGTGGCGGTGTCGCTGTCCGGGCCGCCGCGGGTCATGCCCCAGATGACGGGGAACGAGTTGAAGACGTTGATCAGGTTGATGACCACGCCCACCAGGAACGCGGGCCGCAGCAGGGGCAGGGTGATGCGCCAGTAGGTCTGCGCGGTGCCGGCGCCGTCGACCTTCGCCGCCTCGTACACCTCGCCGGGCACCGTCTGCAGCCCGGCCAGCAGGGTGTACGTGGTGAACGGCAGCGAGACGAAGACGGCGACGAACATCATCCAGGGCCAGGCCGTGGACGGGTCGCCCAGCCAGTCCCGGGGGCCGTCGATCAGACCGAGGTCGGCCATCAGGGTGTTGAGCACGCCGGCGGTCCGGTCGAGCATCCACTTGAAGCCGATGGCCGTCATCAGCACCGACGCCGCCCAGGGCGCGATGAGGGCCCAGCGGGTCACCCGCCGCCCGGGGAAACGCTGGTTGAAGAGCTGGGCGAGGGCGAGCGAGACCAGCATCGTCAGGCCGACCACGACCACGGTCCACACGACCGTGGAGACGAGCACCGAGGGCAGCGCGGACTCGTCGAAGAGCTTGCGGTACTTGTCGAGACCGGCCGAGCCGCGGACGAATCCGCTGACGCTGATCCGCAGGAACGAGGTGCGGACCATCTCGTAGACGGGCCACACCACGACCAGCAGGATCAGCAGCACGGCCGGGCCGATCCAGGGCAGCGGGCCGAGCCGGCCGGGGCCACCGCTCCGGCCGGAGCGGCGAAGGGGGGTGGAGGAGGACACGCGGATGCCTTTCGGGGCGGGTGCCGTGGGGGACGGGGGCCGGGTCAGCGGTCGGCCGCCGCGTCCTCGGCCTTCTTCTGCAGCTCGCCGAGGACCTTCTCGGCGTCCCCGCCGACCGCGGTGCCGCCGCTCTTCTTGATCTCGGCCGAGACGGCGTCCCAGGACGTGTCGCCCAGCGGGTAGAAGGCGGCCTTCGGCAGCAGCTCGAAGAACGGCTCCAGGTCCTTGTGGCGGCCGTTGCCCGTCATCTCCGCGAGGGTGTCCTTCGTGACCGGCATCAGGTTGTACGTCTCGTCGAACTTCAGCGTGTTCTCCTTGTCGTACGCGAAGTCGAGGAACGCCCTGATCTCCTCCTGGTGCCCGCGGTCCTTGAACGCCATCATCCAGTCGGCCACCCCGAGGGTGGACTCCAGCGCGCCCGTCCTGCCGGGTATCGGCGCGACGCCGTAGTCGACCTTGCCGTCCTTGGACATCTGGATCAGGGAGGGGTGGCCGTTGAGCATGCCGGCCTTGCCGGCGGCGAAGTCCGCGAACGCGGTCTTGCGGTCGGTGGCGGCCGGGTTGGCGTAGGTCAGACCGGGTTCGACCAGGTTCGACCGCAGCCAGTCGAAGGTCTCCACGTTCGCCTTGCTGTCCAGGGTGTACGCGCCCTTGGCGTCGGTGAACCCGCCGCCGTTGCCGAGCTCCCAGATCAGCGTCTCGCCCTGGGCCTCCTCCGGGCCGAGCGGCAGGGCGTAGGGCGTGACGCCCGGCACCTCGGCCTTGATCCTCTCGGCGGCCGCCTTCACCTCGTCCCAGGTCTTCGGCGCCTCGGTGATGCCCGCCTTCGCGAACACGTCCTTGTTCCAGAACAGCGCCCGGGCGGAGGAGACGAAGGGGATGCCGTACTGGACGCCGTCGACCTCGCCCGCCGTCGCGAAGGTGTCGATGAGGTTGGCCCGGGTGCTCTCCGAGAGGACGTCCTCGGCCTTGTACAGCAGGTCGTCCGCGACCTTGTCGGCGAAGCCGCCGGTCTGGAGCACGTCCGGCAGGTTGCCGCTCTGGATCATGGTCTTCACCTGGGCGTCGATGTCGTTCCAGTTGATGACCTGGACGTCGACCTCGATCTTCGGGTTCGCGGCGGTGAAGCGCTGCGCCACGTCCTGCCAGTAGCGGGTGGAGCTGTTGGACGCCTTGTCGCCGTAGTCCGCCGCGACCAGCTTGAGCGTCACCGTGCCGTCGGCGGAGGTGCCGTCGCCGCTGCCGCCGCCGCACGCCGTGAGGACCAGGGCCCCGGCCACACCGGCCGCCGCGAGGCCGAGCATTCGCTTCTTCACTGCCGTCTACCGCCTTCGAGTGCTTCGAATGCATGAAGCTGCGCATACTGCGGTCTTTTCGAGCAGTTGCGAGCATGTGTCGTGCCGCGCAGTATTCAGCAGGTGGCACGCCCCGGTCCAGGGGCTGTTATGGGACTGTTGCCGAGAATCGGGACAACTGCATGCGGTTACCTGCGCACGCATGGCGGGTTACGATCAGATTCATGCAAGGTGCGGACCCTCGATCCGGGCGAGGGGCGCCGTCGCCTAGCGTGTCGGTGCGCAGCCCGAAGCCTGAAGGAGTCCCGCCATGTCCAAGCACGAGCGGTGGAACGCACTGCTGGAACTGCTCGCAGCCGACGGCAGGGTGGACGTCGAGGACGCCGCGGGCACCCTGGAGGTCTCCCCGGCCACCATCCGCCGCGACCTGGACGAACTGGCCGCCCAGCAGATGCTCGTCCGCACCCGCGGCGGGGCCATCGCCCACGGCGTCTCCTACGAACTGCCGCTGCGGTACAAGTCGTCCCGGCACGCCTCGGAGAAACAGCGCATCGCCTCGGCCGTCGCCGAACTCATCGGCGAGGGCGAGGTCGTGGGGCTCAACGGCGGCACCACCACCACCGAGGTCGCCCGCGCACTCGCCCTGCGCGCCGGCGGCACCCGGCGCGACGCCCCCGACACCGGCGCGCCGCTCCTCACCGTGGTCACCAACGCCCTCAACATCGCCGGTGAACTGGCCGTCCGCCCGCAGATCAAGATCGTCGTCACCGGCGGGGTCGCCCGCCCCCAGACCTACGAACTCGTCGGCCCGCTCACCGTCGGCGTCCTCAACGAGGTCGTGCTGGACGTCGCCGTGCTCGGCGTCGACGGCATCGACCCCGAGCTCGGCGTGATGACCCACCAGGAGGACGAGGCGAGCATCAGCCGCCTGTTCGCCGAACGCGCCCAGCGCGTCATCCTCGTCACCGACTCCTCGAAGATGGGGAAGCGGGCCTTCGCCCGGATCTGCGGGCTCGACGCCATCGACGTCGTGGTGACCGACTCCTCCATCCCCGCGGAGGTCGCGGAGGGACTGGCGGACGCGGGGATCAAGGTGGTCGCGGTCTGAGCCCTGCGCGCACCCGCGGGGGGCTCCCGCCGGGGGCGCGGGACGGGGCCCGGGCCGACGGCGCGAGCGGTGCGGGGGAGGCGTGAACGGTGCCGGGGCGACGGGCCGTGAGGCGTGCGCGGCGCGGGGCGCCCGGCCGGAAGGCCGTACGGTGCGGGCCGACCGTGACGGCACCGTCCCCGGAGGCGCCCGTTCGCGTCTACTCTTCCGTCAGTTCGTCTGTGCGGAAGGGGAGTTGAGGGATGACGCGATCGCAGCCCCGGTCGGGCGGCCCCGCGCAGGGCGGTGACCGTCATCGCGTGCCCGCCGCCGCCCCGGCGGCCTTGCACGGCGGGGTGTGCCGGTGAGCGGCACCGCCGGGACCGCTCCGGGGCCGCACGACCCCCGGGACATCGGGCCCTACCGCATTCTTTCCGTCCTCGGCACGGGAGGGATGGGCAGGGTCTACCTGGGCCGCTCGCGCACCGGTCGGCTGGCGGCGGTCAAGGTGGTCCGTTCCGAACTTGCAGCCGACGCCGGATACCGGCGTCGGTTCGCCCGTGAAGTGAGTGCCGCCCGGCGGGTCGGTGGAGAGTTCACCGCGCACGTGATCGACTCGGCCGTCGAGGGGGACCTCCTCTGGCTGGCCACCGCCTATGTCCGCGGGCCCTCGCTGTACGACGAGATGCGACGGCAAGGACCGCTCGCGGCGAACGACACGGCCCTGCTCGGCGCGGCACTGGCCGAGGCACTCTGTGCCATCCACGACGCGGGCCTCGTCCACCGAGACCTGAAGCCGTCCAACGTGCTGCTTGCCGCGGACGGCCCCCGCGTCATCGACTTCGGAATCGCACTCGCGGCGGACAGCACTGCTCTGACGGACACCGCTCTCATGGTCGGCACACCCGGCTACATGGCACCCGAAGTGCTGCGTTCGGGTGTCGTGTCCAGTGCCGCGGACGTCTTCGCGCTGGGGGCGGTCTTGGTGTTCGCATCGACCGGCGCCGGGCCGTTCGGTACGGGCGCTGCCCTCGCGGTGAACCATCGGGCCGCCTATGAGGAACCCGATCTGGGGGCCGTTCCGGCAGCCCTCCTGCCCGTCGTACGCGCCTGTCTCGCCAAGGACCCGGAGCTCCGGCCGGCGCCCGCCCGCCTCGTGGAACTCCTGGGTGAGCAGCGAACGCAGGCGGCCCCTCTCGCCCCCTCGTCGTCCGGCGACCGACGGTCAACGGCGGATCGAACGGATGTCCCGCACGACGGCGTACCGCGGGCCGTGGACCCCGACACCGTCACTGCAGCACCCGTGAAGTCGCCCTCGCACCCTCCCACGCAGCCGGCCCGCCGTGGCTTCACGCGTTCAGTCCGAGTCGATCTGGCGCGTCCCGTCGCCCCGCACGGCGCGACGCGCCGTACGCCGTCCCACCCCGCGCGCCGAACCCTCCTGACGGGCGCTCTGTCGCTCGCTCTGGGCGGTGCGGCCTACGGCGGCTACCGGTATGTCAGCGACCCGCCTGATCGTCAGCGCTGGCGGCGGCACTTCGTCAACGACCACACCGGCAACAACGTGGGCATACCGGTGCCCGCCGGGAGGGCTGTGTACGTCGACACGTCGGAAGGCATGAAGGCGCTCGACGCCAGGAACGGCAGCACCCTGTGGACCGCGGACCCGCCCGATGGCCGCCCCTCGGTATACCAGCGGACGCTGTACGCGGCGGGCACGTCGGTGTTCCAGGACGGCCATGAATCTCCCCTGGTGGTGAGGGCCGCAGACTCGGGGGACCTGCTGTGGGAGACGGACGGCCCGAGCACTCTGCTCGTGGCCTCCGAGGACCTGCTGCTCGTCACCCGCGACGGACGACTGCGGCGTCTGGACCCGGGGACGGGCCGACAAGTCTGGTCGGTCCGGGCCGATGCGCTCTCGGCCGTGACCGGGGACGGAATGGCTGCCGTCGCGACCAGGACCGGGCTCATGGCGTTCGACGCCGAGACCGGCCGGGCGCTGTGGTCCCGTGAGCAGAAGGGCTGGGGGTTGCCGTCGCTCGGGCGGCGTGCGCTGTACGCCGCGGGCCGGGAAGGGGTCGCTGCGTTCGACCCCGGCAGCGGGGAACGTCGCTGGATCACGGGCGCGACCCCCGTCGCGGCCCCACCCGTCGAGGCCGGAGGCCTTCTGTACGTCGGCACCCACGGCCACAGCGTGTACGCACTCGAGACGGGTAGCGGCCTCGTCAGATGGAAACAGGACTCTCCGGAGGCGCAGTCCTACCGGACCAGTCCCGTGGTCGCCGGGTCCACGGTGTACATCGCTGAGAACGTCGGGGACAACGTCGGTGAGACGGCCCGCATGCTCGCGCTCGCCTCGGATTCGGGCGAGGTGCGCTGGACTCACCCCATAGGGGACGGGTCGCGGGCCGGTGTCGCGTACAGCGACGGCGTCGTGTTCGTGTCCACCGACGACGGCGAGGTCCTCGCTCTCTCCGCCTGACGCGCCCGTCGGTCTGGTCGTGGCGGCGATCCCGGCCGTGGGGAGCGGTCAGCGGGTGGCAGCGGCCGAGGGCTTCTTCTCGGCCTTCCTCGGCCGACGCGACGGGAGAATGAGGTACGCCCCCGGCACCCGAGGCGACCCGGTGGCCGGCGGCTGGGCGGTGAGCACGGCCCTCATGGTTCGCGACCCTGCTCCGGGGCGGGAGAGGGCCCGGCCCGCACGCCGTCCCTCAGCGTCCCGGTGCCGTGCGCGGCACCGGGAACGGTGCACGCCGCGTGACGGAGCCGCCGGAGGCGGCCCGGCAGCGGGCGCCCCGGTGACGGTGCCGTCCGTCACCAGGGCCGTGGCCTGTGTCACCCGGGCCGGTGGGACTGCCCCGGTCAGCAGGATCACGCCGCGGGCCGCCAGCGCCGCCGACGCGGCGGCGATCAGCCAGCCCCATGCGCCCGCGCGGAACGTCTCGCCCAGCAGTGCGACGCCGATCACGGCCGCGACGGCCGGGTTGGAGAGGTTGACGAGCGCCAGGGGAGCCGCCAGCCCGCCCCGGTAGGCCCGCTGGGAGAGCAGCAGCCCGCCGACGGAGAGGGCCGCCACCAGGGCGGAGAGCAGCGCGGTCGCCCACCATGCCGTCGCCCCGCCCGGCAGCTCGCCGGCCAGCGCCGCGGTCACCGTCTGGGTCAGCGCCGACGCCACACCCGAGGCCACCCCGGAGGCGGTCGCGTGCCCGAGGCCACGGCCCCGGGCGAGGACGGCGATCAGCAGGCCGGAGGCCACCGCCACCGTCAGCGACTCCCGCACCGTCAGCGCGTCGCCCGGCGCGGCGGGCCCGGTCACCGAGATCAGCCCCACCAGACCGGCCAGCGTGCACAGCGCCCCGCGCCACTCGCCGCGCGCGACCCGGCGGCGGTCGCGCCGGGCGGCGAGCGGCAGCGCCGCCACGAGGGTCAGCGCGCCGAGCGGCTGGACCAGCGTCAGCGGCCCGTAGTGCAGGGCGCCGACATGCGCCAGCGCGCCCGCGCCGTTGAGGCCCACCGCCCACCACCACAGCGGCTGGGCCGCCAGCGAGCGGGGCCCGCCCCCGCCCTGGGCGGCGGCAGCGGCCAGCCGGGACTGCGTCACGGCGGCGAACGCGTATCCGACGGCGGACAGCAGGGAGAGCAGGACCGCGACGACCAGGCCGTTCATCGCAGCGCTCCCGCGGGCCGGGCCGTGGCCGTGCCGCCGGAGGTGTGCCCCAGCGGCCCGAACCCCGGGGCCCGCAGCAACAGCAGGACCCCGCCGAGCAGCAGGGCCGCGACGGCGGCGTCGATCCAGTAGTGGTTGGCGGTGGCCACCACGACGAACAGGGTGAGCAGCGGATGCAGCAGCCACAGCGCCCGCAGCCTGCCGCGGGTCGCGGCCATCAGGCCGACGGCCACCATCAGGGCCCAGCCGACGTGGAGCGAGGGCATCGCCGCGAACTGGTTCGCCATCGAGTCGGTGGCCGGGGTCACCCCGTACACCGACGGCCCGTACATCTGCGCGGTGTCGACGAGCCCGGCGGCGGAGAGCATCCGCGGCGGCGCGAGCGGCATCAGCAGGTGCAGCATCAGCGCGGCGGCCGTCAGGGCGGCCAGCGCGCGGCGGGCCCAGCGGTAGTGCTCGGGCCGGCGCCAGTACAGCCAGACCAGGAAGGCGGCCGTGGCGGGGAAGTGCACCACCGCGTAGTAGGTGTTCGCCGCGTGGACGAGGGCGTCGCTGTGCAGCAGCAACCCCTGCACGAGCCCTTCGTCCGGCAGGCGCAGGGCGCGCTCGGCGTCCCATATGCCGGCGGCGTTGGAGAAGGCCCGGGCCTCGTGGCCGCCTGCCAGGAGGCGGCCGAGCTTGTAGACCAGGAAGAGCGCCGTCACCAGCGCGAGTTCGCGCAGCAGCGGCGGCCGGTGGGCAGCGGCCGTCCCCGGTATGGCGGGACGTTTCCCGGCAGCCATGACGCGGCCCCTCAGTCACCCGGTACTCGGCCGGCGGATCGACAGCAAACGGAGGAAGCGTAGATCCGAATTCATCGAGACGCAAACGTCTCGATACGTTTGCGTCTCGATTGTGCGGCCCCTACTCTCGTCTGTGCAGTCACCTCCCGCCGACAGCCGCCCACCGCCCCGTCACGGACCGCCCGCAAGGGAGAGGAACCGATGTCCACGCAGGCCGCCACGTCAGCCGCCCGCCGCAGCAAGATCACGCCCGAGCGGGAGCAGGAGCTGTTCGCCGCCGTGCTCGACCTGCTCCGCGAGGGCGGCTACGACTCCGTGACCATGGAGGGCGTCGCCGCCCGCACCAAGTGCGGCAAGGCGACGCTGTACCGGCAGTGGAAGACCAAGCCCCAGCTCGTCACCGCCGCTCTCGGCGCCGCGCGGTGCGCGCTGTTCACCGGCGTCGACACCGGCTCGCTCGCGGGCGACCTGAGGGAGGCCGCCCGGCTCGCCTGTGACCGCCGCGGCCGTGACTCCGAGCTGATGGAGGCCGTCGGCCAGGCCTACCTCCAGCACCCCGACCTGCGCGACGCCCTGCGGGAGACGGTGATCGACCCCGAGGTGGCCGCCCTCGACGCGATCATGCGCCGGGCCGTCGTCCGCGGCGAGCTCGCCGCCGACAATCCGGCGATCGGCTACGTCGCCCCCTGCTTCATGGGGGTGCTGCGCGTGGAGCGGCTCTTCGACGACCGCCTCGGCGACGAGGCCGGGCTCCCCGGCTTCGTCGAGGCGGTCCTCTTCCCCGCCCTCGGCCTCACCGCCCGGTAGCAGGGCGCGCGGCCCTCTGTGACCCTGGGCTCATGCGAGCAGCCGGAGAGGTGAAGGTCCGCAGGGTCTATGACGACCCCGACCCCGACGACGGCACCCGCGTGCTCGTCGACCGGCTCTGGCCGCGCGGGCTCGCCAAGACACGGGCGCACGTCGACGAGTGGCCCAAGGCCCTCACCCCGTCGACCGAACTGCGCCGCTGGTACCACGGACCGGACGGCGAGTACGACGAGTTCTGCCGGCGCTACGAGAGCGAACTGTCCGAACCCGCCGCCGCCGAGGCCCTCTCCCGCCTCCGCGCCCTGGCCGCCGAGGGCCCGGTGACCTTGCTGACGGCCACCAAGGACCCGTCCCGCAGCCACACCTCGGTCCTGCTCCGCCTCCTGGCGCGCTGACCTCCCGGGCCGCCGGTACCCCGGCCGCCCGCCTGCCCGCAGCGCCGTGCTTCCCGGGCCGCATGCCCACGGTGCCGTGCTTCCCGGGCCGCCCTGCCCGGGTCGCGCGCCCCCTACGGGACGGTGAGCCTCGGCGCCTCGGACGCCGCGTCCACCGGCCCCGTCAGACGCCCGGCCAGCTCCCGCGCCCACGCCGCCAGCCCGGGTACGTCGATGCCGTACGGGCCGGGGAACGGCGCGATCCGGTCCGCACCGCGCCGCAGCAGCCGGGCCCCGCCCGTGACGTTCCCCCGCGCCGCGTGGGTGAGCCCCACGGCGAGTTGGGCCAGCCCCCGCCACAGCTCGCGCTCCTCCGCCGGCCCCGACTTCCACGCGTCCTCGAACACCTCGTGCGCATGGAACGGCTTCCCCTCGTCGAGCAGCCGCTGCGCCTCGGCCAGCGACCGGTCCGGACTGCGCAGCACCCCCTCCGGCTGCCGATCCACACCCTCCGCGCCGTACGGCAGGGGACGCCCGAGACCGTCCCTGGGCCGGGCGTTTCGCGCCCTGCCCTCCGCGTCCCGGTCCCGCCCCGGCCTGCCGTCGCTCGCCTCGTCCATCCCCCCATTGTCCTGCCGCGCTCCCGGCACACCCCCTCGGGCCACCGCCGTCGCGTCCGGCCGCCCCGTGGAGTGTTGTATGGTTCTCTTGCGCGTTCGGCCAGGGGGAAAGCCCAGGTCACACGGGCATCGGGACGTGGCGCAGCTTGGTAGCGCACTTGACTGGGGGTCAAGGGGTCGCAGGTTCAAATCCTGTCGTCCCGACTTTTCGAAGTCGCGATCGAAGGGGCCGGTCCGGAGCAATCCGGACCGGCCCCTTCGTCATGTCCGTGAACGGGCCGATGGCGCGCGGCCGTGTCGATACCGCGGAACGGCGCGGCAGCGCGGCGGCGTACCGTGGCCGCGTGGCAAACGAAGACCTGGGACGGACCCTGCGCCGCCTGCGCCGTCTGGCCTCCCTGACGCAGGAAGAGCTGGCCGATCGCTCCCGGGTGTCCGTCGATGTGATCCGTCAGCTCGAACAGGGTCGGAAACACTCCGCACGCCTGCCCACACTGCATGCCCTGGCCAACGGCCTCGGCGTCGAGTTGACCACCCTCCTGGGCGACCCGCCCGGCGTCGCCGCCACCGGTGAGAACGACGGACCACGGTTCGTCGCCGTACGCCGAGCCGTCATGCCCGTGCTCTGGGGGCCGGAGCCGGTGCCACCGGGGCCCGGCTTCTCGCTGAACGGGCTCAGGGAACGGATCGCCGACGGGTGGACGCGGTACCACGCCGCCGAGTTCGACTCGGTGATGGCAGTGCTGCCGGACATCCTCACCGATGCGCGCGCCGCCGCCGCCTCGCGCGACGACACCGACCGCGGAGCCGGCTTCGCTGCTCTGGGCAAGGCGCTTCAGCTCGCCGGGCACGTCGCCGTACGGATGGGCAAGACCGACCTGGCTCTCACCAGTCTGGAGCGGGCCGTCGACGCTGCGGAGCGCTCGTCCGACCCGCTGCTCCTGCCGATGATCGTCAACTCGGCGGCATGGACCTATCAGCGGCAAGGGCGTCTGGAGGACGCGTTGGCCGTCGCGCTCCGCGCGGCCGACGACATGGCTGGCACGGGGCGCACCGAAACGGCCGACGGCCTCAAAGTGTGGGGCGGGCTGACGATGAACGCCGCCACATCGGCCGCCAGGGGCGGTGACTACGAGCGTGCGGCGGCGATGATGGAGGCGGCGGAAAGGGAAGCGGCCCGTGTCGCGAAGCTGCCCGATAGCGGTGACAACCGCATGGTCAGCGTGTTCAGCCCCTCCTCGGTACGCATCGAACGCGTCCGGCTCGCCGTCCAGTACGGCCATCCGAACGATGCCCTGGCGCTGGCCAAGGGCATGCGCCTGAGCAAGGACACGCCACCGTCCTGGCGGACGTGGCTGCTCCTGGACGTGGCCCGGGCCCACACGGACACCGGCGACGCTGCCGGCGCTGTCAAGACCCTGGAGTCCCTGCGCCGGGTGGCGCCGACGTGGATGCGGCACCACACCCTCGCCGTCGCGGTCGTCCGTGACCTGTGGGCCCTGCCCAACCATCCAGCCGGGTTGCGCCCGTTGGCGGAGTTCCTGGGCATCTGCGACTAGCGTCCGGAAAGTGGGACGCCGCGTCCCTGTCGGCGTTCCCTGCGGATCGCTTTCATGAACGGACCATGTCCCGGGCCCGAAGGACCGCGCCCGGGGCTCGCCCGCTTCGAGGAAGCAGACCGACATGCCGCGAACGACGACGCGGGTTCGCCCGACCGGACCTCCCGGGTACAGCAGGACGCTGCGGCGCGAGCCGGAGAGTGCCGCGTCCGCCCGGCGCCTGGTGCGCACCGCTCTGTCCGCCTGGGGGTTGGCCGACCTCGCCGACGGCGCCGCACTGATCGTTTCCGAACTCGTCTCCAACGCTGTCCGGCACGGTCGGCGGGAGTCGATCAGAGTCTTCGTGGAACGGCCGGGCCCCTCGCGCGTACGAGTCGGCGTCGTGGACTTCTCTCACAGGCTTCCCCGGCGCGGGGAGTGCGAGGCGCGGAGTGAGGGGGGACGCGGGCTGGCCATCGTGGAGGCGCTGGCGGAGAACTGGGGCGTCGAGCGGCTGTCCTGGGGCAAGCGGGTATGGGCTGAACTGGCAGGAGCATGAGGACGTTTCGCCGCGGCAGGTCCGGCAGGGTGGACCGGAAGCCTGCCCCGTCGTGCCCCCCAGTGCGTACAGGGCGTGCGGTTGATCGGATCATCCGTCCACCCCTTGATCGCGTGGATAAACCGACCACGGAACAAGATCACTGCATCGAGGTAATGCGGATGGCCTCAGCCCGTGGGCGGGGGTCAACGGCCGTTACTGTTTTCCCGGGATCCAGGCGAATTCCCGGAATTTGGCCACCTTTTCCTCTTTCCTCCGTCGGTGCACATGTCTGTGCCCATCGACCACCCCCCGCGCGAAGGAGACCGCGTCCGATGACAGTTGAGACCAGCCAGGAAGTGCAGCCGGAGCAGCCGCCCCGGCAGCAGTCCAGCCTGAGTACGGCAGCCGCACGCAACCTTGCCTCGACGACCAAGTCCGCGCCGCAGATGCAGGAGATCACCTCCCGCTGGCTGCTGCGGATGCTGCCGTGGGTCGAGGCCAAGGGCGGCTCCTACCGGGTGAACCGGCGGTTGAGCTACACGGTCGGCGACGGGCGCATCGAATTCGTCCAGGACGGCTCCGACGTCCGCGTGATCCCCCGTGAACTGGGCGAACTCGCCCTGCTGCGCGGCTTCGAGGACGTGGAGGTGCTCACCGCCCTGGCCGACCGCTGCGTCCAGCGCGAGTTCCGCGCCGGTGAGGTCCTGGTCGAGCGGGGCGCCCCCGCCGAGCAGATCCATCTGATCGCCCACGGCCGGATCAGCCAGACCGCGGTCGGCAAGTACGGCGACGAGGTCACCGTCGCCACCCGCGCGGACGGCGACCAGTTCGGCGAGAACGCCCTGTTGGACACCGACGCCACCTGGGACTACACCGCCACCGCCGAGACGGCCGGCACCCTGCTCACGCTGTCCCGCGGGGACTTCGCCGCCGTGCTGTCCTCGGCGCCGACGCTCCAGGAGCACATCGAGAACTTCAGCTCGCTGCCCCAGCAGCGGCAGAACCACCACGGCGAGGCCGAGATCGCGATGTCGGCCGGCCACATCGGCGAGGCCGTGCTGCCCGGCGCGTTCGTGGACTACGAACTGCGCCCGCGGGAGTACGAACTCTCCGTCGCGCAGACCGTGCTGCGCGTCCACACCCGCGTGGCCGACCTCTACAACGGCCCGCACAACCAGACGGAGGAGCAACTCCGTCTGACGATCGAGGCGTTGCGCGAGCGCCAGGAGCACGAGCTCATCAACAACCGTGAGTTCGGCCTGCTCCACAACGCCGACTTCAAGCAGCGCATCCAGCCCCACTCGGGCCCGCCCACCCCGGACGACCTCGACGAGCTGCTCTGCCGCCGCCGCGGCACCCGTCTGATGCTGGCCCACCCGCGCACGATCGCGGCGATCGGCCGCGAGCTCAACGCCCGCGGGCTGTACCCGGACCACGTGGACGTCGGCGGCCAGCAGGTGCCGGCCTGGCGCGGGGTGCCGATCCTGCCCTGCAACAAGATCCCGATCAGCAAGGACAGCACCAGCTCCATCCTCGCGATGCGTACCGGTGAGGACAACCAGGGCGTCATCGGCCTGCTCCAGACCGGACTGCCGGAGGAGTACGAGCCCGGCCTGTCGGTGCGCTTCATGGGCATCAGCGAGCAGGCGATCATCTCGTACCTGGTCAGCACCTACTACTCCGCCGCGATCCTGGTGCCCGACGCGCTCGGTGTCCTGGAGAACGTGCAGATCGCCCGCAAGCGCGACTGACCCGGCCCGCGGACCGCACCGCCGCCGGTACGCGCTGCCGGTGACGGACGCGCCATGTGCCCCCGCCCCGGGGGTACATGGCACCCAGACCGCCGCAGCGGCGCGGCCCGCCCCGGGCGGGCTGCCGAAACCTTGCGGCACCCCGCGGCCGGATCCACGGACCGCAGCACGGAGCCCGCCCCTGCGGAGTCACGGCCCCGCCGCCCTCCGGCCGCGCGGGCCCGCGCACAAGGACCGCGCAGGGCGTGCGCGCGGCGGACGGGCCGCGCAGCAACGCCGTCGGCGCCCGCGCGTCCCCGCCGGAAGGCGCAGCACCCGCCCAACCGCCGGGCACCGGCCCGGTCCGGGCTGCCTCCGGCGGCCATGCGACGGCTGCCGCACCGGGACGACTCCGCACCGCAGGCCGTCGGACGAACATGCGCCGGATCGCGGGCCGGGGCCCGGCCGGCGCCGACCCCCCACCTCACCAAGGAGTTACGGATGCCCGATCCCGGGCCCTCCCCCCTGCCGTCGGGCCTGCCCGCCGGCGCGGCCCGCCTCGGGGAGCAGGTGGCCGCACAGGCCGCCGGGGCCGCCGACACCGTCCTCGCGGCGGCCGTCGGCCTCGCCGCGGCACTCACCGCCCCGCCGGCCGTCCCCGTGGCGCGGGCCGACGCGCCCTACACGTTCCCGACCACCGGCGCGGTGCCGAGGCCCGGAGACCTGCCGAGGCCCCCGGGCTCGCCGGACGGCCCGCCCGCCGCCGGGGCAGCACCGGAGCCCCCGCCGGTGCGGGAGGCCCTGGCCGGGGACGTGCCGCCGCCCCCGGAGCCGTCCGGTACCCAGCCCGTGCCGGAGGCCGCCACCCGCACGGTGCCCGGCCCCCCGGGCCCCCCGGGCCCGCCGAAGCCCCCGGGCCCGGCCGGCGCCGCGCCTGCGGCGGAGGCCGGGGCCGAGCCGGCCGCACCCGCCCTGGAGCGGATCCTCCGGGGCCCCAGCGGCCTCGGCACCCGGAGCCTGCGCCTGGCGGCCCCGCACGAGGAGGCCGCGGAGCCGTCCGCGCCGCCGGCGGACGGCCCCGCCGTCCCGGGCCTCTACCACCACCCCGTGGTGGAGCCCGACGCGGCACGGGTGGCGGAGGTCAGCCGCAGGATCAAGGAGTGGGCCGTCGAGGAGGTCCAGCTCTTCCCGGACGAGTGGGAGGGCGAGTTCGACGGATTCTCCGTCGGGCGCTACATGGTCGCCTGCCATCCGGACGCGCCCGGCGTCGAGCACGTCATGGCCGCCACCCGGCTGATGGTCGCGGAGAACGCCGTCGACGACTGCTACTGCGAGGACCACGGCGGCTCGCCGATCGGGCTCGGCGGACGGCTGCTGCTGGCGCACACCGCGCTGGACCCGCTCCACACGACCGGGGAGTACCAGCCGCGATGGGCCGAGTCGCTGCACTCGGACGCCCCGCGCCGCGCCTACCGCTCCGCCATGGAGTACTTCGTGCGCCAGGCCACCCCCTCGCAGGCCGACCGCTACCGGCACGACATGGCCCGCCTGCACCTGGGCTACCTCGCCGAAGCCGCCTGGGCGCAGACCGACCACACCCCGGAGGTGTGGGAGTACCTGGCCATGCGGCAGTTCAACAACTTCCGGCCGTGCCCCACCATCACCGACACCGTCGGGGGCTACGAACTGCCGGCGGACCTGCACGCGCAGCCGGCCATGCAACGGGTCATCGCGCTGGCGGGGAACGCCACCACCATCGTCAACGACCTCTACTCGTACACCAAGGAGCTGGCCTCGCCCGGCCGGCACCTCAACCTGCCCGTGGTGCTCGCCGACCGCGAGGGACTCTCCGAGCGGGACGCCTATCTGAAGGCGGTCGAGGTCCACAACGACCTCATGCACGCCTTCGAGGCCGAGTCCGCCGCGCTCGCCGCCGTCTGCCCCGTGCCGACCGTGCTGCGCTTCCTGCGGGGAGTGGCCGTGTGGGTCGACGGCAACCACTACTGGCACCGCACCAACACCTACCGATACAGCCTGCCCGATTTCTGGTAAGCACCTCCCGTAAGAAATGGATCTGTCTGTGACCACCGAACTCACCACCGCCAACGGCACCTCCGCCTTCGTCCCCGCCCCGGCATCGCCCTACCAGGGCGACATCGCCCGGTACTGGGACCAGGAGGCCAGGCCCGTGAACCTGCGCCTCGGTGACGTGGACGGGCTCTACCACCACCACTACGGCATCGGGGACGTCGACCACGCCGCCCTCGGCGACTCCGGCGACGCCGCGTACGACAAGCGGCTGGTCGCCGAGCTGCACCGACTGGAGTCGGCCCAGGCCGAGGTGCTCCTGGACCACCTCGGCCTCATCGGGCGCGACGACCTGCTGGTGGACGCCGGCTGCGGGCGGGGCGGCTCGATGGTGATGGCCCATCAGCGCTTCGGCTGCTCCGTCGAGGGCCTCACCCTCTCCGCCAAGCAGGCCGACTTCGGCAACCGTCGCGCCCATGAGCTCGGCATCGAGGACCGGGTCCACTCCCGGGTGTGCAACATGCTGGACATGCCCTTCGAGACCGGGCAGGCGGCCGGCTCGTGGAACAACGAGTCCAGCATGTACGTCGATCTGCACGACCTCTTTGCCGAGCACTCCCGGATCCTGGGCGTCGGCGGGCGCTACGTGACCATCACCGGCTGCTGGAACCCGCGGTACGGCCAGCCGTCGAAGTGGGTCTCCCAGATCAACGCCCACTTCGAGTGCAACATCCACTCCCGCCGCGAGTACCTGCGCGCGATGGCCGACAACCGCCTGGTGCCGCAGGCCGTCGTCGACCTCACCCCTGAGACCCTTCCGTACTGGGAGCTGCGCGCCACCTCCTCCCTGGTCACCGGGATCGAGGAGGCGTTCATCAACTCGTACAAGGACGGCTCCTTCCAGTACGTGCTGATCGCCGCCGACCGCGTCTGACCCCCGGCCGTTCGTGTGCGCCCAGCTCTGTCCAAAGCCTTGCCATCGCAATGCGGGGCCTCTAGTCTCGCGGCCAGCAAGCGCTTTCCCCGTGGGGCGGGGAAAGCCGCCTGCGACGCGGCCGTCGCGGACTCCCAGGTGATTCCGTGCGTCGGCCGCCACCGATTCCGGCACGGGCCCCTGCCCGGGTGGCCGACGCGACGGACCCGTGGGGCGGGCCCGGACGCCGATGCGCCGTGCCGTCGGCCGCCGTACGTGCGGCGACGCGTTCTCAGGTGAACGGGCCGGTCAGGCCGCTGCCCTGGCCTGCCGTCGCACCGCGGGCGCCGTCACCGCCGGGTCGCTCCGACCGGCGGGATCCACGGGAGCACCGGCCGGGAGGAATCCCGGCGGTGTGCCGCCCGCACCCGCTCTCCACCGTGCCGCCGGGCCGTCGTGCCCGTACCGGGCGCGCCCGGTGAACAGCGGGCGACCGGGCGGCAACCACAACGGCCCTCAGGGACCACCACGGTATGCGACAGCAAGCAACACCCCCTTCGATCCACCAGACGAACCCTTCGACACACAATCGGGAGACCACGATGAGGCGACCAGTCGCACTGCGACTCTGCGCGGGCCTGGCCACAGCGGCCGTTGCCGGGGCGGCAGGTGTGATGCTGACGATGCCCACGGCGTCCGCGGCGACCGGTGGTGTCACCGGCTACGCGACGCAGAACGGCGGGACCACCGGTGGCGCCGGCGGCCAGACCGTACGGGCCACCACCGGCACCGCGATCCACCAGGCGCTGTGCAGCCGGGCCAGCAGCAGCACCCCGATCACCATCCAGGTCGAGGGCACGATCAACCACGGCAACACGGCCAAGGTGTCCGGCGACAGCTGCAACACCGCGGCCGGGGTCATCGAGCTCAAGCAGATCAGCAACGTCACCCTCATCGGTGTGGGCAACGGCGCGGTCTTCGACCAACTCGGCATCCACATACGCGAGTCCAGCAACATCATCATCCAGAACGTCACCGTGAAGAACGTCAAGAAGTCGGGCTCGCCCACCTCCAACGGCGGGGATGCCATCAGCATGGAGAGCGACGTCCGCAACGTCTGGGTCGACCACGCCACCCTGGAGGCGTCGGGCGGCGAGTCGGAGGGCTTCGACGGCCTCTTCGACATGAAGGACAACACCCAGTACGTCACCCTGTCCTACAGCACGCTGCGCAACTCCGGCCGCGGCGGCCTGATCGGGTCCAGCGAGTCGGACGTCTCCAACGGCTTCGTCACCTTCCACCACAACCTGTACGAGAACATCGACTCCCGCGCGCCCCTGCTCCGCGGCGGCGTCGCCCACATGTACAACAACCACTACCGGAGCCTGAACGAGTCCGGGATCAACTCCCGTGCCGGGGCCCGCGCCAAGGTGGACAACAACTACTTCGAGGACTCCAAGGACGTCCTCGGCACCTTCTACACGGACGCGGCGGGCACCTGGCACGTCAGCGGCAACGTCTTCGACAACGTCACCTGGTCCGCGAAGGGATCCGAGAACAACCCGGCCGGACCGGACGTCAAGTCCACCACCACCGTCAGCGTCCCGTACTCCTTCGGCCTCGACCCGGCCAACTGCGTGCCGGACGTGGTGAGCCGGACGGCGGGCGCGAACAAGGGCCTCCAGGTGTCGGACGGCAACTGCACGCCGCAGACGCCGGACCCGACCGAGCCCACGCCCACCCCGACCGTGCCGCCGACCACCCCGACGCCCGGGCCGACGCAGCCCGGCGGCACCAACCTGAGCCTCACCGCCAGTGCCGACGGCTCCAGCAAGGCCGCGGGCACCAGCTACGGCAATGTGCGTGACGGCAGCCTGAGCACCCACTGGTCGCCGTCCGGCGCCACCGGGACCGTCTCCGTCAAGTGGGGCTCCGCCACCAGCGTCTCCAAGATCGCGATCCGGGAGGCGTCCGGCTCCGCCGGCAGCATCCGCGGCTGGCGCGTCCTCAACGGCGACACCGGGACGGTCCTGGCCTCGGGCACGGGTGTCGGCAGCACCATCACCATCCCGACGACCTCGGCGAAGAAGTTCACCTTCGAGATCACCGGCTCGTCCGGCACGCCGAAGGTCGCCGAGTTCGAGACCTACGCGGGATAAGCGGGACGAGGGGGAGCGCCGTCCGGCCGGGTGCGGGAGCCGCGGTTCCCGGACGGACGGCGCCCCGGTCCCGTGACGAACGGCACGGCTTCCGGAGCCTCACGAGGCGCCGGAAGCCGTGCCGTCGCCGTGGGTGCGGCACACATCCTGCGGTCGGATCAGCGCTCGCCGTCTCCGCCTGTGCCGCCCGTGCCGCCCGTGCCGCGGGCGGAGACGGCGAGCGCGGGTGTCCAGCCCGGCACCCGGCCGAGGGCCGCGAGCGCGCGCTCGAAGGGCGTGGCACCCGGTGCGGCCGGCAGCGCGGGGCCGAAGAACGCGCCCTCGGCGAACCGCCGTTCGTCGTCGGGCACCCGCAGCGCGATGCGCAGGGCCGCCTCGGCCGCCGCCTCCGAGGGGGTGAACCCGACGCCCAGGGTCCGGGCTACGTCCCAGGCGTGGACCGTCTGGTCGAGGAAGTGGAACCCGATCGCCACCCGGCCGGGGAAGCGCCGTACGGGATCGAACTCGGGGAGGGCGAACTCCCGCTCGCCGATGCCGTCCCCGGCGAACGCGGCGAGCACCTCCGCGGCCGCCGCGCGGTGCCCGGCCGGGGAGTCGTCCCCACGGTGCGGCCGCCAGACGGCCGGGTCGGCGCCCTCGCCGCGGGCCGCCGCGGCGAATCCGCGGTTCTGCGCGGTCATATGGGCCACCAGGGAGCCCAGCGTCCACCCGTCGCAGGGCGTCGGGCGGGCCAGGTCGCCGGGCCCGGCGAGGGACAGCAGCCGCACCGTCTCCTGCACGGCGGTCCGGTCCAGCTCGCGGATGGGCAGGTCAGATGCGTCCACGGGGAGTCCTCTCTGCGGGCCGGGGCCCGGTGGGCCGGGACGGCCCGGGGGCCGCGTCCGGCAGAAGCCGACGGTCGATCAGGTCGTCCAGCTGGTCCTTGAACCGCTGGTTGGGGCCGGGGCGGCGGTCGCCGCCGGCGCCCGGCCAGGGGCGGGTGCCGCGCAGCAGCGCGAGGGCGGAGGCGAGTACCTCCTCGGGACGCGCCGGTCCGGTCTCGGTCCAGGTCGCGGAGCGCGTCACACCCCGGTCGCGATGGGCGCGGACGATGCGGCGGTGGTCCGGGCGGGCGACGAACGCCGTCAGGTCCCGGGCCGAGCGCCAGACCGCCACCGAACCGCTGCGCGGCCGGATGGGGTTCGGGTCCAGCCACAGCCACATGCCCAGCGCGCCCGGGGTGCTCGGCCAGGTGCGGCGCAGGCGCAGGCCGGCGACCGCGACGGGGACGGTGCCGCGCCGGCGGTGGGCGACGAACTCCGTGACGCTCACGAGGACCTGCTCCGTCCCCGTCGGTTCCCCGGCGGGGCCGGGCTGCCACGAGGTGGTCCAGATGGTGCGGGGCATGCTCTGCCGCCTCCGGTGCTCAGGGGTGATCCGTGGCAAACAATGTATGCGAACGGTCGTGCTTATTTCTCCCCGGGCGATGACTTGGCCGAAAACCAACACTCCGTCATGTCCCCTTCCGGGACGGCCGGCTCAGACCTCCGACGGGAGGCGCGCGGCAGCGGTGGCCGACGCCCGCAGCCGGGAGAGGATCCCGGACGCCGCCTTCCCGTACCCCGAGGGATCGCCGTCGAGGACCGACGCGGTGTTCGCCGCCTCCAGCAGCGCGGCGATCTCGAACGCGAGCTGCGGGACGTCGGCGTCCCGGCTCAGCTCTCCCGCCTGCCGTGCCTCGCTCAGCGTCCGCTCCAGGAAGGAGTGCCACTCCGCGCGCGCCGCGGCGACCGCGTCACGCACCCGGCCCTCGCGGGAGGCGTACTCCGCCGAGACGAAGGCGAAGAAGCAGCCGCCGCGGAAGACGCGGTCCCGGGAGTAGGCGAGCCAGCCCGTGCACAGCCGCCACACCCGGTCCGTGCCCGGCGCCAGCTCCGCCACGGGCACCACCACGTGGTCGAGGAAGATCCGGCCCGCCGCCCGCACCGTGGCGAGCTGCAGGTCCTCCTTGGAACCGAAGAGCGCGAACACCCCGCTCTTGCTCAGCCCCAGCTCGGTCGCCAGACGCCCCAGCGAGAGCCCCTCCAGCCCCTCCACCGAGGCGATGTCGACGGTGCGCCGCAGAATCAGCCGGCGGGTCCGGTCACCCCGCTCGATCCGTCCGTCCGTCCGCACGTCTGCCATGCCGGGCAGTCTAATGACCAGGTCAGCTGTTGAGGGCCGTCGCGAGCTGAGCCCGCGAACGCACGTCCAGCTTCTGGTAGATGCGGGTCAGCCGTGCCTCCACCGTCTTCACGCTCAGATACAGCTTGGCCGCCGCCTCCTGGTTGCTCGCCCCCTCGCCCACCAGCCGGGCCAGCCGCAGCTCCGCGTCGGTCAGACCCGACAGCGCGCCGCCGGCCGCCGCCGCGGGGGCCTCCGCCGCGACGGCGGGCGTCTCCGACGCGAGGGCGAGCCACGGCACCGCCCCGACCCGCTCGAAGACCGCGGCCGCCTGCTGGAGCGCGTGCGCGGCCGCCGAACGGCGTCGCCTGCGGCGCTCCACCCGGGCGAGCGTGATCAGCGCCCTGCCGTGCTCCAGCGGCAGGCCGGCCGCCTCGTAGCCGGCCGCGACCTCGCGCAGCAGGGCCGCGGCCTCGTCGGGCCGCCCGCCCGCGGCCAGCCGGACCGCGTCCGCCCGGTCGCAGCCGAGCAGCACCGTGGTGCGGCCCAGCCGGTGCGCCACCGGCCGCACGGCGTCCAGCACCGCCGCGGCCTCCGCCAGGCCGTCGCCCGCCACCAGCGCCTCGGCCAGCTCCTCGTGCCAGCGCAGCATCGAGGGATCGACCGCGCCCTGCCCCCGCTCCCCGGCCTGCACCCGGCGCAGCGTCTCCAGCGCGTTGGACACGTCGCCGACCAGCAACTGCACCCGGCCGAGCGCGTAGAGGCTGCGGGAGAGGAACACATGGTCGCCCTCCTCCTCCGAGGCGCGCACACTGCGCCGCGCGTAGCTCGCCGCCCGGGCGAAACTGCCGCCCGCGGTCTCCGCCAGGGCCAGCGCGTACCAGGCGGGACCGGGGGAGAGGCCCGCCTCCAGGGTGAGCGCGAGCGAACGCCCCGCGTGGGCGAGCGCGTCGGCGCAGCGGCCCTGCCGGCCCTCGACCTCGGAGAGCGTGCGGAACAGCTCGATCGCGTCCTCGACCGGACCGCGCCGCTCGACCAGCGGCAGCAGCGTCGCGAGCTGCGCCCGCGCCTCCACCAGGCGGTCGTCGAACAGGGCATGGCGGACCGTCAGGATCTGCGCCGCGTTGCGCACGCCCAGCGGCCGCTCCACCACCTCCAGGGCACGCGCGCGGGCGAGCACCCCCTCGGCGTCCGGAGCGCCCAGGAAGCGGTCCATCCGGGCCTGCACCGTCAGGGCCTTGGCCGCGGTGCCGTCGTCGCCCACCGACCCGGCCAGCTCGGCCGACTCGACCGCCGCCGCCCGCGAGCGCACCGGATCGCCGTCGGCCAGCACGTACTTCATCGACAGCCGCAGCAGCACGGCGGCCCGCAGCGCGGTGTCGCCCTCCGAGTCCTCCATGGCGTGCGCGTAGATCTCGTCGAGGCCGGTCAGCCCTTGGCCCGCCGTGTCCAGCACCGCGAGCCGGGCGCGCACCCGGTCCCCGGGCGCCGCGTCGCGCGCCAGCAGATCGGTCGCCGCGCGCATCGCCAGGTCGGCGCGGGCCGCGCGGGCCCCCTCCTCCGCCGCCTCCACCAGCCGTGTGATCCGCCGGTCGCCGTGCAGCCCCGGCGTCGACTCCGCGGCGAGCATGGCCAGTTCGGCGGCGAGCGTCGTGTTGCCGCGCCGGCGCGCGGTCTCCACCGCCGCCGACACCTCCGCCGCCAGCCGCTCGTCGGGGACGTCGGTGGCGAGCGCCCGGTGGCGCACCGCCTCCACCGGGTCGTCGACGACGAGCGCCAGCGCCGCGTGCCCCGTGCTGCGCTCGTTCCAGCAGGCGTCGTGGACCAGCGTGGACGGCAGCACACCCGCGGAGAACGCGACCGTGCCGTCCTCGGTCAGCCGGATCAGCGAGGCGCGCTCGGCGGCGGCCAGATCCGCCTCGGCGCTCGGCCGGCCGGCCCGCCGGATCAGCGACGCGGACGGGCGCAGCGCCAGCGCCGCCAGCAGCAGGGTCTCCCGGACGTCCTGCGGCACCGCGCCGAGCAGCCCCCGGGCCAGATCGCGGGCCCGGCCGGACAGCGACAGCGCCTCCGCGTGGTGCACCGGCGTCCGGGCGTCCGCCAGCGAACGTCCCACCGCCAGCGCGAGGCGCGGATTGCCGCCGCTGGCCTTGTGGATGCGGCCCGCCATCCGGGACGGCAGCCGGTGGTGGATGAGCAGCTCGGCGATCTCGTCGGCGTGCAGCGGCGGCACGTTCACCACGTCCGCCTCCGAGGGCTCCCACAGCGGGGTGATGCCCGCCGGGGCGGGCGCCCCCTCGTCCTGGGCCGCCGGCGGGTAGGCCGCCGGGGTGTCCACGGCCAGGGCGTGCAGCGCCGGGGGAGCCAGGTGCAGGGCGAAGCGGAGCAGGTCGGCGCTGGCCGGATCGATGTACTGGACGCCGTCGAGGACCAGCAGCGCGGGCCCGCGGGCCGCGAGCCGCCGCAGCACATGGGCGAGCGCGAGGCGCAGCGCGACCGGGTCGCAGCCCTCCTCGGGCATCGGCGCCTCACGGCACAGCATGGCGACGGCGGCGCGCTGCGGGCCGGGGAGCCCGTCGAGGACGCCTTCGCCGGGGGCGGTGGTGCGTTCGGTCGTGGTGGCCGGTGCGGGGGTGGTCGCCGACGCGGCGACCGAGGCGATGAGCGCGGCGGCGGCGGCTCCCGGGATGTCGCGGTCGGCGGGAAGCGCGGCAAGCCAGAGCACGGACTCCCCGCGGGCCTCGGCCCGCGCGGCGACGCAGAGCGCGACCTCGGTCTTGCCCACTCCGGGCGGCCCGGTCAGCAGGGCGCGCCCGCCGGTGGCCAGAACCCGGTCCAGACGGGCCAGCAGCTCCGTGCGCCCGACCGGCACGGCGCGGTACTCCGCCGGTCCCATCGGCCCACCACCACCTTTCGGCGTGCGCGGGCCCCCTGCCCGTTCGAGCAGAGGATACGAACCCTGCCGCGCGCGTCCAGGCCCTTTGTCCGGCATACGGACAGGTCTGGACTTGCTCCCGACGGGGAGCGCGGGGTTCCGCCGCAACCCGCACGGCTCTGACCAGCGAGGATGCCCTGCCGGGCGGGTGTCGGGGATGCCGGGGGCGGTCGGTGGTGTAGCCGGGGTCACGCGGTGCGGATCTGCTCAGTAGATGGCTGGATCTCGCTGTCGAGGGTGCGGCGCCCGGCGGCCGGGGGATGCGGGCGTGCGGCGCGGGAACCATGGTCGTTCAGCGTGGGGGCTGCGTCCCACGATTCCCCCGGGCCGGGTGAGCCCGCGCGCCGCCGCTCGGCACGTCGGCCCTGGGTGGGGCCGACACCGGACGCCGATCCGTCGTGCACCTGACGGGCGGGGCGGGGACCTCGCGGGCCAGGGCGTCACGGGGACGTCCGCTACGGCAGACAGTAGGAAACGCGGAGGTGAACGCGATACGGGGAAAACCCTTGTCGGGGGTGGGGGGTGGTGAGGGTGCGTCCGGGCGGGGGCGTCCGGGTTGGGGTTGCCCGCCCCCACCGGGCGGTGGTCGTGCACGGCGTGCGGGCGGTCGTGTGCCCGCACCCCCGCTGCGGGCGGGGTGCGCTGGTGCCGGGCGGGCTGTTCCGGCGTGGTGGCCGGTGGTGGTGGGCGCACCCCCGCTGCGCGCGGGTGTCCTCAATCGCCGGACGGGCTGGGGTTGCCCGGTCTGGGGCCGGTTCGTGGGGTGGGGGTCCCGGGTCGCTCCGGGGGCGTGTGCGGGCGAGGCTCGCCCTATCTTGCGTTGCCCTAGCTCGACGACCGTTTTATCGCCCGCCCACGCCCCCTGCGCGCCCCGTCCCCGAGCCCCGCGGACCGGTCCGCCCTCGGTGGGGGATCGACCCGCCTGCGGGCCGGTGGTCGCAGCACCGCGCTGCGCACGGTGTCCTCAAGCGCCGGACGGGCTGAGGATGCCCGGGTTCGTCGGTCGCGGCACCGCGCTGCGCGCGGTGTCCTCCAGCGCCGGACGGGCTGAGGGTGCCCGGGCGGGGCCGGTTCGTGGGTTGTGGCACCGTGCTGAGCGCGGTGTGGTCAAGCGCCGGAGGGGCTGAAATGCCCCTCCGCCACGACGGACGGGCCGGTTCCCGTGGGCGGGGGCGCGGAGGGGGTGGGTGAGGGCGATAAAACGGTCGTCGAGCTAGGGACGGGCCAACCTCGGGCGAGCCTCGCCCGCACCCACCCCCGCAGCGCCCCAACGGCACCCGCACGAACCGGACCGTGCTCGGGCAACCTCAGCCCGTCCGGCGCTTGAGGACACCCGCGCGCAGCGGGGGTGCGCCACGACCACCGGCCGGCACGGGGCCGGAACAGCCCGCCCGGCGCCAGCGCACGCGCAGCGGGGGTGCGCCCACCACCACCGGCCACGACGCCGGCCCCCGGCCGGCCCCCCTCACACCTGACCCAGGTCCGAGCTCACCCACCTCTCGGGGCGCATGCGCACCACGATCTGTGCGCCGTGGTTGTTCCAGGCGAAGTCGACGTATCCCTCGACCTTCTCCGGCGGGAGGTAGCGCGCGGAGATCTCGGTGAGCTGTTCGCGGGTGGCCGGCTCGGTGCCGGTGACCGGGCCCTCGACGGAGACGTAGCGGATGGTCGGCTCCAGCCGGTCGACCATCAGCGTGAACCGGCCCGCGGCGGCGATGAGTCCCGCCTTGCGGGAGTCGCGGCCGGTGAGGATCCAGATGTCGCCGCCCGGTGCGTACTGGTACCAGATGGGCACGGCCAGGGGCGCGCGGTCCTCCTTCTCGCCGGACGCGACCGCGAGGGCGGCCACATGCGGCTCGGCGAGGAAGTGCTCACGTTCTTCGGGGGACAGGGCCACGGGTCGCTCCTCGGCTTCGGGTGGTTCACGGACGACCCGGCACAACGAGGCACCCTCCGGGACGATTCCCGCCGCGCCCCGCGAGCACACGGTTCCGGCCACCACGCCGGAGCGGCACCCCGGCACCCCCTCTCCGCCCGCGGAGCCCCCCCCGCCCGCGGAGCCCCCCCGCCCGCGGAGCGCACGCACCACCGGCCGGTGTCGCGGGTGCGACACCGGCCGGTGGCCTGGGAGCGGTTCCCGGATCCGCCGGCTACTCCAGGAGCTCCGCGTACGCCCCGAACGCCAGCGCGATGTCCGCCTGGGCCCAGAAGCGGTGGTACGTGAACACGGGCGCGGCGCCGCCCGCCAGGTAGCTCTCGATCTTCGACCACGCCGGGTCGTCCTGGTAGAAGGACCGCAGCGAGGCGAACGTCGACGACGCGTTGACGGTGTCGCCGTTCGGCATGGTGCCCGTCCAGCCGCTGGGCACGTAGACCGGGTCGTCGAAGCGGTTGTAGTCCGCCCGGGTCTCCGGCACGGCGATGCCGAGCGGGTCCTGGTGGTGGTTCCACATGCCGTCGAGCAGCGCCTTGGCCACCCGCTTCGCCTCGGTGTCGCCCGACTTGGCCGCGTAGTACGTCAGCACCTTGGCGTAGGAGCCGGCGACGCCGACGTCCTGGGTGTAGTCGGCCACGGTGACGTGCAGCGAGGCGTTGCCGCCCGGGCTGCCCGCGTTCCAGGTGTCCGGCTTGCCGGTCCACTGGAGCGTCGACGGGATGCGGAAGGTGCCGTCCGGGTTGATCGTGGTCTCCGACAGCGCCCAGTCCACCCACTTGTCCATGACGGCCTTGGCACCCGCGTCACCGGTCTCGTGGTAGTACTCGGCCACCCGCTCCATGGACCAGGCCTGGAAGCCGAACCACTGGTTCGACGGCGGGTCGTGGTAGACCGGCTTCTCGTCGTAGGCCATGCCGTAGAACGTCGGCGTGCCGGCCGGCGGGGCCTCGTAGCGGCCGCCGACGCTGTTGGTCGCGCCGCCGGCGATGGCGCCCTCGGCGCTCTGGAGCCAGCGGTAGAACTCGATCTGCCGGTCCAGGCTCTTGCCCCAGTCCTCCTGGCCGGTGGCCGACTTGGGCTTCAGCGGGGCGTACTCGGCGAGCGCGTAGGCGGCCATCGGGTTCTGGTAGCCGCCGTGGGCATGGCTGGAACCGATGCGCCACGACCAGCCCGCGGACGTGTCGGTCGCGCCGCCCCAGGCGTAGTACCAGGACAGCAGGTAGTGCGAGCTGTCCTTGCCGGTGCCGGCCGGGCAGGCCGTCGGGCTGGTGCAGTTGCCGATCTTCTTGAAGTACTTGTCGAACATCGCGTAGCGCAGGTAGTCGCCCATCTTGGCGGCCTTGCCCACGGTCGCCGAGACCTCGGAGCCCTTGCCCTGCTCCTTGGCCCACAGGTCGGCCCAGTAGGCCGCCTGCACGGCGCGCGCGTCGGCGTCCGGCGCGTTGGTGAACTTCCACTGCTTGGCGTACGAGGAGTCCCCGGTGAAGAGGTCCAGGTAGCCGTTCCGGCCGCCGTAGGCGAACTTGTCGCAGGTCGGGTGCGGCACGGTCTCCCAGACGGACTCCTGCGGGCCGCGCTGGAAGGTGTTGATGTAGGAGGGGCCGGTCGCGGTCGGGCCGGCCGAGCACTTGCCGGGCTCGTTGCCGTAGCCGTAGACGTTGTCGACATCCTGGAGCCAGTGCATGCCGTAGATGTCGTCGGTGCCGTACGCGGTCTTCAGCTCACCGGCGATCGGGTCCTTGCCCGACGCGACCGACGGTGTGAGCGCCGAGGGGTACTGCGAGGGCTGGTCGTACTCGCCCGCGTAGGTGGCCGGCTTGTTGGGGTCGTAGAAGGAGTTGGTGGGCTGATCCGCCTTGGTGGGGATCATGTACTTCTCCATCAGCGCCCACGAGGCGTTGAACTTGGTCCAGTCGCCGGTGATCCGGCCGTACATCGCCTCCAGCCAGATGAGGTAGCTGTACGCCTCGGACGTCGTCTCGTGGCCGTGGTCGGGGGCCTCGACGATGAGCGTCTCGACGGAGTGGTACGGGATGCCCTCGGGCGAGAAGTAGCCGTTCGCCGGGTCCATGATCTTCCCGTACAGGTCCAGGAAGCGCTCGTCGTACTCCTTGGCGCCCGCCAGCTGGGCGGCGGTCACCTCGGCCTTGGTGTGGCCGGGGGCGGTCACCGTGAAGGTGGCGGAGCCGGTGCCGGTCGCGTTCGCCGCGACGGTCACCTTCTGCGCGGTGCTCCAGTTCGACGGGGTGAAGGTGAGGCTCGCGCCGCCGGAGACGCTCAGGCCGCTGTTGCCCGCGGTGCGGGCCACGGTGGCCGTGACGTCGGCCGAGGGCCGTGTGGACAGCTTCACGTCGAAGGTGGCCGACTCGCCCTGGCGGACCGCGAGCTGGGCGGGGGTGGCGACCAGGGCCGGGCCCGCGGCGACGGTCACGCCGACCGGGGACGACTCGGCGGACGCGCCCAGGCTGTCGTACGCCTTGGCGTACAGCGAGTGGCTGCCCGCCGCGAGGCCCGTGGCGGAGAGCGCGTAGGGCGCGCTGGTGTCGGTGCCCAGGAGCGTGGTGTCGCTGTAGAACTCGACCTTGCTGACCGTCGCGCCGTCGGCCGCAGCGGCGGTCGCCGCCAGCGGCACCGCGTCGCCGGCGGTGAACACGGCGCCGGCCGTCGGGCTGGTGAGCACGGCGATCGGCGGCTGGTGGGCCCCGTTGCAGACGGTGCCGTTGACGGCGAACGACGTCGGGGCCGCGTTGGCACCGCTGTACGTGAACTGACCGCCGGCGCTGACGGCGGCTCCGCCGGCGATAGTCCTGTTCCAGTCGGTGTTCTTGACGGTGACGGTCTTCCCGGACTGCGACCAGACGCCGTTCCAGCCGCTGGTCAGCTTCTGGTTCCCGGCGTAGTCGTACGTGACGGTCCAGCCGTCGATCGCGGCGGTGCCCCGGTTGGTGACGGTGACGTCGGCGGTGAAGCCGCTGCCCCAGTCGTTGGTCTTGTAGTCGACGCTGCACTGGAGGGCCGCGGCGTGGGCGGGCGCGGTGCCGGTCGCGGTGAGGGCGAGGGGGAGCGAGAGGGCCGCGGTGAACACGGTGAGCGCGCGCCGCAGCAGGCGTGGTCGTCTCGCTCTGGGGGAGGTGCTGGTTGGCGGGGACATGCGTGAAATCCCTTCGAACGGCTCGGGGATGACGTGCTGAGCACAAGCCTTGAACCAGTGGGAGCGCTCCCACGGTGAGGGGGGTGCGAAGGGCTGTCAAGAGTTGTCGCAGGATCGGCCCGGGCGAGCTGTGGTCCGTCAAGAAATTTTCCAAGTCCCCTGTTGCGTCCGTCGGTTCGGCGCTAATCTCCGATGCAGCCAGTGGGAGCGATTCCACTCCGGACCGGCCGTGAAGGGCAGGTCCGACGCACTTCGGATCGCTCCATGCGTCACCCCCCGCACCGCCCTGCCGCTCAGCCCGGTGGCCTGCCCCCGCCGGGTGACATCACATCGCTGCAGGTTGCGCACCCGCACCACCGTTCCCCGATGAGCCGGTTTCGCGAGCCGAATTCCGGTCAGAATCTGGGAGCGCTCCCACTCCCGGTCCCGAGCATGGCCCGACTGCTCCGCAGATCAGGCATGCCCGATCCCCGACCCGACGAGAGGACATTTCCCGTCATGAGCCGCGAGATCACCCGCACCACCGCACCACCAGCCCGCCGGAGGCGTACCGCGCTGCTGGCCGCCTGCAGCCTCCTCGCCACCGGCGCGGGCGCCGTGGCGGTCATGCAGACCCCCGCCGCGGCCGCGGCACTCGCCTGCAACGTCGACTACCAGGTCAGCGACTGGGGCAACGGGTTCACGACCACGGTCACCGTCAAGAACACCGGCACCTCCGTCATCGACGGCTGGACGCTGACCTACGACTACGCCGGCAACCAGCAGCTGAGCGGCGGCTGGGGCGGCGTCTGGTCGCAGTCCGGCAAGACCGTGAGTGTGAAGAACGCCGACTGGAACAAGACGCTCGCGGCGGGCGCGACCGCCTCCCCGGGCGGCCAGTTCACCTACAGCGGCACCAACGCGAAGCCCGTGTCCTTCGCGGTCAACGGTGTGGCCTGCAACGGCGGCACCACGCCGACCGACCCGCCGACGACGCCGCCGCCCACGACCCCTCCGCCCACCGACCCGCCGCCGGCCGGCAACAAGGTCGACAACCCCTTCCAGGGCGCCAAGCTCTACGTCAACCCGGAGTGGAAGGCGAAGGCCGAGGCCGAGGCCGGCGGCAGCCGGATCTCCAACACCTCGACCTCCGTGTGGCTCGACCGCATCGCCGCGATCGAGGGCGTCAACGGCGGCATGGGCCTGCGCGACCACCTCGACGAGGCCCTGAAGCAGGCCGCCGGCCAGCCGCTCGCCATCAACCTCGTCGTCTACGACCTGCCCGGCCGTGACTGCGCCGCGCTCGCCTCCAACGGCGAGCTGAAGCCGGACGAGCTGCCGCGCTACAAGAGCGAGTTCATCGACCCGATCGCGGCCGCGGTCGCCGATCCGAAGTACGCGAGCCTGCGGATCACCACGGTCATCGAGATCGACTCGCTGCCCAACCTGGTCACCAACGTCAGCGGCCGTCCCACGGGCACCCCGCAGTGCGACGTCATGAAGCAGAACGGCAACTACGTCAAGGGCGTCGGCTACGCGCTCTCCAAGCTCGGCCCGATCGCCAACGTCTACAACTACATCGACGCGGGCCACCACGGCTGGCTCGGCTGGGACGACAACTTCGGCCCGTCCGCCGACCTGTTCGCCCAGGCCGCCAAGGCCGAGGGCAGCAAGCTGGAGTACGTGACCGGCTTCATCACCAACACCGCCAACTACGGCATCCTCAAGGAGCCGTTCTACACCATCAACGACTCGGTGAACGGCACCTCCGTGCGCCAGTCGAAGTGGGTCGACTGGAACCGCTACGTCGACGAGCTGTCCTACGCGCAGGCCTTCCGCCAGCGCCTGGTGCAGGCCGGCTTCGCCTCCAACATCGGCATGCTGATCGACACCTCCCGCAACGGCTGGGGCGGCACCGCCCGGCCCACCGCCCCGGGTGCGCAGACCTCCGTCGACACCTACGTCAACGGCGGCCGTCTCGACCGCCGCATCCACCTCGGCAACTGGTGCAACCAGGCCGGAGCCGGTCTGGGCGAGCGGCCCAAGGCGGCGCCGGAGCCGGGCATCGACGCCTACCTGTGGGTCAAGCCCCCGGGTGAGTCGGACGGCGCCGCGTCGGAGATCCCGAACGACGAGGGCAAGGGCTTCGACCGGATGTGCGACCCGACCTACACGGGCAACGCCCGCAACGGCAACAGCATGTCCGGCGCCCTCGGCGGCGCACCGGTCTCCGGGCACTGGTTCTCCGCCCAGTTCCAGGAGCTCATGAAGAACGCGTACCCGGCGCTGTAGGCGACGGGGGCACCGGTCGCCACCGGTGCCGACGCTGAGCACCTCCCCGAGCACCACCTTCGAGCACGACAACCCAGCGTGGCGCGCTCCGGCCGGCCTGGACAGTTCATGACCCCGAAACCTAGGGTCATGGCCCAGGACGCGCCGGAGCGCGTCACAACGGTTTGCAGTGGAGTACTCGATGGTCACCCTCGCCGATGTAGCGCGCGACGCCGGAGTGTCGGCGAGCACGGTCAGCTACGTCCTCAGCGGCAAGCGGACCATCTCCGCCGCCACCCGGGCGCGGGTCGAGCGCTCCGTGGAGCGCCTCGGCTACCGGCCCCACGCCGGCGCCCGGGCGCTCGCCGGGAGCCGGTCCTGGATCATCGCCCTGATGGTGCCGCTGCGCACCGACATCCATGTCCCCGTGATGCTGGAGATCGCCATGGCGGTCACCACCGCCGCACGCGCCCACGGCTACGACGTCCTGCTCCTCACCGGTGACGAGGGAGCCGAGGCCGTACGCCGCGTCCAGGGCAGCTCCGTCGCCGACGCCATGATCGTGATGGACGTCGAACTCGACGACGAGCGGCTGCCGCTGCTCCGGGCGGCCGAGAGCCCCGCCGTCCTCATCGGCCTGCCCGCCGACCCGACCGGCCTGGTCTGCGTCGACCTCGACTTCGAGGCGGCCGGTGCCCTGTGCGTCGGTCACCTCGCCGGCCTCGGACACCGGGACATCGCCTTCGTCGGCGGTGCCCCGGGCGTCTACGAACGGCACACCGGCTTCGCCGAGCGGACCCTCGCCGGGGTGCGCGCGGCCGCCCGGGAGCACGGCGTACGGGTCCTGCACCGCCCCTGCGAGGGCAACTACGCCTCCGTCGCCGCCACGCTCGACCGGATCCTGGAGGAGCGCCCCGGCACCACCGCGTACATCGTCCAGAACGAGGCGGCGGCCGACCCGCTGCTGGCGCTGCTGCGCCAGCGCCGGCTGGCCGTGCCCGAGGACGTCTCCGTGGTCGCCGTCTGCCCCGACGACGTCGCCGAGCGGGCTTCGGTGCCGCTGACCTCGGTCGCCGTGCCCGCCCGGGACATGGGCCGCCGGGCCGTCGAGGCGGTCGTCGCCGCGCTCGACGGCCGGCCCGCCGCCGGGTCCGTGCTGCTGCCGCCGTCCCTGACCGTGCGGGCGGGCTCCGGCCCGGCCCCGGCGGCCGGCTGACCGCGGACGGATGCGGACGCGATGGGACGGACCGACGGGACGGCACCGGCCGGGGGCGACGAGGCCCGGGCCGAGTTCCACACCTTCTTCGAACGGCACTACGCCGAACTGGCGCGCCTCGCGCGGATGCTGACGGGTGAGGCCGACGCGGCCGACGACCTGGCCGCGGACGCCATGGTGGCCCTGTGGCACCGCTGGGACCGGGTGCGCGCCGCCGACCGGCCCGACGCCTACGCCCGCGGCGTCGTCGCCAACCTGGCCCGCAGCCGGGTCCGCAGCGCGGTCCGCGAACGCCGCAGGATCGCGCTCGTCTCCTCCCGCCGCTCCGAACGCGTCGACGACCCCGACGTGTCCGCCGTGGTCGACGTCCAGGAGGCGCTGCGCGCGCTGCCGTTCCGCAAGCGGGCCTGCGTGGTGCTGCGACACGCCTTCGACCTCTCCGAACGCGACACGGCTCTCGCCCTCGGCATATCCGTGGGTACGGTCAAGAGCCAGACCTCCAAGGGCATGGCGGAGCTCCAGCGCCGGCTCGGGAGCGCGGACGCGCCGGAGCTGGTGGCGGAAGGCGGCAGGTGATGGACGAGGTGCGCAGGCGGCTGCGGGAGACGGCGGTCTCCCACCGCCCGGACCGGGAGGCGATGCTCGCCCGGGTGGAGCGCGGCATGGCGGAGCCCGCCGCCGCGCGGCGCCCGAGGGCGGCGCCCGCGCCGTGGCTGCGGGTCGTGGCGGCGACCGCCGCCGTGGCGGGCGTGCTGGCGGTGGGCGGCTACGCGGTGGCCGCCCTGACGGACGCCCCCGCGGCGCGGGGAGCGCCGCGCCCCGCCCCGCCGGCCGGCGCCGGAACGCGCCGCGGACGGCTTCCTGTCGTCGGCGGCGGTCGTGGACCCGCACAGCAACCGCTACTGGGCGCAGGGCAATCTCAGCCTCACCACCCGCGAGCCGCTCACCGAACTCACCGTGGAGCTGCGGGTGGCGCTGACCGGCGGCGTCGAGCAGACCGGCCACTGGGGCACCCGGCCCGCCGACGACTTCGAGGTGCGCGTCCAGGAGCGGGACGGCGTGCTGCTGTACCGCTGGACGCTCCGCGAGGGGCGGACGGTGCCCGCCGGGAAGCACGTCTTCGCCGCCCAGTACAACCACGCGGAGGGCGCGCGCGACGCGTCCGGCGACAGCTACTCCGCGTGGGCCCGCTCCGGCGACACCGGGGTCGCGGTGACCGGCCGCTTCACATCAGCGGACTGACACGTGTGCACGCGCCGCCGCCGCCCCGCGGCGGGTGCGCGACGGGACGGCGGCGGCGCGGCGCTCCCGGGGCCCGCCCCCGCTGTCCGGGAGAGGACGGGCCCGCGGGCCGCCGTCAGTGGCTCTCGCGCCACGGGGTCCAGTCGCCCAGGTACACCTCCCTGGTGGCCGTGCGGGCCTGGGCGGCCGTCAGCCGCGGGCGTTCGGCGGGGTCGAGGACCCGGGCCCCGGGGCCGGTGTTGCGGTACTCGGCGAAGCGCTGCTCCTGCCAGGGGTAGGTGTCGCTCATGTTCGTCCAGGGCCGGGCCGCGTCGATGCCCGGACCGATCCAGGTGTCGCGGACCACGAGCGACGGCCATGCCGTCGGATCCGAACTCGGCACCCAGGGGCGGGCGAGCTTGTACGCGCCGTCCTCGGCCGCGCCGGTCACCCGGCACCGCACGGCGAGGTAGCCGTACGGGTTGGCCCGTACGGTGGACGGGGCGAAGACCATGCCCTTGGGCGTGAAGTCCACGTCCCGGGCGAGGGTGTGGAAGCGGCAGTGCTCGAACACGGCGCGGGCGCGGCCGAAGACGAAGTCGACGTCCCCCTGGGCGTAGCAGTGGGAGAAGTACTGCCGGGCGACGGCCGACGCCGACAGGGAGTCGGCGTACAGGGTGTCCTGATGGCCGAGGAACCGGCAGCGGTGGAAGGCGGAGCGGTCGCCCATCACCTTCAGCGCCACCGCCTGGGTGCCGCTGATCCCGGGGTGGTCCGCGCGCAGCCAGTCGTTGGCGAAGGTGACGGCGAGAGCCGTGAAGCCGGCCGCGCGGACGGTTGTGGTGGCCGAGCCCGAGGTGCCGTAGGTGCCCGAGCCGTCCGGCCGGGGGGTGCCCGCGGCGTTGTCGTACACGATCACGGTGTCGCGGGGGTCGCCGCTCGCGCCGATCACGGTGAGCCCGGTGAGCTCCTCCCGCACCAGGACGGTCTCCCGGTACACACCGGGCGCCAGCACCAGCGTCCACCCCGCCCCGGTGGCGGCGTCGACGGCGCCCCGCACGGTGGTGTGGTCGCCGCGGCCGGCGGGGTGGACGTAGAGCGTCGTCGGTGTGAGCCGGGCGGCAGGTGACCCCCACCGGCCGAAGGGGCCCCGGCCGGGGCGGGCGTGGGCGGCGGGGGAGGCCGTGGCGAGCACGGCCCCGGCGCCCGCCGCGAGGAAGGCGCGGCGGGCGAGGGGTGCGGTCATGGTGTGGTGATCCCTTCCCCGGGCGGTCAGCGCAGCCGGCCGGCGCCCGCGTACAGCCTGACCAGGAGCGGCAGGACGTTCGGGTGGTCGACGCGGGGGCGCAGGACCGGGGTCCAGCCGGCGTCGGGGCGCAGCGCCTCCTCGGGGATCTCGGCGTTGTGGACGGCCAGCAGGTCGGTCTTCCTGCCGTTGACGTAGTTGTTCGCGGTGGTGACCGGCGAGTCCTTCCACTTCTTGAGGATCAGCGCGGGGCTCACCGACCGGTCCACGGCGAAGGAGTTGTGCTCGGCGACGAGCTGCGACTCCGCGCCGATGCCGAGGCTGTACACGTAGGGGCCGCCGACGACGTAGTGGTTGTTGTAGGTGTCGACCTGGCCGAAGCGGACGCGGGGGGCGCGCTCGACGACCTTGTCGAAGAGGTTGTGGTGGAGGGTGACCCGCAGCTTGCCGCGGTCGGTGGCGCCGGCGCTGTCGCTGTTGCCGATCATCAGCGTCTTGTCGTGCTCGGTGAACACGTTCCAGGACGCGGTGACGAGGTCGGCGCCCCGCACGATGTCGAGCAGGCCGTCGTGCTGCTGGTAGATCTCGCCGTAGTACTCCGGCAGCGAACTGTCGGGGTAGCGGCCGTCGGTGAAGGTGTTGTGGTCGACCCACACATGGGTGGAGCCGTAGACGACCACACCGTCGTACTCGGAGTTCCAGGCGCCGCTCTCGCCGTCCGTCGGGTCCCACTGCGGGAAGCAGTCCAGCGGCGCCTCCAGCGTGAGGTTGCGGACGATGACGTTGTCGACGCCCTTGATCTGGAGGCTCGCCCCGGTGATCCCGGCGCCGCGGCCCACGCCCACGAGGGTGGTGTTCGAGGGCACGAACGCCTGGATCGCCTCGGCCTGCGCCTTCGCGGAGGCGGCGCGCAGGTCCTCCTGGGGGCCGCTGACGGTGTTCTCGTAACCCCAGACGGCCGGGTCGTAGTCGGCGAGGTACCGGTCGAAGTCGTAGCCCTCGGCCTCGAAGGCGGAGCAGCCGGCGGCGGTGGCGTCGAGGGTGCCCTTGACGCGGATGACGCGCGGCGCGCCCGGGTCGGCGGCGAGCGCGGCGCGGAACTCTTCCCAGGTGGTGACGGTGTACACGTGCTCGGCGTCGGCGGCGGCGCCGCCGGTGGTGCCGGTGCCCTCCGACGCCCAGCCGTCGCCCGCGGGGAGGGTCTGGCGGGCCAGGTCCTTCCCGTGCTGGGCGGGGTGGGCCTGCGCGGTGCCGGTCACCGCGAGGACGAGTGCGGTGGAACCGACCAGGGCCGTCATGACGCGTCCCTGAGCTCTCATGTGGTGCATGGTGCGGCTCGCCTTCTCTATGCGTGCGGTCTCTCGGTGGTGGCCGCGGAGGCGTCGGGCGCCTGCGGCCAGGTGATGTGCGACGGGGGGATCGTGTCGTCCAGGCGCCGCAGGTCGCGCGGCGCCAGCACCCGGGTGCGCAGCAGCTCCCGGGCGACCAGCCGGGCCACCTCGACGGCGCCCGGCGGGTTGAAGTGGGTGTTGTCCTGCTCGGTGGCCGTCCAGTTGAAGTACGTCTTGGTCCGCTCCGGCCCCAGCTCCTGCCACAGCGCCAGCGACAGCGCGTGCACGTCCAGCAGCGGGACGCCCTCCAGCTCGGCCAGCACCCGCATCGCGGCCGGGTAGTCCCCGAGCGAGGGGACGGCGGTGCCCGCGGCGTCGAAGCGGCGGCGCTCCACGGAGGTCGCCAGCACCGGACGGGCCCCGCGCTCACGCGCCCCCGCGATGTACTGCCGGAGCTGCTCCTGGTACGTCGACCAGGGCTCGGTGTACCGCGACGGGTCCTCGGCCTTCTGGTCGTTGTGACCGAACTGCACCAGCAGCAGATCACCCGGCCGGACGGCCTCCAGCAGGGCCGCGAGCCGGCCCTCGTCGGCGAAGCTCTTCGAACTGCGGCCGTTCACCGCGTGGTTGGCCACCCGCAGCGTGCGGTGGAGGAAGAACGGGAGCGCCATGCCCCAGCCCGTCTCCGGCGCCGCGTCGGCGTACTTCTGGGCGGCGGTGGAGTCGCCCGCGACGAACAGGGTGCGGGGCCGGTGCCCCGCCGGAGCGGGGACGGCCGCGTGGGCGGTCCGGGCCGCCGCGGCCGGCGCGAGCACGAGGCCCGCGACGGCCGCGACCACCTGACGGCGGCCGGCCGTCACTTGGTCTGCTGCTTCCACTCCGCCTGGGCCTCGTTGAGCTGCTTCGCCAGCTCGGTGAGGAACTCCTTCGCGGACGACTTGCCGAGCAGCACCTTCTGGAACTCGGGCTCGTTGTCGGCCTTGGAGATGGCGTTCCAGTCGGGCAGGTAGTACGGGAGCTGCACGATGGTGGTGTCACCGCTGAAGAGGGCGTCGGCCGCGAGCTTCGTCGGCTCCGCCTTCGCCAGCCACGGGTCCTTCGCCGCGTCCACGTGGGACGGGATCGCGCCGGCGGACTCGTTCCACTTGCTGTTCGACGCGTGGGACGCGGCGAACTCGATGAACTTCCAGGCCGCCGCCTTGTTCTTCGACGTCTTGAACATGCCCAGGCCGTCGACCGGGTTGGACACCTGGACCCGCTTGCCGTCGTCGCCGACCGGCTGCGGGATGCCCCGGAACTTCTCGGTGCCCAGCGCCTTCACATGGTCCTGGTAGGAGCCCAGGTTGTGGTTGAGCATGCCGATCTCGCCGCTGTCGAACTGCGCGACCATCTTGGTGAAGTCGTTGTTCACGTCGGCGGCCGGGGTGTTCGTCTTGAACAGCGCGGCGTACTTCTCCAGCGCGGCCACGTTCTTCGGGTCGTCGACCGTGGTCTGGTCGCCCGCCCAGAAGTCCTTGATGCCGCTCTGCCCGTACATCGCGTCCAGCGCCTGCGCGATGGAGCCCGCGCCGCCGCGGATGGTGTAGCCGAAGCGGTTCTTGCCCTTGTCGGTCAGCTTCTCGGCCGAGTCGTAGAACTTCGCCCAGGTGTCGGGCGCCTCCAGACCGGCCGCCTCGAACAGGTCGGTGCGGTAGTACAGCACGCCGTTGCTCGCGGAGGTCGGCACGGTGAACGTCTTGCTCTGGCCGCCGGCCGCCTTCACGCTGTCCAGCATCGCGTCGTTCAGCTTGCCGTTGAGGGTGCTCACCGCGATCCGCTCGTCCAGCGGCTCCAGCGCGTTCTGCGCCGCGATGCCGGCCAGCATCGCCGCGCCCACACCGCCGACGTCCGGCAGGCCGCCGCCCTGGATCGCCGTGTCGTACTTCGACTGGACCTCGGTGGAGGCGACGCCCACGTACTCGACGTCGATCTCCGGGTTGGCCTTCTCGAAGTCCGCGATGATCTCCTTCCAGACGTCGGTGCGGACACCGCCGTTGTTGTCCCAGAAGGTGATCTTTCCCTTGCCCGATCCCTCGGTGCCCTTGTCGCCTGCCGCGCCGCTGCCGTCGTCACCGCAGGCGGTGGCGGTCAGCGCGAGGGCGGTGGTCAGGGCGAGAACGGAGGCGGCTCTGCGCGCCCCGCTGGTGAAGATGGTCATCGTCGGCTCTCTTCTTCTCGTTCGGTCGGACTTCTGTGAGGGGGGATCAGGTGGGGGGAAAACCGTGGGCCGGAGCACCCGCCGTCCTGCGGGAGCGCTCCCGGCGTCCGTGTGTCAGCGCCCCGCGGGGCGCAGTCGGAAGGTGGTGAACGTGGCCGTCCCCGCGTAACCGGGACCTTGTTGTCCCGGCAGCGCCGGTGCCACGCCGAACAGGGCGAACAGGGCGCCGACCCAGCGCCACGGCATCGCCGCGAACACCGGCCCGGACGGCTCGAACGCGATCCCGGCCGGCTCGGACTCCGCCGGCCCGCCGCCGGCGTCCGCCGGACCGGGCTGCACGGCGGCCGAGAACCGGCACCGGGCGCCCGCCGACACCTCGATCCGCAGCCGCGCCCGGCCCGCCGGTGCGACCCGCGCCACGGCGGCGTCCCGTTCCGTCTCCGCGGTCGGCTCGGCGAAGCGGTGCACCAGCCGCGCCACGCCGTCGGCGCCGCGCTCCAGGCCGATCCACGCGTACGCGTCGCCGAGGACGGCGAACCCGGCCCGGGCGCCGGGCTCCTCGCTGTCCAGCGTCAGCTCGACCTCGGCCACCGCGTCCACGGCCGGCAGCCGCTGCGTCAGCACGTGCGGCAGCCGCCGCAGGTCGCCGGCGTCCGCCGAGCGCGGGCACGACAGCCGCAGGCCGTCGCCGCCGTGGGCCGTCGTCCAGCCGTCGCCCGGGTTGGCCGTCCACTGCCACTGGCGGCCGAACCGCCCGCCGGGGAAGTCGTCGTCGGTCGCCGGCGCCGACGGCGGGCGCGCGGGCAGGTCCGGCTTGGGGTGCACCAGCACCGGCGACCCGCCGTCCCCGAGCACCGGCCAGCCGTCCTCGCCCCACTGCATCGGCTGGAGGTGCACCAGCCGGCCGTAGGCACCGCGCTCCTGGAAGTGCAGGAACCAGTCCTCGCCGAACCGGGTGCGCACCCAGCCGCCCTGGTGCGGCCCGTTGACGTCGGTCGCACCCTGCTCCAGGACGATCCGCTCCTCGTAGGGGCCGAAGAAGTCCTTCGAACGCAGCGCGCCCTGCCAGCCGTTGGTGACACCGCCGGCCGGGGCCAGGATCCAGAACCAGCCGTCGTGCCGGTACAGCTTCGGGCCCTCCAGGGTGAACCAGCCCGGGATCAGGTCGGCGTCCACGACGGTGGTGCCCTCGTCGAGGAGACCGGTGCCGTCGAGCCGCATCCGGTGCCCCGTCAGCCGGTTCTTGATCCCCGAGCGGGACTTGGCCCAGGCGTGCACCAGATACGCCTCGCCCGACTCCTCGTCCCACAGCGGACACGGGTCGATCAGTCCGCGTCCCGCCTTCACCAGGTGCGGCTGTGTCCACGGGCCGCGCACCCCGGGCGCGTTGACCTGCCAGATGCCGTGGTCCGGGTCGCCCCAGAAGATCCACAGGCGGCCGTCGTGGTGCCGGATGGACGGCGCCCACACCCCGCAGTCGTGCCGGGGCACGGAGAACGCGGCGGCGGGCTCCAGCCGGTGCAGCGCGTGCCCCACCAGCGTCCAGTTGACCAGGTCGGTGGAGTGCAGCAGCGGCAGCCCCGGCACCCGGCCGAAGCTGGACGCGGTCAGGTAGTAGTCGTCGCCGACCCGCACCACGTCCGGGTCCGACCAGTCGGCCGCGAGCACCGGATTGCGGTACGTGCCGTCCCCGAGGTCCGCGCTGATCACGCCGTCACCGCCTTCCGCACCAGGGCGGCGGCGCCGTCGCGGTCGAGGCGCCCGTCGGCGACGACGGTGACGATCCGGCGCACCACCGTCCCGCCCGCCGTGACCGGCAGCCGGTCGTCCGCGGCGAGCGAGGACCCGACACCCGGGTACTCGGCGGTGCGCACGAACCAGGGGTCCTCCCGGGTCCGCGCCGTGGCCCCGGCGAACACCAGCGTCCACTCCTCGCCCGCCAGCGCCAGCCAGTCGGCGCACCGGCCGTGCACGGCCTCCTCGCCCTCGGCGTCCGCGGTGAACACCCGGGCCCGTGTCGCCTCCTTCGGCGCCCGCCAGAAGAAGCCGCCGTACCCGGCGCCCGGCCGCCCGTTGGTGGCGGGCGAGCCGATCGACACCTCCTCGCCGGTGGTGTTCGTCAGCGAGAACGTCAGGTCCAGCGCCCAGGCCGATTCGCCCAGCGCGGTGACCGCGACCGTGCGGTGCTCCCGCAGCAGCCGCCGCCCGTCCGCGACCCAGCTCAGCTCCTCGACGAAGCCGTCCCGGTCGTGCAGCTTGAACCCGTCGTGCCGCTGCTCGCCGTGGTTGTCGAGCTCGGTGGGGCCCTGGTCGCGGACGAAGGTGCGCCCGCCCCAGAAGTTGTGCCCCGCCACATCGGGGACGGCCACTCCCGCGCCCAGGTGGTGCACATGGTCCGCGGGCATCAGCTCGGTCACCGTGACCCCCGCCGGGGTGCGCACCGGGTGCAGGGCGGGCCGCGGGGAGCAGCGCCGTTCGGTCACCGCGGCCGTGGCGTAGTGGGCGACCGGGCGCCCCGCGCAGCTCAGCACCGTCGTCGCCGTCACCGGCCCGCCCCCTGCACCTGGCGCAGCGCGGCGGGGCGGGCCCAGTCGGCGCCCAGCTCGGAGAAGAGCGCGGTGCGTTCGGCGCTCGCGGCGACCAGCGCGTCCACCCCGGCGACGACGCGGCGTGCCCCGTCGCCGAAGGGCTCCGGGCGCCAGGCGCCGTCGGGCAGCGCCACCGGGTCGGGCGCGGTGCGCACGGCCTCCACGACCCGCATGAACGCGCCGGTCGCCTCCGGCGGGACCAGCAGGTCCGTCCCGTCGGTGAGATGGGAGACCAGGTTCTCCAGCAGGTCGGTCCTGCCGTGGACGGTCTCCACCGGGCCGTGCCCGGCCCGCTGGAGGAGCACCCGGTCCTGCTTGTACCAGAAGGTGATCCGGCCCCGGTCGCCGTGCACCATGACGTACGGCTCGGCCGCGGTCTCGGCGCACAGCGTCGCCGCGATCGTCACCCGGCCGCCGCGCGCGGTGGTGACCCGCACGCACGAGGTGTCGTCCGACTCGATCGCGTTCGCCCGGAACAGCTCCGGCTCCACGTCCGCGACGTCCTCGGTGTGCACGCTGCCGTCCAGCGCGAGTGCCGTGGCCACCGCGTGGGCGAGCGGGTTGGTCAGCGCGCCGTCGACGACGTCCACGCCGTCCAGCCGGCGCCGGCCGGCCCACGGCGCACGGTGGAAGTACGCCTCGCCGCGGACCCACGCGCCCGCCGCGCCGACCCCGCGCACCTCGCCGACCGCCCCGTCCGCGACCAGGCCGCGGACGGCGGCGACGGCGTCGGAGCCCAGCGACTGGAAGCCGATCTGGCAGGCCACCCCCGCCGCCCGCACCCCGTCGGCCATCCGGCGGAAGTCGGCGTACGACGGGGCCGGCGGCTTCTCCAGCAGCAGGTGCACACCCCGCCGGGCGGCGGTGAGCGCCAGGTCGGTGTGGGTCTGGATCGGTGTGCAGATCACCGCGATCCGCGCGCCGGTGGAGGCCAGCAGTCCGTCGAAGTCGTCGGACTGCGCGACCGGTTCGCCCGGGGAGCCGAGCTCCTCGTCCGTCAGCGGCCGCAGTTCGCAGACGCCGGCCAGGCGGACCAGGCCCGCGTGCTGGAGCCTGCGGATGTTCTCCAGGTGGACCCGGCCGTGGCCGCGGGCGCCCGCCAGGACGACCGGCAGGGGCAGGCTCGCGCCGCTCATCCCTTCACCGCCCCCGCGCTGAAGCCGGTGACCAGCCACTTCTGGATGAAGGCGAACACGATGACCACCGGGACGGCGGCGATGACACCGCCGGCCGCCAGCGCGCCGAGGTCGACGCTGTCCGCGCCCATCAGGGTGTTGAGGCCGACCGGGATCGTCTGCTTGTCCTGGCTGTTGAGGAACATCAGGGCGAACAGGAAGTGGTTCCAGGAGTGGACGAAGGCGAAGGAGCCGACGGCCACCAGGCCCGGCCGGAGCATCGGCAGGACCACGACCCGGAAGGCGGTGAACCTGCTGCACCCGTCCACCCAGGCGGCCTCCTCCAGGGAGTACGGCACGTTCCGGATGAAGCCGCTGATCAGGATGATGGACAACGGGAGCTGGAAGACCGTCTCCGCGATGATCACGCTCATCAGCGAGTTGATCAGGCTGAGGTCGGCGAAGATCTGGAACAGCGGCACCAGCAGCAGCGCGCCGGGCACGAACTGCGAGCACAGCAGCGCCAGCATGAACCACCGCTTGACCTTGAAGTCGAAGCGGGCGAGGGCGTAGCCGCCCGCCAGGGCGACCAGGGTCGTCATGATCAGTGTGGCGACACCCGTGATCAGGCTGTTCTCGAAGTAGGTGGCGAACGAGCGGTCCGTCCACACCTTCTCGAAGTGGTCGAACGTCAGCGGCCAGGGAACCAGCGACGTCGAGCCCGTCGGACGGAGCGCGAAGAGCAGGATCCAGTAGAACGGGACCAGGGTGAAGATCAGGTAGATGCCGAGCGGGAGGTAGATGTGCCAGCGGGGGACCTCGTCCCACGCGCGGTTCTTCTTCCTGCGGCGGCTGACGGGCGGCCGGCCTGCCGGACCGGAGCCCGCGCGGTCGGGGCCGGCGGCCGTGGCGGAGAGGTCGGGGGAACGGGTGGTGTCCTGAGTGATCACTTGGTCTCGCCTCCGAACTTGCTCAGGCGCAGGTAGACCATCGAGAAGAAGAGCAGGATCACGAACGCGACGGTCGTGAGGGCGGACGCGTAGCCGAAGTCGCGTCCCTCGACACTGGTGTGGGCGATGTACAGCGGCAGGGTCGTGGTCTCGCCCGCCGGTCCGCCGCCGGTCAGTGTGTAGAGGAGGTCGACGTTGTTGAACTCCCACACCGCGCGCAGCAGCGTGGAGAGGATGATGGCGTCCTTCAGGTGCGGCAGGGTGATGTGCACGAACTGGCGTATCCGGCTCGCCCCGTCGACCTCGGCCGCCTCGTAGAGGTCCTTCGGGATCGACTGGAGGTCGGCGAGGATGAGGATGGCGAAGAACGGGACGCCGCGCCACAGGTCGGCGACGATCGCGGCCCAGAAGACGGTCCCGGTGTCGGAGAGCAGCGAGGTGCCGTACTCGCCGATGCCGACGTCGGCCAGGTAGCGGGTGATGCCGGTCTGCGAGTTGTAGAGGAGCACCCAGATCGCCGACGTGAGCACGCCGGAGACGGCCCACGGGGAGAACACCAGCGCCCGTCCGAGCGAGCGGCCCACGAAGGTCTGGTTGACGATCAGCGCCAGCGCGAGACCGAAGAGGAGCTGGAGCGACACCTCGACCGAGACCCACTTGAGGCTGAAGGCCAGCGTGCCCCAGAAGTGGGTGTCCTCCGTGAAGATCGCGGTGAAGTTCTCCCACCCCGCGAAGCCGTTCCGCCACGGCTTCGTCGGGTTGTAGTGCTGCGCGCTGTAGTAGAAGACGCTGAGCACCGGATAGGCGATGAAGCCCAGCATGAGCAGGACGGCGGGAGCGATCAGCAGATACGGCAGCCTGCGGGGTGCCGTTCCCTTCCGCCGCCGGCCGGGCGGCCGGGGCAGCGGGCGCGGCGGCCCTGAGGTTTTCTGCGCCACAGCTGAGGCCATGACTGGGACTCCGATCGTGGTACGGGCAATTCAGGAGAATGGGGGCGGGCCGGGGCCCGCGGAACACCCTGAGAAAGCGCTTACTGGAAGGGTGTGGGGGTCCGCTGTCCGCGGCGCCGTCCGGCGCCGCGGCCAAGGGCCCGGTGTGCGGCGGGCGTCAGCCCGCGTAGGGATCGGGCACCTCGCCCGGCCTGGCGAGGAAGGTGAAGTCGCAGCCGGTGTCCGCCTGCGTGACGTACTCGCTGTACAGCGCGCCGTAGCCGCGCTCGTAGCGCTCGGGCGGCGCGGTCCACTCGGCCCGGCGCCGCTCCAGCTCCTCGTCCGGCACCTCCAGCCGCAGCGAGCGCGCCTCGACGTCCAGCGTGATCAGGTCGCCGGTGCGCACCAGCGCCAGCGGCCCGCCGATGTACGACTCCGGGGCCACGTGCAGCACACAGGTGCCGTAACTCGTGCCGCTCATCCGGGCGTCGGAGATGCGCACCATGTCCCGCACCCCCTGCTTGAGGAGGTGGTCGGGGATCGGCAGCATCCCGTACTCGGGCATGCCGGGCCCGCCCTTGGGGCCCGCGTTCTGCAGCACCAGGACATGGTCGGCGGTGATGCCGAGCTCCGGGTCGTTGATGGTCCGCTGCATGGTCCGGTAGTCCGGGAACACCACCGCGGGACCGGTGTGCTTGAGGAGGTGCGGCTCGGCGGCGATGTGCTTGATGACCGCGCCGTCCGGGCAGAGGTTGCCCCGCAGCACCGCCACGCCGCCCTCCGGCGCCACCGGGTTCTCCCGGACGCGGATCACGTCGTCGTCGTGGACCAGTGCCCCGGCGAGCTGCTCGCGCAGGGTCGCGTGGGCGGCCGTGGGCCGGTCCAGGTGCAGCAGATCGGTGATCCGCGACAGGAAGCCGGGCAGCCCGCCGGCGAAGTGGAAGTCCTCCATCAGGTACGGGCCGCCGCCGGGGCGGACGTTGGCCAGCACCGGGACCTCGCGCGCCAGCCGGTCGAAGTCGTCCAGCGTCAGCGACACCCCCGCCCGGCCCGCCATGGCGATCAGATGGATCACCGCGTTGGTCGAGCCGCCGAGACCGAGCACGGTGGTGACCGCGTCCTCGAACGCCTCGCGCGTCAGGATCCGCGACAGCTTCAGGTCCTCGCGGATCAGATCCACGATCCGCCGCCCGGAGGCCGCGGCCATCCGGTCGTGGCCCGAGTCCACCGCGGGGATCGACGACGCGCCGGGCATCGTCACCCCGAGCACCTCGGCCGCCGCCGTCAGCGTGGACGCCGTCCCCATCGTCATGCAGTGGCCGGGGGAGCGGGCCAGGCCGCTCTCCAGCTCGCCCATCTCGCAGTCGCCGATCAGACCGGCCCGCTTGTCGTCCCAGTACTTCCACATGTCGGTGCCCGACCCGAGGGTCTCGCCCCGCCAGTGGCCCGGCAGCATCGGCCCGGCCGGCACGAACACCGCGGGCAGGTCCGCGCTCGCCGCGCCCATCAGCAGCGCGGGCGTCGACTTGTCGCAGCCGCCGAGCAGCACGGCCCCGTCCACCGGGTAGGAGCGGAGCAGCTCCTCCGTCTCCATCGCCAGCATGTTCCGGTAGAGCATCGGCGTCGGCTTCTGGAACGTCTCCGACAGCGTCGACACCGGGAACTCCAGCGGGAACCCGCCGGCCTGCCACACCCCGCGCTTCACCGCCTGCGCGCGGTCCCGCAGATGCACATGGCACGGGTTGATGTCCGACCAGGTGTTCAGGACCGCCACCACCGGCTTGCCCAGGTGCTCCTCGGGCAGATAGCCGAGCTGCCGGGTGCGCGCGCGGTGGGAGAACGACCGCAGGCCGTCCGTCCCCCACCACTGGTGGCTCCGCAGCTCCTCGGGGCGCAGGCTCATATGCCCCACCCGGCCACCAGCTCGGCGACCCGGGGCCGCTGCTGCTTCGGCAGCGCCCGGCTCGGCGGACGGATGTCCCGGCGGCACAGCCCGAGCGCGGACAGCGCCTCCTTCACCACCGAGACGTTGTCGGCCGACTGCTGCGCCGCCCGCATGTCCTCCAGCGGCCGGATCCGCTCCCACACCTTCATCGCCGCCCGCTGGTCGCCGGCGCGCAGCGCGGCCAGCATCTCCAGGGAGACCGCGGGGGCCACGTTGACCAGACCCGAGGTGAACCCGGTGGCGCCGCCCGCGAAGTAGGAGGGCGCGTACAGCTCGGCGAGACCGGCGATCCACACGAAGCGTTCCAGGCCGGCGTCCCGGGCGAACGCGGCGAACCGGGCCGCGTCCGGGACCGCGTACTTGACGCCGATCACATTGGGGCACGCCTCGCCGAGCTCGGCCATCCGGCCGCCGTCGAGGGCCGCGTTGCGGATGTAGGGGACGACGCCCAGCTCGGGGACCGCGTCCGCGACGGCCCGGTGGTAGTCCACCCAGCCGCTCTGCGAGACGTACGGGTGGACGGGCTGGTGCACCATGACCATCTGCGCGCCGGCGTCCCTGGCGTGCCGCGCCGAGGCGACCGCCGTCGGCACGTCGAGCCCGACGCCGACCAGGATGACGGCGCCCTCGCCCGCCTCGTCGATGGTCAGCTCGGTGACCGCCCGGCGCTCCTGCGGGTCCAGCGCGTAGTACTCGCCGGTGTTGCCGTTGGGGGTCAGGGTGCGCACGCCGCCGTCGACGAGGCGCCGGATCAGCGCGCGGTGCGCGGGCTCGTCGATGGTGTCCTCGGCGGTGAACGGGGTGACCGGGATCGCCACCACGTCCGCGAGGGCCTCGCGCAGGGCCGTGAAGTCGGTGGCCGTCATGCCTGGTTCTCCTCGTCGGTCAGGGGGAACGCGCGCAGCAGGAACGACGCGATGTGACTGTGGAGCGCGGCGACGGCGGCGTCCGTCTCGCCGGACTCGGCCAGCCGCAGGATCTCCCGGTGCTCGTCGGCCTCCCGGTGCCAGGACGGATCGGCCGCCCAGGCCACCGTCGACACCAGCGCGGCCTGGTCGCGCACCTCGTCGAGCATCCGGGCCAGCAGCGGATTGCCGCACGGCAGGTACAGCGCCCGGTGGAACTCCCGGTTCGCCAGTGAGCGTTCGGCCTGGTCGGCCGCCTCGTCGGCGCTGATCAGCGCCGAGCGGGCCTGCTCCAGCGACGCGCCCCGGGAGATCGACCGGCGCAGCGCCTCCGGCTCCAGCAGCAGTCGCACGTCGTAGACCTCGCGGGCCATGTCCGCGTCGACCATGCGCACCGTGACGCCCTTGTACTGGCTCATCACCACGAGTCCGGTGCCCGCCAGGGTCTTCAGCGCCTCGCGCACCGGCGTCTTGGACACCCCGAAACGGGCCGCCAGTTCGGTCTCCACCAGCGCCTGACCTGGACTGAGACCGCCGGTGAGTATGTCGTGCTTGATCGCCTCCAGGACATACTGGGTGCGGGAGGGGATCGGACTGGGCGCGAAAGCCATGGTCACTCTCAGATCTCGTGTATCGCGTCTCATATATGACGTACGAAGTGCAACGGGCCGAACGTAGAGCCGAGTTCGTGTGACGTCAATGCTTCGCACAGGATTCGTGAGGAAGTCCGTTTTCGCCTGGTGAAGCGCTTCGACGAATTGGCCGGGAAGCGTTGACCAGGGGCAATGAAGGGCCCAGTATGATCCGCGGAAGCGCTTCCGCCCCGTCCGTATACGTCTTGAGGACCAGGATGAAGTTCACCGACGGCTTCTGGCTGATGCGCGAGGGCACCCACGCCTCGTACGCCACCGAAGTACGCGATCTGCACACCGGCGACGGCCGCTTCACGGCCTACGCCTCCGTCGCACCCGTACGCACCCGAGGCGACACGCTCAACGCGCCCCTCATCACCGTCGAGTGCTTCTCACCGGCCGAGGGAGTCATCGGAGTCCGGACGGTACACCACGCCGGAAAGCTGCGCCGGGGCCCCGACTTCGTGCTCGACACCACCGGCGGCGGCCACGCCGCCGTCCACCGCGACGGCACCGTCACCGAACTCGTCAGCGGCCCCCTCACCCTCCGGCTCGACACCGCCGGACGCTGGGCCCTGCGCTTCCTCGACGCCGACGGCCGCCTCCTCACCGAGGCCGGCCACAAGGGCACCGCCTTCGTGACCACCCCCGACGGCGCCCACCACATGGCCGCCCAGCTCGCCCTCGGCGTCGGCGAGCACATCTACGGCCTCGGCGAGCGCTTCACCCCGTTCGTCCGCAACGGCCAGAGCGTCGACATCTGGCAGGCCGACGGCGGCACCAGCAGCGAGCAGGCCTACAAGAACGTCCCCTTCCACCTCTCCTCCCGCGGCTACGGCGTCTTCGTCAACCACCCCGGCAAGGTCTCCTACGAGGTCGGCAGCGAATCCGTCGGCCAGGTCCAGTTCAGCGTCGAGGACCAGGAACTCGAGTACTACGTCGTCGCCGGACCCACCCCCAAGGACGTCCTCACCCGCTACACCGCCCTCACCGGACGCCCCGCGCTGCCCCCCGCCTGGTCCTTCGGCCTGTGGCTCACCACCTCGTTCACCACCGACTACGACGAGGCCACCGTCACCTCCTTCACCGACGGCATGGCCGAACGCGGCATCCCGCTCTCCGTCTTCCACTTCGACTGCTTCTGGATGCGCGAGTACCAGTGGACGGACCTGGCCTGGGACCCGGAGACCTTCCCCGACCCCGCCGGCATGCTCGCCCGGCTGCGCGACCGGGGCCTGCGCGTCAGCATGTGGATCAACCCGTACATCGCCCAGAAGTCACCCCTCTTCGCCGAGGGCATGGCACTCGGACACCTGGTGCGCAGACCGGACGGCGACGTCTGGCAGTGGGACCTGTGGCAGCCCGGCATGGCCCTCGTCGACTTCACCAGCCCCGAGGCGCGCACCTGGTACCAGGGCAAGCTGAAGACCCTCCTCGACCAGGGCGTCGACTGCTTCAAGACCGACTTCGGCGAACGCGTCCCCACCGACGTCGTCTGGCACGACGGCTCCGACCCCGAGCGGATGCACAACTACTACACCCAGCTCTACAACGCCGCCGTCTTCGAACTCCTGGAGAAGGAGCGCGGCCCCGGCGAGGCGGTCCTCTTCGCCCGTTCCGCCACCGCCGGCGGCCAGCAGTTCCCCGTCCACTGGGGCGGCGACTGCTGGGCCTCCTTCGGCGCCATGGCGGAGTCGCTGCGCGGCGGGCTCTCGCTCTCCCTCAGCGGCTTCGGCTTCTGGAGCCACGACATCGGCGGCTTCGAGGGCACCCCCGACCCGGACGTCTTCACCCGCTGGCTCGCCTTCGGGCTGCTCTCCTCGCACAGCCGCCTGCACGGCAGCGACTCCTACCGGGTGCCGTGGGAGTTCGGCGACGAGGCGGTCTCCGTGGCGCGGCGCTTCACCGAACTGAAGCACCGCCTGATGCCCTACCTCTACGCCGGGGCCGTCGAGGCGCGCGACACCGGGGTGCCGCTGATGCGCCCCATGGTCCTGGAGTTCCCCGGGGACCCGGCCTGCCGCACCCTCGACCGCCAGTACATGCTCGGCCCCGACCTGCTCGTCGCCCCCGTCTTCACCGCCGACGGGACGGTCGAGGTGTACCTGCCCGAGGGGGAGTGGACCCATCTGCTCACCGGGGAGACCGTGCGGGGGCCGGGGTGGCGGCACGAGACCCACGCCCTCGACAGCCTGCCGCTCTACCTCCGCCCCGGGGCGGTGCTGCCCCTCGGCGCCGACACCGGGCGCCCCGACGGGGACTGGCTCGACGAGCTCACCCTCCTCGTGGGCGCGCCGCCCGCGGCGGGCGCCCCGCCGGTCACGGTCGTCGTGCCGGGGGCCCGCGGGGAGCGCGCGGCCGCCTTCACCGTGACCTGGACCCCCGACACGGTGACGGCCCACGCGGACGGCACCGACCGCCCCTTCCGCCTCCGCGAGGCGGCTTCCGCTGCGGTGAGCGGTGCGCGGCAGGACGTGGGACCGGGCGGGACCGGGGTGGGGGTGGGTGTGGTGAGGCTGGAGCGCTGAGGGGGGTGCGGTGCGTTGCGGGGTGCGGGTGTGGGTGGCGCACCCCCGCTGCGCGCGGGTGTCCTCAAGCGCCGGACGGGCTTGGGTTGCACGGCGCTGGTCCGGTGCGTGGGGTGGGGGTTGCGGGTCTCTCCGGAGGCTAGAGCGGCCGCTCGCCTCAGACTTGACTCGCCCTAGCCGGAGGACTGTCGGCCCGCTTACGCCTCCTGCGCGCCCCGTGTCCGCGGTGAACGTACCGGCCCGCCGGTGGGCGAGGCGGTGTCTGCGTCCGGGGCCGGTGGTCGTGCGCACAGGGACGGAGAGACGGGACGCACATGACTTTCAGTGGAGGGAACCCGAAATCGGAGCGCGGGATGCGCCCGGCGGCGCCTGCTGCTGTGGACGCGGGCTCGCGGTATGAGCTGAGTCAGCTGAACTCCGTGAAGAGCGTTTCGGAGCAGGTGCACACCGCAGGGCGGATAAGGGACCTGGGGGAGACGGTGCAGTTCAGTTGGCCTGGGGTGTACTTCGAGGGCCGCTTCCGCGGGACCGGCCTCGGGGTGGTACTCGACTGCGCGGCGGCCGACTACGACGTCCAGGTCGACGGGACCACCGTCGCCACGCTGGTCACACCCGGTGACACCACGCACTGGATCAACGGTCTGCGGGACGGCGAGCACACGGTCCGGGTCGTCAAGCGCAACGACACCCCGGGGGAGACCAGCACGTTCGGAGGCTTCGTCGCCGCGCCCGGGGGCGCCGTACTGAGCAAGCCGGCGCCCCGGGGCCGCCAGATCGAGTTCATCGGGGACTCCATCACGGTGGGCTACGGCAACATGTCGGGCACCTGTGACTGCAATCCGGAGCAGGTCAAGCGGCACACCAACAGCGATATGAGCCACGGCGCCCTCACCGCCCAGCAGCTGGACGCCGATTACCAGATCAACGGCTTCTCCGGCCTCGGGATGGTGCGTAACGTCGCCGGCATTATGCCGCACGTCACGTACCGGACCTACTACGACCGCGCCCTGCTGAACGTGGAGGGCGACGTCTGGCAGAACCCGGGGACGTGGCGCCCTCATGTCGTGGTGGTCAACCTCGGCTCCAACGACTTCTCCGACCTCACCCCGGGTGAACCGTGGACCCCCGACAGCCTCGCGGCCGCCTATCGCACCGCCTACGGCGAGTTCCTCCGGACACTGCGGACGCGCTACGGTGCCGGCTCCACCCTCGTGGCCGTCGGATTCGACAGAAATGCCGAGCATGTTCGACAGGTGGTCGAAGCGCGCAACGACGCCGGCGACAGCGGCGTCCGCTACTGGTTCCTCGATCAGTCGGGACTGGACTTCCTCGGATGTGACGGGCACACCTCGGCTCACGATGACCGGGTGATCGCCGACCGGCTTGCCCCGTTCCTCAGGAGCCTGTCGACGGGATGGTGAGGGAGGGGCGCGCAGGAGGCGTAAGCGCCCGACGGTCGTCGAGTCAGGGGCAGTCATATCGGGGCGAGCGGGCGCTCTAGCCTCCGGAGGGACCCGCAACGTTCGTCCTGCGGTGCGGACCCAGTTCGGGCAACTCAAGCCCGTCCGGCGCTTGAGGGCACCCGCGCGGAGCGGGGGTGCACCACCCCCGCCTGCACAGAAGAAACATGCCCGAGCGGGCAACAAAGCCTGTCCGGCGTCTGAGGACAACCCGCGCGCAGCATGGGTGCGCCACCCACGCACCCGCACCCCACAACGCACCCGCCCCCGCGGCCACCGCACCCCACAGTGCATCCGCAGGCACCGCAAGGCCCCCCCGCGAAAGGGGCGCCGGGCCAAAGGCCCGACGCCCCCCCGCGCACCCTGGAGGGTTACGGGACGATCTTCAGGAGGCGGTTCGGCGAGCCGCTGCCCGGGTTGGTGACGACACCCGTCGTCGCCCCGGCGACCAGTGCCGCGGAGACCTGGGCCGGCGTCGCCGAGGTGTGGCCGGCGAGGTAGACCGCGGCGGCACCCGCGACGTGCGGCGTCGCCATCGACGTACCGGAGATGGTGTTCGTCGCGGTGTCGCTCGTGTGCCACCCCGCCGTGATCGACGAGCCCGGCGCGAAGAGGTCCAGGACCGCGCCGTAGTTGGAGTAGCTCGCCCGCGCGTCCGTGCTGGTGGTCGCGCCGACGGTGATGGCCTCGGTGACGCGGGCCGGGGAGAACGAGGACGCGTTGGCGTTGCTGTTGCCCGCCGCCACCGCGTACGTCACGCCGCTCGCTATGGAGCGCCGCACGGCGGCGTCCAGGGTGGTGGACACACCGCCGCCGAGCGACATGTTGGCGACGGAGGGGCCGGAGTGGTTCGCCGTCACCCAGTCGATGCCGGCGATCACGCCCGCCGTCGTCCCGGAGCCGGAGTTGTTGAGCACCCGGACGCCCACGATCTTCGCCTTCTTGGCGACGCCGTAGGTCGTGCCGGCGATGGTGGTGGCCACGTGCGTGCCGTGGCCGTTGCCGTCCTGGGCGACGTTGTCGTTGTCGACGGCGTCGTAGCCGTTGGCGGCCCGCCCGGCGATCTGGGTGTGGGTGATGCGCACACCGGTGTCGATGACGTACGCGGTCACCCCGCTGCCCGCCGTGTCCGGGTAGGTGTAGGTGCCGGACAGCGGCAGCGACGTCTGGTCGATGCGGTCGAGGCCCCAGGGGGCGTTCGTCTGGGTGGCGTTCACCTGGACGGTCTGGTTCTGCTCGACGGAGGCGACCGCCGGGTCGGCGGCCAGTCTGCGCGCCTGGGTGGCCGTGAGCTCGGCGGTGAAGCCGTTCAGGGCGTGGCGGAACGTCTTCTTCGCCGTGCCGCCGTACTCCTTGGCGAGGGCTTTGGAGTTCGCGGCGGACGCGGAGAATCCCGCGTCCTCGGCGAGGGTGACGATGTAGCTGCCCTGGACGGCTGTGGGGGAGCCGGCGGCGAGCACCGTGCCCTCGGCGGGCGCGGCCTGGGCGGGAAGTGCGGTGAGCCCGGTGACGAGGGCCGCGGCCGTCAAGGTGGTGACGGCCGCGGTGCGGGCCTTCTTGCTGCGCAGTGGTGCCATGGTGAGTGAGCCTCCTCTGGGCAGCGCACGCCGTGTGCGGCGCGTGCTGTGGGGGGGTGCACGCGTGGTCGCGTGCACGGCGCCGGGGGCTGGAGTGCGGCCCCCGGGCCTGGCTCGAGACTCGATCAGGAACGGCTGTGTTTCAAGGGAGTTGACGGATAGTCAACAAATTTGGCATGTACGCGCAACAAAAACCGTCGTCCGTCAGCCGCGAGCGGTGAAATCCAGACGGGCGAGCCGTACCGCGCCCCGCAGGACGACCCGCAGATCGTGCACTCCCGCGGGCGCGGCGGCCGGCCCGGTCACCGTGACGTACGTGTAGGGCCCCTCCGTCGCGGGGACGGTCACCGAGGCCACCCGATCCCCGCCGAGGAGCACCTCCACCGTGCCCTCGCCGGACGCCTCCACGCCCACCGTGCCCAGCCCTGCGCCGAGATCGCAGCGGCGGTACAGCAGGCTGCCCTCCGCCGCGACCGGGGCCACCGCGTCGCCGTGGGTCCGGTGGCGGTCCACCAGGACGGTGCCCGACTGCTCGTCGTAGCCGGCCGCGTCCAGGCCGCCGGCGAGCACCGGGCGCGGCGGGGACGGCACGCCGGCGACCTCCACCGCCGCGCGCAGCCGCACATCGGTGCTCGACGCCGCGGCCAGCACCTCGTAGCGCCCCGGCTCGACGGTCCAGCGCCCGTGGGCGACGTCCCAGTGGCCGAGGGCCTCCACGGGCACGTCGAACGCCAGCTCCCGGGACTCGCCCGGGGCGAGGTGCAGCCGTTCGTGCGCGGCCAGTTCGGCGGCGGGTCGGGGCACGTCGGCGTCGACGGCGCGGAGGTAGACCTGCGCCACCTCGTCCGAGGCGCGGGCGCCGGTGTTGGCGACGGTGAACCGGACGCGGACCCGGCCCCCGGTGAGCTCCGCCGTCAGCCCCGTGTAGGCGAAGCGGGTGTACGACAGGCCGTGGCCGAAGGGGAACAGCGGCTCCCCGCGGAAGTAGAGGTAGGTCTGCCGGCTGCCGATGACGTCGTAGTCCATCAGGTCCGGCAGGTCCGCGTCGTCGCGGTACCAGGTCTGGGGCAGGCGTCCGGCCGGTGACACGTCCCCGGCGAGCACCCGGGCCAGCGCGGTGCCGGCGTCCTGGCCGCCGTGGGCCGTCCACAGCACGGCGGGCAGGTCCGCGGCCGCCTCCGGCACCGCGTACGGGTACGACGACACCAGGACGAGCACCGTGTCCGGGTTGGCGTCGCGGGCGGCCCGCCACAGGCGCTCCTGGTGCGGCGGGAGCGCCAGGGTCCGGCGGTCCTCGGTCTCGCGTCCGTTGATGTGCGGGTCGTTGCCCGCGACCACCACGACCACGTCGGCCGCCGCGGCGGCCCGGGCCACCGCGTCCTCGCCGCGCTCCACGGAGTCGACGGCGAGCGGTTCGCCCTCGGCGGCAACCTTCACGCCGTCGGCGGCGACACAGAGGTACAGCCCGGTGGCGATGTGCTGGAGGAGGTGTTCGCCCTGGTTGCCCTGGTCGCCGCCGGCCGGCACGAGCCGGAACGTCTCCTGCACCACCCAGCCGCCCGGCTGGTCGGCGGAGGCGCGTACGAAGCCGTCCTCGGCCACCGAGAGGTACCGCCCGCCAGCGGCCCGCAGGGTGAGCACCCCGTCGCCCCAGTCGGTCATCGCGAACACCGTGCCGTCCGTGCCGGGGGAGTCCGTGACCGTCAGCGGCGGCAGGTCGGTGCGGCCGGCCAGCAGGGCGGGGTCCAGCGCGACCTCCGCGCCGCGCGCCCGGTCGGCGGCGTCGCTCGCGGGTGCCAGCAGCACGCCCCCGGAGGCGGTCCGCAGCCGGACCAGGTCGGTGCCCTCGGCGTACTCGACGGCGCCGAAGCGCTCGCGCAGCCCGTCGAGCGGGGAACTGCGGTGCAGCAGGCTGCCGCTGTACCAGTCGAGCTTGCACTCGTCGGCGAGCAGGCCGACGACCGCGAGCCGGGTGCCGGCGGCCAGCGGCAGCAGCGGCGCCCGGCCCCGGGGTCCTTCGGCCCGCGGCTCGTTGCGGAGCAGGACGACGGCCTGCTCGGCCGCCTCCCGTGCCAGGGCCCGGTGGGCCGGGGTGTCGTACGCGGTGTCGTCCTCGTGCGGGTCGGCGTCGAACTCGCCGAGCGCGAAACGCACGGTGAGCAGCCGGCGCACCGCCCGGTCGATGTCCTCCGGGTCGATCAGCCCCTGCTCCAGCGCCCCGCGCAGCCGGGCTCCCATCACCGATCCGTCGGTGCCGTGGTCGGTGAAGGAGTCCACCCCCGCACGCAGCGCCGCCGCCGTCGCCTCCTCGTGGGTGGCGAAGTACTTCTCCGAGTCCACCAGGTTGGACGGCGCCCCCGCGTCGGAGCAGACCAGCAGCTCACGGTCGGTCCACGCCCGCAGGTGCTCGCGCAGCCAGGGGGAGAGGTGGTTGGGGCGGCCGTTGACGAGGTTGTACGCGGGCATCACCCCGGCGACCGCGCCGGCCTCGACCGCGCCCCGGAAGGCCCGCAGGTCGTACTCGTGCAGCACCCGCGGGCGCACGGAGGCGGAGGAGACGTCGCGGTCGGTCTCGTTGTTGTGCGCCAGCCAGTGCTTGAGGATCGGCGCGGTGCGCCAGTGGACGGGGTGGTCGCCGCGCAGTCCGCGGGTGTAGGCGACGGCGACGGCGGAGGTGAGGTACGGGTCCTCCGCGTAGCCCTCCTCGTTGCGGCCCCACAGCGGGTGGCGCAGCAGGTTGACGGTCGGCGCCCAGACGTTGAGGCCCACCCGGTCGTCCTTCGCGCGCATCGCCCGGGCCTCCCGGGAGACGGCCTCGCCGACGCGGCGGACCAGTTCCGGGTTCCAGGTGGCGCCGAGGCCCACGGCTTGCGGGAAGACGGTCGCCGGGCCCATCCATGCCACGCCGTGCAGGGCCTCCTGCCCGGTGCGGAAAGCTCCGACGTCGAGACGTTCGACGGCGGGTGCGAACTGGTGCAGCATCGCGATCCGTTCGTCGGTGGTCAGCCGCGCGAGCAGGTCGTCGACGCGTCGGCCGACGGCCGACTGCGGGTCACGGAAGAGCGGCGGCCGGTGAGCTGTCACGAACGGAACCCCTTGCCAGGCTGGAGAAGGACGACGGTTGAAGCGCTTCGATGCTCAGGCGGTGGCCTGGCCGATGTCAAGCGTCGTCCGTGTGTATTCGCCTGGTTGCCCAGGGGTGCGATGTGCGGGTCAAGTGGCCGGAAAGATCCGAGGAATATCGGTTCTCTCCCTTGCCCGGCGAGGGGTGTTCACTTAACCTCGCAGCAACATCGAAGCGCTTCGACGAATCTTCGGAAGCCCTCGGTCATGACGGCGGGACGGACCGCTCGTCCAGGCGCCCGTCCTGAACCGCCCGCGTCCGCACCGCAGTAACTCTCGCACCACCACAGACACCGCAGCCGACCGGCGGACGCGATCCGCCGGGTGTCCTGGCGCGTACCACAGGCATGAAGGGTTGACGCAATGACGCCGAACGCCACTGACGTGGGCATTCCGGCCACCAGCCGCAGAACGTTCCTGTCCTCCACCGCCGTCGCGGCCGTCGCCGTGGCGGGCGGAATGCCGCTGCTCGCCGCCTGCGGCGGTACGGAGAACAAGAAGAACGAGGGCACGACCAGCGGGAAGGACGCACAGAAGATCCTTCCCACGTTCGCCGCCCGGGCCGTCGTCACCCCCGACATCCCGTCCGAGAACGGCTCCGCCGCCGGCTTCACCACCGCGATCGCCACCGCGCAGTTGCAGACCTCGGTCGCCGCCAAGAAGGGCAAGGGCAGCGAGCTCACCGCCATGGCACCCTTCTGGGGTCCGCCGCCGGCCCCGGACAACGCGTACTACAAGGCCATGAACGAGGCCATCGGCGTCAAGGTCACCTGGCAGAACCAGGACGGCAACACCTACGCCGACAAGCTCGGCGCCGTCCTCGCGGGCAGCGCGATCCCCGACCTCGTCGTCGTCCCCGGCTGGAACCTCAACGGCAAGATCCCCGGCGCGATCAACGCGAAGTTCGAGGACCTCGGCCCCTACCTCTCCGGCGACAAGGTCAAGGCGTACCCGAACCTCGCCGCCATCCCGACCGACGCCTGGCAGCGCTCCATCTTCGGCGGCAGGCTGCGCGGACTGCCGATGCCGGCCTCGTACGTCACCAACATCGCGCCCTTCTACCGCGCCGACCTCTTCGAGGCGAAGGGCTGGCAGCCGCCGAAGAGCGCCGACGAGTTCATGGCCCTCGCCAAGGAGATCACCGACGCCAAGGCGAAGGTGTGGGCCTGCGACGACATGCGCTGGACCGCCTACAACATGTTCGGCGTCTTCAACGGCGGCGACAAGGCGCTCGGCTGGAACCTCGTCGACGGCAAGCTGATCCACCGCTTCGAGACGCAGGAGTACCTCGAATCGCTGGAGTGGGTGCGCAAGCTCTACGAGGCGGGCGTCGTCCATCCCGACGCGCGCGCCGACAACCAGGGCGACGCCGGCGACCGCTTCACCTCCGGCCAGATCCTCATCTACAACAACGACGTCTCGCACTGGTACCAGAAGACCGTCGAGCAGGCGGGCCAGAACCCCGACTTCGCCATGGCGGCCATGGACATCCCCGGCCACGACGGCCGGCCGCCGACGCTGTGGGCCACCAACCCGGCGAACATCTGGGCCTTCGTGAAGAAGGGCACGCCCAAGGCCGTCATCGAGGACATCCTCGCCGCGGCGGACTTCACCTCCGCCCCGTACGGCACCAAGGAGCGGATGCTCACCGAGTACGGCGTCGAGGGTACCCACTACACGATCAAGGACGGCCTGCCGACGAAGACCGACGCGGGCAACAACCAGGTCGCCAACGCCTGGGGCTTCATGGCCAGTCCGGCCTCGTACATCGCCCACCCCGACCAGCCCGAGGTCACCAAGGCGATGATCGAGTGGCAGCAGCGGATGGGCGCCCTCACCAAGAAGTCCTCCTTCTACGGGCTCACCATCACCGAGCCCAACCAGTGGACGAACCTGTCCAACGACTTCGAGCAGCTGGAGAAGGACATCGTCCGCGGCCGCAAGAAGATCTCCGACATGCAGCAGGCCGTCTCCGAGTGGAGGAGCAAGGGCGGCGACGAGCTCCGCGACTGGTACAAGAAGATCCTCGACACCTCGGCTCCCGCGGCGGGCTGATCCATGGCGCACGACATCGCGCCGGGCCCCGCGCCGGCCGACAGCACACCGCAGCCGGGCCCGGTCTCCGACCGGGCCCGGCCCGCCGGGCTCCGCAAGCGGGTCGGCGGCGGCCCCGCGAAGGGCAAGGCGGGGAAGGCGGGGAAGATCCCGCTCGGCCGCCGGCTGCGCCGCGACCGCACCCTGCTGCTGATGACCCTCCCCGCGGTCCTCCTGCTCGTCGTCTTCAACTACGTGCCGATCCTCGGCAACGTCATCGCCTTCCAGGAGTACGACCCGTACGTCTCCACCAACGGCATCACCGCGATGGCCAACAGTCCCTGGGTGGGCATGGCCCAGTTCGAACGGGTCTTCGGCGACCCGGCCTTCTGGCACGCCGTCGAGAACACCTTCGTGCTGTTCTTCCTCCAGCTCGTGCTCTACTTCCCCATCCCCATCGCGCTCGCCCTGCTGGTGAACAGCCTGCTGCGGCCGGGGGTGCGGGCCGTCGTCCAGGCGGTTCTCTACCTGCCCCACTTCTTCTCGTGGGTGCTCGTCATCACCGTCTTCCAGCAGATCCTCGGCGGCGCCGGCATCATCGCCCAGGAACTGCGCCAGCGCGGCTACGAGGGCTTCGACCTCATGACCGACCCGGAGGCCTTCAAGTTCCTCGTCACCTTCGAGGGGATCTGGAAGGACGCCGGCTGGGGCCTGATCGTCTTCCTCGCCGCGCTCGCCGCCGTCAACCACGACCTCTACGAGGCCGCGGCCATGGACGGCGCGGGCCGCTGGCGCCGCATGTGGCACATCACCCTGCCCGCGCTGCGGCCCGTCATCGCCCTGCTGCTCGTCCTGCGCGTCGGCGACGCGCTCACCGTCGGATTCGAACAGCTCCTGCTGCAACGCGACGCCGTGGGGCCGGGAGCATCCGAGGTCCTCGACACCTTCGTGTGGTGGACCGGTATCCGCAACCAGGACTTCAGCTACGCGGCGGCCGCCGGACTCGTCAAGGGCGTCGTCGGCCTGGTGCTCGTGCTCGCCGCCAACAAGACCGCCCACCTCATGGGCGAGCAGGGGGTGTACCGCAAGTGACCGCCGTCATCGACCGGCCCGCGCCGAGCCGCGGACCGCGCCGGCCCGGCCGGTTCGCCGCCCCGCCCCGGCCCGTCTGGGAGGAGCCGCCCAGCAAGGCGGGCAGCGCGGCCAAGGGCACCGTCATCGTCCTCGCCTGCCTGGCCGTCCTCGTCCCGCTCTGGATCGTCGTCGTCACCAGCCTGTCCAGCAAGCAGACGATCACCGAGGCGGGCGGCCTCGTGATCGTCCCGAAGGACATCACCTTCGTCGCCTACCAGGAACTGCTGAGCGGCGGCCAGGTCACCCGCGCGGCCCTGGTCAGCGTCGGCGTCACGGTGACCGGCACCCTGTTCTCCATGGTGGTCTCGGTGCTCTGCGCCTACGGCCTCTCCCGGCCGGGCTCGGTCGGCCACCGGCTGATCCTGATGACCCTCATGGTGACGATGTTCTTCGGCGCCGGGCTCATCCCCACCTATCTGCTGGTGCAGACCCTCGGCCTCACCGACACCTATCTGGCGCTGATCCTGCCCGGCGCGGTGAGCGTCTTCAACACCCTCGTCCTGCGCGGATTCTTCATGGGCATCTCGTCCGAACTGATCGACAGCGCCCGCATCGACGGCGCCGGCGACTGGCGGATCCTGTGGCAGGTCGTCATGCCGCTGTCCCGGGCCGTCATCGCCGTGATCACCCTCTTCTACGCGGTCGGCTACTGGAGCGCCTGGTTCAACGCCTCCATCTACCTGACCGACCAGCAGATGATGCCGCTGCAGAACGTGCTCATCCAGCTCGTGCAGAAGCAGGAGATCCCCGTCGGCCTCAACATGGCCGTGCGCGCCGGCGACCTCTCCGGCACCGCCGTCCAGATGGCCGTGATGGTGCTGGCCCTGCTGCCCGTCGCCGTCCTGTCGCCGTTCGTCCAGAAACACTTCAAGAAGGGCATGCTCACCGGCGCGGTCAAGGGCTGAGCCCCGTCGCCGAGGAGCACGAGGTACGTCATGAGCACACCCCGTACGCGGCCGACGCTCGCGGACGCCACCCGCGGCAGGATCCTGTTCGGCGGCGACTACAACCCCGAGCAGTGGCCCGAGGAGATCTGGGAGGACGACGTCCGGCTGATGAAGGAGGCCGGCGTCACCTCCGTCACCGTGGGCGTCTTCTCCTGGGCCCGGATCGAACCCCGCCCCGGCGTACGGGACTTCGGCTGGCTCGACCGGCTGATGGACCTGCTGCACGGCCACGGCGTCGGCGTCGTCCTCGCCACCCCGACCGCCTCCCCGCCGCCCTGGCTGGGCCGCCTCCACCCCGGCACGCTGCCCCGCGACGAGGACGGCCGCACCGAGTGGTGGGGTTCGCGCCAGCACTTCGCACCCGCCAGCCCCGACTACCGGCGCGCCGCGGCCGCCGTCACCGAGGCGGTCGCCGCCCGGTACGCGGGCCACCCGGCGCTGCTCATGTGGCACATCAACAACGAGTACTGCACCTACGACTACGGGGACGAGGCGGCCCGCGCCTTCCGGCGCTGGCTCACCGACCGCTACGGCACCACCGAGGCGCTCAACACCGCCTGGGGCACCGCCTTCTGGGGCCAGAGCTACGACACCTTCGACGAGATCCTGCCGCCGCGCCGCGCCCACTACCTGCGCAACCCGGCGCAGATCCTCGACTTCCGGCGCTTCTCGTCCGACATGCTCCTCGCCTGCTTCCTGGCCGAGCGCGACATCGTGCGCCGCCACGCCCCCGACATCCCCGTCACCACCAATTTCATGCCGATGTTCTTCGGGCAGGACGCCTGGGAGTGGTCCCGCCACGAGGACGTCGTCTCCGTCGACACCTACCCCGACCCGGCCGACCCGCTGGCCGGCCAGTACCAGGCCATGATCGCCGACATGACCCGCTCGCAGGCCGGCGGACCGTGGATGCTGATGGAGCAGGCCGCCGGGGCGGTGAGCTGGCGCGAGGTCAACCGGCCCAAGCCCGAGGGCCTCAACCGGCTCTGGTCCCTCCAGTCCGTGGCCCGCGGCGCCGACGCCGTCTGCTACTTCCAGTGGCGCCAGTCCCGCCAGGGCGCCGAGAAGTTCCACTCCGCGATGGTGTCCCACGCCGGGGAACGCGGCCGCGGCTTCCTGGAGATCAAACGGATCGGCGCCGACCTCGCCCGGATCGGACCGCGCACCGCCGGCACCGGACAGAGCGCCGAGGCGGTGATCCTGCACGACTGGCACGCCTGGTGGGCGTCCGCGCAGGAGGCCCGCCCGTCACGGCTGGTCGCCTACGAGGACATCCTGCGCGCCTGGCACCGGGCCCTGTGGGAGGCGCACATCCCGGTCGACTTCGCCCCTCCCGGCCGGGACCTCGACCGCTACCGCCTCATCGTCGTGCCCCAGCTCTACCTGCTCGACGACGCGGCGATCGACGCGCTGGTGGCCCGGGTCCGCGCCGGGGCCACCCTGGTGTGCGGATTCCTCACGGGGATCGCCGACACGGACGACCGCGTCCGCCCGGGCGGCATGGACGCCCGGCTGCGCGACCTCCTCGGCATCGACGTCCTCCACGAGTGGTGGCCGCTGGGCGAGGGCGAACGCGCCGACTGCGGCACCTTCCACGGCACCCTGTGGTCCGAGGAGATCCAGCCCGCGCCCGGCGCCGAGACCGTCGCCGCCTACGCCTGCGGCGAGCTGGCCGGGCTCCCCGCCGTCCTGCGCAACGGCGGCGCCCACTACGTCAGCACCCTGCCCGAACCGGCCGCCCTGCGCAGCCTGCTCGCCGGCGCCGCCCGCGAGGCCGGCGTGGCACCGGTCCTCGACGCCCTGCCCGAACACGTCGAGGCGGTGCGCCGCGGCCCGCTTCTCTTCGTCCTCAACCACGGCCGCGACCCGGTCACCGTCCCCGTCCCCGGCAGCCACCGTGACCTGCTGACGGACACCGAGGTGCACGACACCGTGCGCCTGCCCCGCTTCGGCGTCGCCGTCCTCGACCCCGCCTGAGCCGCTCGCACTTCCGGCCCCGGCCGGAGGGACCCGGTGGCGCCGCACACCTGACCGTGCGGCGCCACCGCCGTTCCCGGGACGCGGGGACGGCGGCGGCCGCGGCTCACAGGTAGTCGTCGTACGGCGAACGGGGCCGATCCGGCGCGCCGGCGGACGGACCGCGTGCGGGCCTCGCCGGACGCGGTGCCGTGGCGTGGCGGCGCCACAGCAGGATGCCGCCGAGAGGAACCAGCAGCGCGGGCAGCCAGACCCATGTCCACGCGGCGAGAGCCGACCGGCCGGACGCCCGCTCACCGGAGCTGCCGCCGGAGTCGTCGTCGCTGTCGTCGTCTTCGCCGTCGGCGGACGGGCCCGGTCCCGCGGCCGCCTGTTGCGGAGTCCGCGCCCCCATCAGCAGCCGGCCGTCGGTGCCGCCCCCGCCGACCGGGCGGGTCAGCGAGGCCCGGACGTCCTTCGGCAGGCCCGCGTGGCGGGCGGTGAAGGAGCTCTCGGACATCTTGCGCAGCGGCGCGGAGGTGAGGTCGACACCCCCGTACACGTAGGTGTACGTCCAGACGCGGTCCCCCTTGGTCTCCTCGCGGCTGTAGCGGTAGTCGCCCTCGGTGTACGAGTGGACGTACCGGTCGAAGGTGTCCTTCGGCTTCCAGCCGGTCCGGGTCGTCCAGGCGTCGATGTCGCCCCCGTCGACGAGCTCGCCGTACGTGGTGGGCCGGGACGCGCCGAGCTCCCGGTACCACTGGGCGGCGACGCGGGAGAGGTGCACGCGGCGCAGGTCGGCGTAGTGCGGGTCGCCGTTCACCAGCTTGGTGAGCTCGGGCAGGATCAGGCTGCGGAAGAGCGCCTCGTTGTGGTCGCGGGTGGCCTCGTCGGCCTCGGGGCAGTCGCCCGGCCCGCCCTTCTCCCGGGGCAGTTCGATGTGCTCAGCCTCCATCCGGACGCTGAGCGGCGCCTTGAGGACGTACAGCTTCTCGCCGTCGGCGTGGATGTCGGCGGGCTCGGGCAGGACCCACACACGCGACGACGAGCAGGTGCCCTTCAGCCGGTCGTGGTACCTCCGGCCCAGCTCCGTGCCGGGGTGCACGAGCCTGCCCACGTCCTTCTTGAGCCGCAGGTCCGCCTGGAGCATGACCCGCCCCACGTCCGTGCGGCCCATGTCGGCGTCCACGACGCGGTCGGGTTCGGTGGGGTTGAGGTTGACCCAGAACGTCGAGGGCTTCAGCGCCAGCCAGACGAAGAAGGCGTCGGAACTGAGGCGGGCGGCGTCCGTACCGGCCGCCGGGGAGGCGCCGGAGGCGGCGGCGGGGGCCTCGAAGGCGTACTGCAGCCCGCTGCCGTCACCCGGGTCGGCGAGGTAGCGCAGCGTCAGCGCGGAGAAGTCGATGCCTCCGGGGGACTCGGCGACGGGCCCGGCCAGAGCGCGGCCCAGCCCGCCCGGTGCGGCCCGCGCGGTGTCCTTCCCGTCCGGTTCCCCGCAGGGGGCGGCGGCCGGCCGGGCAGCGGCCGCGGACCGCCGGTGGGCGGCCAGGGCGAGGACGCCGGACCCGCCCGCGGCGAGTGGCGCCGAGAGCGGTGTGGGACACGGCGTCGGCGGTGCCTTCCCCCACAACTGCGCCCGCCGCTCGGCTTCCCTGGCCCGCTTGTCCAGCGTCCGCTGCCGTGTGCGCGCCACCGCCTCGGCGTTGCGCTTGCGGTCCGCGTCCGTCATGGCGGCCTCGTGACCGGAGGCCGCGGCGGCGTTCAGGATGCGTTCCCTGCGCAGGTGCGAGCCCTCGCCGTCCCTGGTCATCCAGCGCACCTCGGTGGTGTCCGGGATTCGCGGAGCGCAGTCGCGGCACGGTGACAGGTCGGAGTACAGGAGAAACGTCCGAGCCGGGTCCGTCACCCCCATGTAGAGCAACTCCTGCGAGAAGAAACGGATTTCGGAGTGGGCCCCCTTGGTGTCCCCGGTGGACGGGTTGTTGAAGCTGGGCACGATCACGAACCGCTCGACCTGAGGTTTCGCGGCCAGGCCGAGTGAGGCGTACAGCGCGGGATCGCTCTGCGCCAGCTCTCCGGAGCCGACCACGCGGTAGCCCGTGACGTCCACGTCGTCGAGGCCCGTGATGTCGACGAACCCGATGGCCAGGTTGCGGCCGTAGGCGCGGTCGAGCCCGGCCGTCCTGCGTGTCTGATAGGCCAGGTTGCCGACGGGGTCCTGGAACCACTTGGTGATCTGCCTGCCGAGCGGCTTCGGGGCGGGAGCCCTGGCCGGCGCGACCCGGGCGTCGGGGCCGGAGGCGGGCCGTGCAGCCGCGGCGTCGTGCGGCAGTGCCGGGGTCAGCGTCAGCGCGAGCGCGCTCACCCCCGCGGACAGCCCCAGCACGGTGCGGCGGCGGAGGGCACGGCATAAGTCTGCGGACGGCATGGGCGCGACCCTTCCCTCGTTTCCCGGGATTGTCCCGCGGCGGCCGGTCCGCGGGGAGGGGATACATGCGCCGCGCACCGAACGTACGCGGATCGCTCACCGCCTCCGGTCCCGGGCGGACCCCCGCCCGTCGCGGAGCCCCGGCCCGGAGCAGGCCCAGCAGCGGAGCCGGGCCCCTCCGTCAGACGCCCGCTTCCGGCGCCGGGCCCGAGCTGTCGCGGAGGGTGAGGGCGGGGCGGAGCAGCAGGACCTCGCCCGCCGGGCGGCCGCCGAGGCGGGCCATCAGGGCCTCGACGGCCTGCCGGCCGAGCTCCCGCGCGGGGACGGCCACGGAGGTGAGGCGTACGGAGGCTCCCGTCGCCACCTCCTCGGGACACACCGCCACCACCGACATGTCCTCGGGCACCGCGAGCCCGCGCTGCCGCAGGACCGCCAGCAGCGGCTCGACCGCCGCCTCGTTCTGGACGACGAGACCCGTCGTGCCGGGCCGCTCGTCGAGGATCCGGGAGAGCACCGCCGACACGCCCTCGTAGCCGCCTTCGCAGGGGCGGTGGAGCATCCGCACGCCGAGCTGCCCGGCCCGCTCCCGGATGCCGGCGAGGGTGCGCTCGGCGAAGCCGGTGCGCCGCTCGTAGACCGCGGGCGCCTCGCCGACGACGGCGATCTCCCGGTGCCCGAGCCCCGCCAGATGCTCCACGCAGACCGCGCCGGTGGCGAAGAAGTCCAGGTCCACACAGGTCAGTCCGGCCGGCTCGGCGGGGATCCCCACCAGCACCGACGGCCGGTCGACCGAGCGCAGCAGCTCCAGCCGCCGGTCGTCGAGCTCGACGTCCATCACGATCATGGCCTCGGCGAGATTGCTGCCGACCACCCGCCGCACCGCGTCCGGTGCCTCCTCGCCCGTCAGCAGCAGGACGTCGTAGCCGTGCGTACGGGCGGCCTGGGCGACGGTGACGGCGATCTCCATCATCACCGGCACGTACAGGTCCGTGCGCAGCGGCACCATCAGCGCGATGATGTGCGACCTGCTGCCGGCCAGCGCCCGGGCGCCCGCGTGCGGGTGGTAGCCCAGCTCGCTGATGGACCGCCGCACCCGCTCCCGCGTCCCGGCGGAGATCGCGCGCTTCCCGCTGATGACGTAGCTCACGGTGCTGGCCGAGACTCCGGCGTGCCGGGCGACCTCGGCAAGGGTGACCATCCGCTCTCCCGCAGATCAGAGGAATTGAAGCGCTTCGACAGTCGCCTCCCGGCCAGGCTACCCGCCGGGGCGCGCCGAGGGACCCGTCCCCGCGGAACGGGCCCCTCCCCGGTCTGCCGAGGCGGCCGTCGGACGGCGTCCGCCGCCGCGGGCGGCTGCCGTCAGACGACGTCCTCCTCGATCTCCGCCCGTTCGCGGGCGGTGCCGTACGCGGCCGGGGTGCTGTACGAACGCCGGGCGACGAACCACCACACCGTCGCCAGCACCAGGACCGCGGCCAGCGCGATGGACGCGTAGTTCATCGAGTCGACGGTCACCGGGTTCGACTGCGGCAGGCAGAACAGCACGGTCACGACGGCGACCCAGGCCACCGCCACCCAGCCCACCGGCTTGCTCCACCGGCCGAGGTTCCACGGGCCGGGCTCGAAGCGGTCACCGGCCCGCAGCCGCAGGTACACCGGGATCGCGTACGCCGGGGTGATGCCGATGACGTTGATCGCGGTGACCGCGCCGTACGCGGTCGGCGAGTAGAGCGAGGGCAGGGCCAGGACGCAGGCGAAGCCCACCGACAGCCACACCGCCGGCACGGGCGTCTGGGTGCGGCCGCTGACCCTGCGCCAGAGCGCGGACCCCGGGAGCGCGTTGTCGCGGCTGAACGCGAACACCATCCGGCTGGCGGCGGCCACCTCGGCGTTGCCGCAGAAGAGCTGCGCCACGATGACGACCAGCAGCAGCGCGGAGGCCGCCCCGGTGCCGAGCGCGTCGATGAGGATCTGCGCCGGGGGCACCCCCGTCGCGCTGTTCTGGGTGCCCGCGTAGTCCTGGATGGCGAACGTCAGCCCCGCGAGCAGCGCGAACCCGGCGATCCAGGAGACCCAGATGGAGCGCACGATGCCCTTGGCCGCCGTCACCGAGGCGTTGGACGTCTCCTCGGACAGGTGGGCGGAGGCGTCGTAGCCGCTGAACGTGTACTGCGCGAGCAGCAGGCCGATGGCGGCCACGTAGACGGGGTTGTCCCAGCCGGTGCCGTTGACGAACTCGCCGAAGACGAACTCGGGGGACTGGTGGTCGGACGGCACGATCACCAGGGCGCCCACGATGAGCGCGACGCCCGCCAGATGCCACCACACGCTGATGGAGTTGAGCACGCTCACCAGCCGCACACCGAACAGGTTGAGCGTCGCGTGCAGCAGCAGGATGCAGACGAAGATGACCATCGTGGAGCCGGGCGTCGGCTCGAAGCCGAACTGGAGGTTGAGGAACGCGCCCGTGAACAGGGCGCAGCCGTAGTCGATCCCGGCTATCGCGCCCAGCAGACCGAGCAGATTCAGCCAGCCCGTGTACCAGCCCCATTTGCGGCCGCCGAGCCGGTCCGCCATGTAGTAGAGCGCGCCCGACGTCGGGTACGCGCTGGTGACCTCGGCCAGTGCCATGCCCACGAAGAGCACGAACAGGCCGACGCCCAGCCACCCCCACAGCATGACGGAGGGGCCGCCGGTGTTCAGGCCGAAGCCGTAGAGCGTCATGCAGCCGGACAGGATCGAGATCACGGAGAAGCTGATCGCGAAGTTGCCGAAACCGCCCATGCGGCGGGCGAGAACCGGCTGGTAGCCCAGTTCCCGCAGCCGTGCCTCCTCGTCCTTGTCCTCGGGTGGCGTGCGGTCGGCGGCCGACCACTTCGGCGGGGAGACGGACATCGGGAAACCTCCGTGGGGAAAGGGCGATGCGCTGGACGGACGGGGAAGGGCGCGTGCGGTCGCGTTCGGGCGGGACGGGCAGGGACAGGACGGGGGAAGGCCGGGGCGGGTGGCCCTCGGGTGAGGGCGTCAGGCCGCCCCGCCCGCGTCCCGCGCGACCGCAAGACAGCGGGCACGGGCGCGCAGGAACACCTCCTCCGCGAGCACCGCGTCACCGGGGTCGCGGGTGCGGAAGGACCAGGGCTGGGTGGTCCAGTACGGGCCGAGCGCCTCGAAGACCCGGGCGGCCTCGGTGAAGCGCTGGGCGCCCCACAGGGCGTGCGCCAGATGGCTCAGGTCCGGCAGCGAGCGTCTGCCGGGAGCGCAGACGTCGAACCAGCCGAGCAGCGCCGCCTCCGCGTCGCGCGTCGCGTCGTCGGTGACCCAGTGCAGGTCGAGCGCCCGCTCCTGGCCCTCCTCGCGCCGGTAGCGCTCCACCCGCACATGCAGCGGCAGCACCTTCAGCGCCGAACCGGCGGGCGCCGAGGACGCGGCCCACACCGCGTAGTTGACCGCCTCGGGGAGCTGCGCCCCGGGGCGGCGGGCGTAGACGAACTGGAGCATCCGGTGGTGCGCCTCGCGATTGTGCGGGTCGCGCCGGTCGGCCTGGGCGAGCAGGCCCCACGGCCCGGGGAAGAGCATCGGCCCGGGCGGCGCCACCCGGTGCTCCTCCAGCCGTTGTTCCGGGTCGAGCCGGGCCAGCGCCAGCAGGCACACCCAGGGGACCGGGTCGTCCGGCACCGCCCGGGAGGCGTCCCGGCAGGCCTGCCAGGCGTCGTGCCACAGCTCCTGGGTGCGGTGGTGGCCGTCGCGGTGCGCGCGCAGCGCCCGTTCCACCGTCACCCGGCAGTGCATCACCGCGGCGGCCGGGCTGTCGGGCTCCTCCGAACGCCAGGCCCGGACCGTGTCCGACCCGGCGGCGACGGCGGCCAGCACCTGGGTCCGCTGCGTCCACAGCGCCCAGTCGGGTGTCGACTCCAGCAGGTCCCGCATGGCCAGCCACCGGCCGGTGCGCAGTTCCTGCACCGCGCCGCGCAACTGGTCGTCGTGACCGGCCGGGTGGTACTTGGGGCGGAACGCGTCCGGGGGCATCAGCCGTGCCTCCCGCGGCCGGTGCCCGCCGGGCGGCGCGCCTCCGGCCGGGTCGGCGTCGGACGGAGGGGCACCGCGCTCGGCGGTACGCGTAACGGGCGCGGTGCGCCAGGGGGTACGGCTAACACGGCCCGAGGGCCCCCGATCCCGTGCGTCGCGGGCCCGGTGGTCGGATGCCGGGTGAAGCGGTGCGAGTCATGAGTCCCTCAAGACGGTGAGGAGGCGTGCGCGTACCACCGGGCGGTCCGCAGGGGTCCTCCGGTTCGGTGGCGTCCCCCGCGGCACAGCGCGTGAGCCGCCCGGACGTCACCGGGGTGGCCGGCCGGTCGTCCGTCGAGCGGGCCGGCGGGTCCGGTGGTCGGCCGGGCGCCGGCGGTCGCCGCACGGCCGCGAGGAGTGGTGCAGGGCCCCGCGCCGGTGACGAGCCGCGCCGATCCTACTCAAGGACGACGGCACGACAAGATGATGATGACCAATCAATTCGCTTGTCCACAAGCGCCCTTGACGCAGAAAGGCAGGCTGCACCACGCTGCTGGGAGCGATCAAGCTCTTGCCGAGTGATGAACGGGGCGCACGTGAGTGGACCGGTACTCGCCGTCGACCAGGGCACGTCCGGGACGAAGGCGCTCGTCGTCTGCCCCGAGCGCGGCGTCATCGGCACCGGCTCCGCGCCCGTCACCCCGCGCTACGGCCCCGGCGGCCGGGTCGAGGCCGACCCGCGCGAGCTCCTCGCCTCCGTGACCGACGCGGGGCGCGCGGCCCTGGCCGACGCCGGGGAGGCGGTCGTCGCCATCGGCCTGGCCAACCAGGGCGAGACGGTCCTCGCCTGGGACCCGGCCACCGGCGAGCCGCTCACCGACGCCATCGTCTGGCAGGACCGGCGCGCCGCCCCCCTCTGCGACGCCCTCGCCCCGCACGGCGACGAACTGACGCGGATCACCGGGCTGCCGCTCGACCCCTACTTCGCCGCCCCCAAGATGGCCTGGATCCGCCGCGAACTCACCCGCGAGGGCGTCGTCACCACCAGCGACTCCTGGCTGGTGCACCGTCTCACCGGCGCGTTCGTCACCGACGCCGCCACCGCGGGGCGCACCCAGCTCCTCGACCTGGACCGGGCCGTGTGGTCCCCGCGCGCCCTCGACCTGTACGGCCTCGGCGGCGAGCGCCTCCCCGAGGTCGTCGACTGCGACAGCCCCGTCGGCGTCACCACCGCCTTCGGCCCCGCCACGGCCGTCACCGGGCTCCTGGTCGACCAGCAGGCGGCGCTGCTCGCCCAGAGCGTCACCGAACCGGGCACCGCCAAGTGCACCTACGGCACCGGCGCGTTCCTCCTCGCCCAGACCGGCCCCCGGCCCCTGCGCGCCACCACCGGCCTGGTGAGCTGCGTCGCCTGGCGGCTCGGCGGCGCCACCAGCTACTGCCTCGACGGGCAGGTCTACACGGCCGCGTCCGCCGTGCGCTGGCTCACCGGGCTCGGCGTCATCTCCGGCGCCCAGGACATCGACCGGGTCGGCCTCTCCGTCCCCGACAGCGGCACGGTCGCCTTCGTCCCCGCACTCGCCGGACTCGCCGCCCCGTGGTGGCGCGGCGACCTGCGCGGCTCCGTCACCGGGCTGGGCCTGGACACCGGGCCGGGCCACCTGGTGCGCGCCCTGTGCGAGGGCATCGCCGCCCAGGTCGTGGAACTCGCCGCGGCCGCCGCCCACGACCTCGGCACCCCGCTGTCCGCGCTCCGCGTCGACGGCGGCCTCACCCGCTCCGCCCTGCTCATGCAGACCCAGGCCGACCTGCTCCAGCTCCCCGTCGAGGTCTCGGCACTCCCCGACGCCACCGCGCTGGGCGTCGCGGCGGTGGCCCGGCTCGGCACCGATCCCGCGCTCGGCGCCCGTGACGCCGTCCCCGCCTGGCTGCCGTCCGCCGTCTACGAGCCGCGGATCGGCGCGGACGAGGCCGCCGCCCGGATGGGCCGCTTCCGCGCCGAGGTCGACGCACTGCTCGCCCGGGCGCCCTCCGGCCCGCCGGCACGGGCGACGGCATGAGCCTCACCACCGCCGGCCCACTCCCCGGCGGGCTGCACGACATCGTCGTCGTGGGCGCGGGCGTGGTCGGCAGCGCGATCGCCCGGCAACTGGCCCACCACCGGCTGACCACGGCCGTCCTGGACGCGGGCGACGACGTCGGCACCGGCACGTCGAAGGCCAACACCGCCATCCTGCACACCGGTTTCGACGCCGTCCCCGGCTCGCTGGAGGCACGGCTCGTACGCGAGGGGCAGCGCCGCCTCGCCGCCTACGCCGCCGAGAGCGGCATCCCCGTCGAACCCGTCGGCGCCCTCCTCGTCGCCTGGGACGAGGAGCAGCTCGACGCCCTCCCCGGCCTCGCCGCCAAGGCCCGGCGCAACGACTGCCACGACACCCGGATCCTCGGCGCCGCCGCCACCTACGCCCGCGAACCGCGGCTCGGCCCCGGCGCACTCGGCTCCCTGGAGGTCCCCGGCGAATCGGTCATCTGCCCGTGGACCACGACCCTCGCCTACGCCACCCAGGCCGTCCGCGCCGGCGTCGGCCTCCACCTCAACTGCCGTGTCCAGCACGTCATCAGCCGGCCGGGCCACCATGAGCTCATCACCGGCAGAGGCCCGCTGAGGGCCCGCTACCTGGTCAACGCGGCGGGGCTGCACGCCGACGACATCGACCGGCTCCTCGGCCACCACGACTTCACCGTCACCCCGCGGCGCGGCCAGCTCATCGTCCACGACAAGCTGGCCCGCCCCCTCGTCCGCCACATCCTGCTGCCCGTCCCCACCGCGCTCGGCAAGGGCGTCCTCGTCGCGCCGACCGTCCACGGGAACGTCCTCCTCGGCCCCACGGCCGAGGACCTCGACGACAAGCGGGCCACCGGATCGACGGCGGAGGGCCTCGACGCGCTCCGGGAGAAGGGCCGCCGCATCCTGCCCGCGCTCGCCGACGAGGAGATCACCGCCGTGTACGCGGGCCTGCGCGCCGCCACCGAGCACGACGACTACCGCATCCGCGCGCATCCCGAGCAGCGCTACGTCGCCGTCGGCTCGATCCGCTCCACCGGCCTGACGGCGTCCATGGCCGTCGCCGCGCACGTCACCGGCCTGCTCGCCGACTGCGGCCTCGACCTCGGGCCCGCACGCCCACCGGCACCCGTGCGGATGCCCGCCGTCGGGGAGCAGTCGCAACGCCCGTACCAGCGCGCCGACCTCATCGCCCGCGACCCGGCCTACGGCACGGTCGTCTGCCACTGCGAGCGGGTCACCGAGGGCGAGATCCGCGACGCCGTCCACTCCACCGTGCCCCCGGCGACCCTCGACGGACTGCGCCGCCGCACCCGGGCACGCGGCGGCCGGTGCCAGGGCTTCTTCTGCGGCGCGACCGTCCGCGCCCGCTTCGACGCCCACCGCGCGGCGGCCGGCGGGACGGGCCCGGTGGACCCCGCGGGCGTGGCGGGCACGGCAGTCGCGCCCGCGGGCGGCCTCGCGGCCGTGACGGACGCCGACGCTCCGGGAGACCCGACGCACGGCGACCCGCCGGACACGGGCAGCGCGCCGGCGGGTTCCGGCCCCGGCACCTTCGCGCCGGCGGGTTCCGGCCCCGGCGCTTTCGCGTCCGCGGGTTCCGCGGCTGCCAAGACCCCCGGCATCTCCGCGCCCCCCGGCTCCGAGCCCGAGAGCTCCCGAGCCCCGACCTCCGGGGTCCCGTCCTCCGACGGGGAGGGACGCGGATGAGCCGGCGGGAGCGGGAGGTGGACGTGCTGGTCGTCGGCGCCGGGCCGGCCGGGCTCGCGGCGGCGGCCCGGCTCGCCGCGGGCGGCGCCGGACGCGTCGAGGTCCTCGAACGCGAGCAGCGGGCGGGCGGCGTCCCCCGCCACTGCCGTCACCGCGGCTTCGGCCCCCGCCACCGGCCCGTCGAGGGCCCCGCCTGGATCCGCCCGCTCGTCACCGCCGCCGTCGCGGCGGGCGCCGCCCTGCGCACCGGCGTCATCGCCACCGGATGGGCCGGGCCCCGCACCCTCGACGTCACCGCACCGGACGGCATCGAGCGCATCACCGCCCGGGCCGTGCTGCTGGCCACCGGCGCCCGCGAACGGCCGCGCGGCGCCCGGCTGATCCCGGGCACCAGACCCGAGGGCGTGCTCACCACCGGCGAACTCCAGCAGAGCGTGCACCTGTACGGCAGGGCGCCCGGCCGCCGCGCGGTCGTCGTCGGCGCGGAGCCCGTCGCCCTCGCCGCGGTGCGCACCCTGCGCACCGCGGGCACCGAGATCGTCGCCCTGGTCACCGACCGCCCCCACGCGCCGCTCCAGTCACCGCGCGGCCGGG